>JBGAOD010000189.1:0-7395 GCA_044221955.1 Phycisphaerales bacterium | reverse complement strand
GGTGAACTCGAAGCTCGCAAGACTCTCCCAGTTGGTCCGGGGCGAAAGCGACCCGGCGGAAGTGCCAACCGCATGGTCGAAGAACGCGTCGGTCTGACAGATGAATGGCAGGAGTTCGGGCAACAGCGCCTCGTCTATGGGCTCGAGCACGTAGATGTCGCCAGAGCAGACGCCGCTGAACTCAGCAATGGCGACCTTGCGTTGATACGCGCGGCGCTTGCCGAAGAGCACCTGTCCGGGGCGGAACACATTCGTGAAGGTGACGCCGTCGGCGAGGTCGCCCCATCGGCGCACCCGGAGTTCGCCCGGATCGAGGTGCTCCAGCCCAATGTACCGCTCGAAACCGTCTGCTTCGGGATCGCTTGAACGCTCAGTGCAAAGGCGGACAACGTCGCCGAAGGCGACCTTGGTCCAACCTGCGGATTTCTTAGCGGACTTAACCTCAGGCATCGCCACCCTCCTCGGCGACCACGCCATCGAGCGTTTCTACGAGCGCGTCCATCTGCTGCCAGAACTCGCGGCCGCCCTGATCGAACTCGGCCCACGCCTCCGCTAGCGTTGATGCCTCCCCAGGCACCGTGGCAGACTTCGGGCGGCTCACGTAGAGCGGAAGCGAGAGCTTGGCGTCGTTGGCCAATACGGCGGGCAGCGCAGCGACGACGGCCAGGCCGCGGACGTCGGCGAAGGACTGGTACGCCTTGAGAATCCGCTGCTGATGCTCGGCGTGGAGAAAGCTCTGTGCACGCTCGCGGGCGATCTCCGCCACGGCGTCGATGAACAGGATCTTGCCCTTGCGGGCCTTGGGCTTCTGGCTGCGGCAGATGACGACGCACGCCTCCATCGGCGAGTTGTAGAACAGCCCGGGCCGAGGCCGAGAACGCACTCGATGAGGTCGGACTCGACGAGCTTGCGCCGCATGTCGGCCTCTTCGTTGCGGAAGAGCACGCCGTGCGGGAACAGGACCGCGCTGCGGCCCGTCTTCGGGTCCATGCTCTTCAGGATGTGCTGGAAGAAGGCGTGACGCGGCCCTGCGGGGGCGTGCCGAGGAAGTTGCGGTCCCACGGGTCGCTCTCCCAGGCGGAGCGGTTCCACTTCTTGATGGAGTAGGGCGGGTTGGCGAGGACCACGTTGAAGGTGCGGAGGCGATCGCCCTCGGCGAACGCGGGCGCGGCGAGCGTGTTGCCGGCGGCGACGTGGAAGTCCGACACGCCGTGCAGCACGAGGTTCATCCGCGCGATCGCGGCGGTGATGTTGATGAGCTCCTGCCCGTAGAGGCCCATGGTGCGGGTGTCGCCGCCGCGGCGCTTCACCTCGGCCAGGCACGAGATGAGCATGCCGCCGGTGCCGCAGGTGGGGTCGTAGACCGACTCGCCCGCCTTGGGCTCGAGCATCTGGGCCATGAGATGGACGAGCGTGCGGTTGGTGTAGAACTCCTGGGCGGTGTGGCCCGAGTCGTCGGCGAACTGCTTGATGAGGAGGTACTCATAGCCGTTTCCGAGTTCGTCCTCGGGGACGTTGGCCAGGCTGAGTGTGTGCTTGGAGAAGTGCTCGATCAGGTTCTTGAGCGTGGCGTCGGGGAGCTGGGCCTTGTCGGTCCACGGGGCGTTGCCGAAGACGCCCTGGAGACGCTCGGGGTTGGCGGACTCGATCGCCTGAAACGCGTTCAGAAGGGAGCGCGGCCGACGTCCTTGGGGGCCGTTCGGACGTCCTTCCAGTGAGCGCCCCCGGGAACGGCAAAGCGGTCGTTCGCTGTAGCGGTGGCGTACTTGGCGTCCTTGGTCTCGGCGAACGCCTGCTGGTAGTCCTCATCCCAGACGTCGCTGAGGCGCTTGAAAAACAGCAGCGGGAAGATGTACTGCTTGTAGTCGCTGGCGTCGACGAGGCCGCGGAGGAGCGTGGCTGCGCCCCAGAGGTAGGATTCGAGTTGCTGCTGAGAGAGGCAAGTGTCATCGAAGCCACCCACCACTTTCGCGGAGCGATTGAAGCTCTCTCTCCCGCTGCTTCGCGTCTCGGATCGCGTCGACTACTGCGGAGCGAGCTTTCGACACATCGATCGGTTGGGATACAGCGCCTTTGCTCGCATAGTTCAACGCGTTGTCGTTGTCGATGTAAACCGCCGGATACAAGCTCCATCGGTTCAAGCGGTTTCATCCAAGCTCACTTGTCGACAGCGACCAGGGATGTGCCGGCGGCTCGCGATACCAGGTAACAACTTGTGCTGCATGGTCGGGGAGGAAGAAGTTCTGACTGCGAGCCGAGGCGTACTGATCAAACGCGTCGATATTAAAAACGCCGGTAGCTGGCGTCCGGGGTTGCCGAAAGACTAAAACACATGCAGGAATCCCTGTGCCGTAGAAGATGTTGGGACCGACAGTGATGATTGCGTCGAGGCGTCCGTCCTTTAGGATGTCGCGGCGAATACTTGATTCTTTTTTCCAGTGTTGAAGAGTGCCCCGACCGGCAAGACCATTGCCATACGACCAACACGTTGTGCTGTTGAAGCGAGCATGTGCTGGACCCAGGCATAGTCGCCACAACTCTTTGGTGGCACCCCGAACTTGACACGTCCCCAAGGATCTGCCTCCCAAACCTCGTGGCCCCATTCGTCAAGAGAGAATGGCGGGTTGGCAATGACGCAGTCAAAGGTGAGAAGGCCACCGGTGCTCGCGTCGCTGAAGGCGGGATTGCGGAGCGTGTCCTCGCGGGCGATTTGGAAGTCTCGATGCCGTGGAAGCACGAGATTCATGCGAGCGATGGACGAGGTCGTGAGGTTCTTCTCTTGACCGTACACCTTGCCGAAAAATGTGCGCGGGTCACCACCATTGCGCTGCACGTGCTCGATCACGCCGAGCAGCATGCCGCCGGTGCCGCAGGCGGGGTCGTAGATGGACTCGCCCTCCTTGGGGTCAAGGATTTCGACCATCATGCGGACAACGCTGCGCGGGGTGTAGAACTCGCCCGCCTTCTTCCGGCGCGCGACATCGGCGAACTTGCCGATCAGATACTCGTAGGCGTCGCCGAGCACGTCGGTGCTGACGGCCTTGTTGCCGAGCGGGATCGCCGAGAACCCCTCGATCAAGTCCTTGAGAAGTTCGTCGGTAAACTTCTCCTTGTTGCCCCAGTCAGCACTGCCGAACACGCGGTAAAGGGTGTCGGGGTTGGCCTTCTCGATCTTCTGCATCGAACGGAGCAGAGCAGCTCCGACGTTGGCGGACGTGGTCCGGACGTCGTCCCAATGGCACCCATCGGGGAGCTTGAATCGGTGTACTTCCGGATAGAGGGATGGATCGGCCTCGCCAAATGTCTCGGCCGCCTCGGCCGTCTCTTCATCCCAGACATCGCTGATCCGCTTGAAGAACAGGAGCGGGAGGATGTACCCCTTCCAATCCGTGCGGTCGACGGCGGAGCCCCGCAGCGTGTTGGCGGCGTCCCAGAGCCGCGGATTTCAGGTTGGGGGCGTTCACGGGCATGGGAAGGGGCTCGGGCGAAGAACCGGCAGGGCAGGCGTTTGACCCGCCGGTTATGTCCATGTACGGTAAACAGGTAACACGTCAGCGTCAAACCCACCATGACCGAGTCCAAGCCCAAATCTGAAGCTTCCTGCGTGAGCGGCGAACCGCCAAGGGCTACAGCCTGCGCCGTTCGCTGAGCTCCTTGGCGTGAGTCCGACGTACCTGTCGCATATCGAGCAGGGCAAAGTCGACACGCCACCCACAGCCGATCGCGTGCAGAAAATGGCAGAGCTGCTGGGCGAGACGGCAGACGAGCTCATCGCGATGGCCGGCCGCGTGCCCGACGACCTGCCGAAGATCATCCAAAGTCAACCCGAGGCGATGCACCGGCGGCAACGTCGTGCGGCCAAGGGGCTGACCCCGGCACAGATGAAGAAGCTGCTCGATCAAGCCAACAAGATGGGCGGTAAGGAGGGCAGCCAATGAACTGGCGGTCCTCTGTCGGCGAAGTTCCGTTCATTCCCGAGAAACGCATCGAACAGGATGCGGAGCTTCTCCTCGCGGAATATGCACGCGATCAGGGCGTTGCGGTGTCATTGCCCGTCCCCATCGAGGAGGTGCTCGAGGTGCAGCTCAAGCTGACCTTCGAGATCGATGATCTGCGTGGGACGTTTGGCAACCCGGACGTGCTCGGCGCGATCTGGTTCAAGAACGGCCTGGTCAAAGTCGACGCCAGCCTCGACCCGCACACCTTCCCGCAGATGCTCGGGCGGTTCCGGTTCACGCTGGCGCACGAGATCGGACATTGGCGCCTTCATCGCCAGCTCTACCGAGAAGATCCATCACAGGCCCATCTGTTCGGTGGTCACGGTCAACCAGCGTTCGTGTGTCGCTCCAGCGATAAGCCGTCGGTAGAGTGGCAGGCCGACAACTTCGCCAGCTACGCCCTCATGCCCAAGAAACTCGTCGTCGCGACGTGGCAGGAATGGCAGGGCAGTCTCGATCCGGTGATCCTCTCATCACTGCCGCCGGCGACCGGCGGCGGCGGGCGCGATCCGGACAACGTCCGCCTGGACCGGTTCGCCAAGCCACTGGCCGAACGATTCGAAGTATCCGCTGAGGCGATGCGCATCCGCCTTGAGAAGCTCGGACTGCTGATGCGCGAACGTCCCAACACGCTGTTCTGACCCGGATTCCAAACGACACCGGCATGGTTCTGTCTCGTCCCGAGTGTCAACCATTTAGCAAACGACAGACAAGGAAACTCAGCAATGGCGAAACCGTTCGATCCCCGCAAAGTCCTCAAGCAAATCGCCAACTCGCTGCTCCGCGAGTTCTTCACGCGGCGCGGCGAGCTCGCCGACGTGCCGTGGGACCAGCTAAGCGAGCACCGCATCGAGCCTGTGTTTGATGCGTGGCAGTCACTGCCGGAGCATCAGAAGCTCGCGGTGCAGGTGATCCTCCGCGACATCAGCGAACTCTCCGACCACCGCGGCATGGCGGTGCTGGCCGAGGAGATCCTGTGGCGGAAGCCTGAAGTCGCTGACCAGTTCAAGACGCAGGCGAGCAAGCAAGACAAGGCGATGTGGGTGTACCTCAACATTCCCGAAGCATTCAGCGAGGTAGCCCTCTTCGCCCGCGCCGATGCTCGCGGCGGGCCGCCATTGGAAACGCCGCAACAGCCTCCCCAAAGAGGCAATCGTCGTGACGGACACCATGCTCCAGGCCCTCGGCGATGCCGCGACGTCCTACTACGGCCCGGTGCAGATGCGGCCGGTGCTGTGTCGTGCACTACCGCCGCCAGGGCGGCGCGGAGTACTTCTTCGCGTACCTTGACGACTACCCCGACAAGCATATCGTCTTCGACGGCGAGAGCGACCAGCCGATCATCAGGTCGGATCGGTATGCCTTCGAGAACGTTTTCGTCTTCAACGCAGACGACGGCTCCTGGAGGTGTTCGCGCAGGGTGGCAAAAAGGTCTGGGAACCACTGCAGTGCCTTCGCAAGGCAGTGCTCAAGCAGTTCTGTCGCACCGACGGACCCGCTGCGGCCGACGTTCATGCTCGATCACCTGCTGGCTCCGAACTCTCCGCTGCTGCTGGAGGCGACTGACGGTGTGTCGAGGAGGAAGATCACGCGGGATGCGGATCGTGCCCCGCTTCCAGCGGCTACATCGAGATTAAGGCCGATCCCAAGGGCTCGAGCGACGACATCTACCGCAAACTCGAGCGGTGGATCCGGTCGGAGAACGTCACAGCCGACGGGGTGCGTCGCGTCCGCGTCGTTCTCGCTCAAGTTCGCGGCACGAGGGGGCCGGCCGGGCACCGACAAGTGTCCGCCGAGGCGATGCGCATCCGCCTCGAAAAGCTCGGCCTGCTGATGCGCGAACGCCCCAACACGCTGTTCTGACCCTGCATGCCACGACACCGGCACGGCACTGTCACGTCCTGAGTGTCAACCATTTAGCAAACGACAGACAAGGAATCGCAGACATGGCCAAGCCGTTTGATCCCCGCAAAGTCCTCAAGCAGATCGCCAACTCACTGCTCCGCGAGTTCTTCACGCGCCGCGGCGAACTCGCCGACGTGCCGTGGGACCAGCTTAGCGAGCACCGCATCGAGCCGGTGTTCGCGGGCTGGCTCGCGCTTTCGGACGCCAAGCAGCGCGAAGTGCAGATGATCATCCGCGACGTCAACGAACTCGCCGATCACCGCGGCGTGGCCGTGCTTGCGGAGGGCATCCTCGCTCGCCACCCCGACCGGGCCGAGGACTTCTCCGCGCAGCGCAGCAAGGCCGACAAGGCGATGTGGTCGTACCTGTACGCGCCGGAGGTCTTCAACGACGCGGCGATGTTCGCCCGCGCCGATGCTTTGACCGGAGGCCGCCTCTGGAACCGCCGCAACGGCCTGCCCAAGCGCCAGCTCGACGATCCCGAGTCGTTGTGCGGCCCGCTCGGTGAAGCACTTTCATCGGTGTATGCGCCGGCCCAGCTGCGCGGCAAACAGTGCATGGTGGAGCACTACCGCCGCGCCGACGGCGCGGACTACTTCTTCGCGTACCTCGACGACTACCCCGACAAGCACCTGGTCTTCGACGGCAACGACAGCCAGCCGATCGTGCGCTGGGATCGGTACGCCTTCGAGAACGTGTTCGTCTACAGCGGCGATGAGGGAGTCCTCGAGATCGTCGCGCCCGGTGGCGGGAAGATGTGGACGACGCTGCAGGTGGCGTTCTGCAAGGCCGTGCTCAAGAAGGACATCCCGCCGGCGGACCCGCTCAAGCCGTCGTATCGCCTCGACCATCTGCTCCAGAACGATTTCCCGCTTCCCACCGATCCTGCCGATCGCGTCGAGGACGCTCGTATCACGCGGCTGCGCATCGTGCCGCGCGGCGGGGGCGGACACATCGAGATCAAGGCCGATCCGCGCGGCGACCGCAACGACATCTACCGCAAGATGGACCGCTGGCTGCGCCGCGAGAACCTGCCAGTCGAAGGGCTGCGCGTCGTCCAGGCGACGTTCTCGCTCCGTTTCGTCCACAACGGTGTCGGTCGCCAGCCAACGCTGACGTTCGAGGTCTCGGTCCCGCACTCCAGCAACCTCAAGAGCAAGCCCGACGAGGTTCGCGTCATCGGCGAGCGGTGCCTGCGCCGTTGGGAGGTGACCGATGACCAAGGCTGATCTCTTCCGGATGCTGCTCGTCGCGGCGGACATGCCGGGGTCACTTTTCGACCACTCAGAGGTGTCGCGCTGGCCCACAGGGGCGCTCGACGACCTGCTGAGGTCACACTTGGTGCGCCCCGCTCAGACGGGGCTCACCGCGCCGTGTCCCCACTGCGACGACGGCCACGTCGAATCGGTGACGGTCGTTGCGCCGTCGGACGACACCGAGAAGCCGCGGTACTTCATCTCCTGCCCGGAGTCGCTCAAGGTCGAGGTCACCG
>JBGAOD010000020.1:0-39275 GCA_044221955.1 Phycisphaerales bacterium | reverse complement strand
CTCGGTCGTCGCCACCGGCCCCGTGCCGATCAGACGCACCGCGAACTCCGGGTCACCCGGCTCGCGCTGCCCCAGCTCCCAACCGCCCGCCGCGCCGAACGGCGTGGGCTGCGAAAGCTTCTCGTCCCCGATGACCAACGCAACCTGCGGCAGCGCCAGCGGCGGCAACAGGGACTCCAACGCGGAAAGCGTCAGCCCGCCCTCCACCGTCCGCTCGACATACCCCGTCGGATCGCTCGCCCTCGTGATGATCGCTCGCCCCGACGCGACAAACACCGAAAGATCCGGGAACTCAAGGCGAATCGCCGTGTCCAGCCGCTCCGGGGCCACACCCGCCCGCATCCGCACGAGCACCGACCGTCCCGCGTCCACCCCCTGAGGGTCATCGCCCCCGAGAAACGTGACACGCTCGGCAATCGGGCCCGAGCGATACGACGCCGTGAGCCGTCGCAACGCTTCGCCCGCCGTCGACGGGATGATCTGGTGGCTCGCGGACGGAGTCACGATCGGGGGTTGGAGCGGTGTCGCGGCGCTCCGCGCCCCGGCGGTGCGCACCGTGAACACCGCCGTGAGCCCGAACAGGGCTCCCGCGAATCTGTATCCTTCGCGTTCGCGCGCTCTGACCATCCGCGTGGTACTCCGAGTCACAGCGGCGCTTTCAGCACGAGTCCGTCCCGGAGTTCAAGGACCGATTTCCCCAGCACCGGATGCACCGCGTGCGGCGCAACCTCGGCCAGCGGATCGAGCACGAACAAACGCTCGTGCATCCGCGCGTGCGGCACAGTCAGGTCCGGTTCGTCGATCACGACATCTCCAAACAGCACCAGGTCAAGATCCAGCGCCCGAGGCCCCCACCGCCGCTCCCTCGCGCGATCACGCCCCGCTTCCCGCTCGATCCGCAGAAGATGACCCAGCAGTTCCCGCGGAGCAAGCCCCGTCTCAACGACCACCGCGCCGTTCAGGTACGGACCCTGCGCTACCCCACCGACCGGGGCCGTCTCGTACACGCGTGACGCGGCACGCACGAAGGTGCCCGGAATCCGCGCGATCGCGTCGATCGACCGCCTCACGTTCTCCGCCCGATCGCCCAGGTTCGAGCCGACGGCGATGCACGCCTCGTGGTGGGGCCCGTCCGGCGCGGATGATGTTCGTTCCCGGCTCACGGAAAGAGAGTACGAGCCACCACGCCCATCCGCCCGCCGACCCCGCCCGCGCGGTAGACTGCCCCCGCGGCACTTCCGCCGCCAGAGGATCAACTCATGAGAAAGTTCGCGTGCGTGGCGTGCGTCGGCGTCGCTCTCGGATCGGTCTTTTCAGCTTCGGCCCAGGTCCCCGATGACCTCGCGTCAAAGAAGGACTACCAGGTTCTCCGCGCCTCGAGCGCCGACGCGACCGGAAAGAACGCCGACGCTCGCCCCATCGCCCCCGGCGCAACCCTCACGCTCGCAGACATCAAGGGCAACGGCCGATTCACCCACCTCTGGATGACCATCGCCGCCGAGTCCCCCGACCACCTGCGCGAGCTGGTCCTGCGCATGACCTGGGACGACGCCGCCACCCCCGCCGTCGAGTGCCCCGTCGGCGATTTCTTCGCCCAAGGCCCCGGCAAGTACGTCGAGTTCCACAGCGCCCCTGTCTCCGTCGGCGGCCAAATGGCCCTCAACTGCTACTGGCCCATGCCCTTCCAGAAGCACGCCGTGCTCACCGTCACCAACGAGGGCAGCAAGCCCGTCGGCGCGTTCTACTACAACTTCGACTACCGCCTCGAGTCCAGGCCCCAGCCCGACGCTCGCTATTTCCACGCCCAGTACCGCAACTTCTTCCCCGCCCCCAAGGGCGAACCGCTCAAGGTCTGCGAGGCCAAGGGCTCGGGTCATTTCGTCGGCACCGTCTTCACCGTCCTGACCAACAGCGACGGCTGGTGGGGAGAGGGTGACGACAACTTCTTCATCGACGGCAACCCCAAGCCAGACCTTTCCGGCACCGGTACCGAAGACTACTTCTGCGGCGCGTGGGACTTCGGCCACACCTTCCAGACTCCCTACTTCGGCGTCACCTACTACGACAACCCCGACAAAGGCGGCGAAAAACGCGCTATCAACAACACCGTCTACCGCTGGCACGTCCAGGATCCCATCACCTTCACCAAATCTCTGCTCTTCACCATGGAGCACGGCCGGGGCGGCTGGGACGAAGACCGCACGCCCCTCCGCAACCACTACACCACGCTCGGACTCTACTACATCGACCACCCCGAGGGCGACGGGCCGCGCCTCGCCCCATACGCCCAACGCATCCCGCAGCTCCTCCCCCTCCCCGAACCGCCCGCGCCAGAAGCGCCCAAGCCCGCCAAATAGCGACGACGCCCAAGAAATATCCTTCGCACAAAGCCCGCCGCGCTGTAGACTCGGCGTGGAGGATCCGCCATGTCAAACCGCTCTCGTCGTACCCCGTCCACCCTCTCCGCCCTCACGCTTCTCGCGCTCGGCGCACACCACGCCCACGCCCAGCTCGGGTCCGCGACCTTCGCCGCAACCAACCCCAGCGGCACGCTCATCGAGCGCAGCATCGCCCCCGGCGAAGACCTCGGTGTCTTCTCCTCCCGCGCCACCGGCTGGACCTTTTCCGACCCCGTCGCCATCGCCTCCACCGTCGCCTTTTCCGAAGCCTCCGGCAGCCTCTGGGCCGGGCAGTGGCTCAACAGCCCACGCGCCCAACGCTTTGATATCTCCGGCGACGGCACACCCCTCGTGAACTACCCATCCCCAGCCGGTTCTCTTACCTCAGTCTCCGCCGCTACCGGCGCGGACCTCGCCGCGGTGCTCAACTCCAGCGGCTCCACCTACTCCGTCACCGCCTATTCCAAGGCGGCCGGCTTCAAGTGGACCCACGCCTTCCCCGCCAACCTCAACAACGCGGGCTACTACAACATCAAAGTCTCACGCGACGGCACCGTCGTAGCCTGCATCCTCACCGACACCACCGACTCAACCAACCCCATCCCCTCCCTCGTCCTCCTCAGCGGCCCCACCGGCGCGATCCTCCACACCTGGCCCCTCGACAAGGGCTACGCCGGCGGAGTCGACCTCTCCGACGACGGCACGCTCGCCCTCGTCACCGTCAACGACCAGGCCCGCCTCATCGACTCCGCCACTGGCTCGGTCATCACCTCGGCCAGCGTCGTCGGCTCCGGTGGACGCTTCGCCATCTCCGGCAACGGCCAGACCTTCGCCCTCGGCGGGTTCGATTTCAAAGTCTTCAAGAAAGTCGGATCGTCCTACGTCCAGGCCGTGAACTTCAACGCCGCCACCTCCTGGTTCGGCTGGGGAATCGCCATCTCACGCGACGGCAACACCGTCGGCGTCATCAGCCACGACTACAACGGCTACCTCAAAACCGCCACCCGCGTCTTTGACGTCACCACCGGCACGCTCCTCGGAACATCCAACACCTCCGGCACCGGCGGCTTCCAAGACTCGGCCGTCGGAGCGGCCCTCTCCGACGACGGCTCGGTCCTCGCCGTCGCCTCCTGGGGAACGCAGGACAACGCCCACCCCGAAGTCCGCGTCTTCGACCGAACCGCCACGCTCCTCAGCTCCATCGACACCCCCGGATCGCCCTCCTGGGTCGATATCAGCTCCGACGGCAAATACATCGCCGTCGGCGGCAAGGCCGTCCACGCCAACACCTTCGGCAACGGCGGGTACGTCCAGGTCGTCGCCCTCCTCTGCCCCTCAGATTTCAACGGCGACGGCTTCGTCACCGCCGACGACTTTGACGCCTACGTCGCCGAGTTCGTCCTCGGAAACCCCGCCGCCGATTTCAACAAAGACGGCTTCGTCACCGCCGACGACTACGACGCCTACGTCGTCGCGTTCGAGGCCGGGTGCTGAGACGGATTCCAACGAGAATCTGCGCCTTTGGACGCCGGATCTGAGGCTCGGCGAAGGTCCGGGTGTCTTTCAGAACACGCAGAAACGAAATTGAATCCGTATCGATCCTACCTCTTCGCAAACCTCCACTGGCTCAGCGTCCGACCGCTCCCGGTTTCGGACGTGAACTCCGCGGGCCGCTCCTTCCCCTGGGCCGCCATGCAGAAACACACCTCCTCGCCGCGCCACTCCATGATCCCAAGCTGCACCGACCCCGGAGCCTGGCACGCCAAGTTCCGGTAGTCGATCTGCATCGGGGTCGTCTTCTCGTTGATCCGCACGAGCGCGTGAATCACAAGCTGCCCCGCCGCGAAGACCTTCACCTCATTCCCGCTCGCGATCCGTCTCCCCGTCTTGAGCAAGAACGCCGGGAGCGCAGCGCCGTCCCGAACGATCGCCACCGCGCTCCACTCGCCCTGAAGCCGCGCGAGCGTCGCCGAAGCAAGGTACGCGAACTCCTCGGCCCCACTCGCCTCGATCGGCGGTTGCGGCGTCGGAGCAACGCCGCCAGTCACGGACGCGGGGCGATCCGCGCTCTCCCGAACCAGCGTCTCGTACGCGTGCCCACTCCCCGGCGTGCTCTTGAACGCGCCAGGCCGCGGCTTGCCGTTCACATCGAGACATATTTCGAGCACGTCCCTGCCCGCCCCGCTGAACCGAAAAATCCCGTAGTTCCAGTTGCCCGCCTCCGGCCCGGCCACGAACTCGATGTCGATGTGGTGCGGCTCAGCCTCCACATCGATGTTGAACACCCCCTCGTAGACACCTTCGGGCGATTCGGTGCGGAAGCGATCGCCGTCGATGAGCAACCGCGACGAGGTAAGCCCGCTCGCCGGGACGGTCGTGCCCTCGATCTGGAGCTGCGCGAACGTCCAGGTGCCTTCGAGCGCGCGAAGCTGCTCGACGTGCCGTGCGAGCTGAGGCCAGCTCTCAAACCCCGTCTGCCGCGCGATCGCCGACTGCGCATCCGCCAACCGAAACCCAGCCCGCTCGATTTGCGCCGGCTTCATGCCCTTGGCGGCGGGCAGAAACTCGGCCAGCGTCGCGACGGCCTCAGGGTCGCCCTTCTCAAGCGCCGCGAGCAACGACTTGGCCTGTCGCCGAAGGTGGTCCAGGTGCGGGCGCGAAGGAAGATCTTTTTCCACGGCAGTTCTCCATGCAACTCGCCCGGATCCGCAAACAGGCGGCACGAAGAACGTGCGAAAAAAACGCGATGATGGAGAACAAGAAGTTGGGTTGAACCCTTCCCGCGGATCCGGAGGCTCGCTTCTAGCCGAGTGAAGTATACGAGCACAAAGGCTGCGACAGCGAATCAGACGAGGTTCACTGCATGTTCCGTGGGCGGTCCTCCCTTCTGGGAGTCGATCCGCTCGCCACCCGCTCAATTTTTTTGTGAAGACCCGACAGCTCGCGAGTTCTTGCCAGCAAAGCACTTGCGCCACAGGCACCGCTGGAATCCTGAGCAGTGAGCCAAGATTCCAGAGGCGCATCTCGGCGGTTTACGCCTTCTAAGGGTGCGGCTCGTGGCGGTCACACCTTGAAAGACAGATCGTCGACCAAGGCAGGATCGCGCCGAACGAGAACCATCGACGGTCGAAAGTTGAACACAAGAAATCCTGCACGCGCACCCGTCACTCTGACCCCAAGCAAGGAGAAAAAATGACAATTCGATCGCTCACCAGCTCGCTGACTTTGGTCGCGGCCGCCGGTCTCCTCCAGTCACCGGCGGCGGCTCAGGTCACATCCGAACGCCTGTACATCATCGACTTCGAGGAGTTCGCCGAAGACACGAAGATCACAACCCAATACGGCAAGCCGTGGAATGTCGTCTTCTCGACGCCGGGCTTGCCGAACAAACCGCCGATCGTGGCTCGCGAAGGGCCGGAACCATCGGTGGCATTCAATTCTTCGAGCGGAAGCGATACGCCGATGCCACTCGGCGAGGCCGGGCTGACCGACCCAGAAGGTGCCGTTCACAACATCCAAATGGATTTCATGGATCCTGTTACCAAGATCGCTAGCCCTGTCACTAGCGTCAGGTTGTACGTCGTCGATATCGATGGCGGGGAAAAGTACACGCTCCGGGCATACCGCAACGGCGTCTCCGTTGCATCGGACACCCACAACGACGGGGATCCCCGTGCCCACGACGGCAAGGCGACGCTGTTCAGCGTTCGAGCGCCAGAAATCGACAAGGTGGTCCTCGAAGCCACGGCCGGAACCTCTTGGGGGTACGCGATCGACTTCATCCAACTCACGCGCGACTGCGCAGCGGTGCAGTGCCCCCTCGCCCGTGTGCAAGTCTCGCAGGAATCGGCCGCAGGAAGAGGCGATTTTGACTCGCACGTCTTGGGCCGACTCTCGTACTTCCTGACGAACGCGGGTGCCAAGGAGCTCTACGCCTACGAACTCAACGAAGCATTCTCGTACAACGGACCGCTCATCACACCCGTCAGGAACAGAACTCACACCTTGTTGTGCTCGTCCAAGGAAGGGATCACGCTGACCGTCGTCCACGACGAGCCGTTCACAAACGACAACGGAGGCGGAAACGCGGAGATGCGAGTCACGCTCGAAGGCGATTGCTCCAAGGCTTCTTTCAGCGTGCAGGACGAACCGAGCGGGGCGGAAGATGTCTATTCAGGCTTGCCCGGCGACTGCGAGTTCACAACCAAGCAGGCATGGACGAAAGAAAATACGGACGGATTCTCCATTAGCGGGCTCGATGAGGACGGCACCCTCTACCTCTCGTTCTCGAACACGGACAACAACGTCGCCACTCCAACCATCAGCGGCCTGACAGAGTGGGTCGTCTATTCCTCAGACGGGACAACGATCCCGTTGGCACTCGGCGCGGATCGCCGTGTGCGCTTCTTGCTCGTCCCGGTCTGTGCAGCCGATTTCAACCGGGACGGCTTCGTCACCGGCGACGACTTTGACGCGTTCGCAATCGCGTTCGAGAACGGCGTGATCGCGGCCGTCTTTGACCGGAACGGGTTCGTAACCGGTGACGACTTCGATGAATTCTCCGACGCCTTCGTCCTCGGATGCGACTGACCCGAAAAACCACAGGCTCCGCACCCTACCGAGTCAATAAGCCAACGAAGAACAGCCCCAATCAGAAAATCGGGCTCGGAACACGCAGACGCCCGGGAGAAGGCTCCCGGGCGTTTGATCGCACCGAATGAACTCGCAAGCTTAGAACCGACCTGAAGACCAACCTGCCTTCGCACCCAACCCTCAGCCTTCAGTCCTGACCCCTCTCCCTCAATCCTCCGTCTCTTCCAGCTCCAGCGACCGGTGCTGCATCTGCGCCTTGAGCCGCAGCAGGATCGACGTGTGCATCTGGCTGACCCGGCTTTCGCTCAGGTCCAGGGTGGAGCCGATCTCGCGCATCGTCATGCCCTCGTAGTAGTAGAGCAGCACGATCAACCGCTCGGCCCGGCTCAGCCCCTTAGTAATCAGTTCCTTCAGATCCTTCCGCTGCACGTCCTTGAGCGGGTTGGACTGCCCGTCGTCGCGGATGACGTCGATCTCGCGGGTCTCGCGCCCGTTGTCGTTGGAATAGAACCGCCCGTGGATCGACCGCATGTTCACCGGCGAGCCGTCGCGTTTGAGCTTGTCGAACTCTTCGCCCTGGATGCCGATGCGGCTGGAGACCGCGTCGTCGCTGGCCGGTTCCCCCGTCTCCATCTCGATCTGCTGCCGGGCCTGCTCAAACCGGGCCGTGCGGTGACGGACCAGACGGGGCACCCAGTCCATCGAGCGCAGCTCATCCAGGATCGCGCCGCGGATACGCGGGGCGCAGTACGTCTCAAACTTGACCTTGCGTTCAAGATCGAACGCGTCCACCGCGTCCATCAACCCGAAGATCCCGGCCGACATCAGGTCCTCAATGTCCACCTCGTCGGGCAAACGCTTGTAGATGCGCTCGGCGTTGTAGCGAACGAGCGGCAGGAACTTCTCCATAAGAAAGTTCCGGATCGGCTCGCTGCGGGTCTTGTGGTACTCGGCCCACACGTCGTTGATCGGAATCTCGTCGTACTGCGAAGGCGCCGACGACGCCTCGGCGTGCCGGGCCGCGTAGCGACCGTTGCCGCGAAGGCCCTGCCGAGTCGTGGGACGAGATGACGAAGACTTGAGTGCTGCCATCGGTCTGCTCCTTGACCCTCTGGGGCGCGATCTCGGGCGTATTCAGCGGCATCATGCCAGTGAACCCGAGGTCGGCCTGCGTGGACGCTCCGTGTCCACACTTCATTATTTACTATACATCACTCGACCGGTGTCAACCAGCCGAAACGTTTTCCTCAAGTTTTCCACCAGTTGTCAACGACCCTTCAACCCCCGCGCCGGACACGCTCGACCCCTGCGCAGGGCGAGCATTCACGTACTCGCGCACATGCTCCTCGATCGTGTGTTCCCCAATCATCCCCAGCACCAACCCCAGCACGTAGCACGTCATCATCGACATCAGCGCTCGGATCAAGATCTCGGCCGACTGATTCCCCGCGGCCAGGCCCGACACCACCGCGATCGCAAAGGCCGTCAGCCCCAGCGATCCCGCGATGACCTTCGTCGCCTTGTTCACGCGTGCTCCTCGCCCCTGATCGACACGCCGAAAACCCAGAGTCGGGCTTCGGCCTTGGTCGGTCGGCGAGTGAATGAACTTGAGCAATCACCGCGCGGCAACGCGGGAATTCACCCTAGAGCGCCGGACGTGCGGACCCTGCCGTCTGTAACGCCGCCCGTCAACCACGACGACAGCGCGGCCCGAATCCCGCGCGGGCGGACCTCCGGGACATTGGCGCTAAGTTCAAGCGATTTCACGATCTGCGCCGCGATGCGGGTCACCGATAACGACACCCCACTGGTTGGCTTGCCCAACGTGAAAGGGTGCCGTGCCCGCACCGCTTCGGGCACCGCACGGTCCACGCACATCGATCCCAGAAAACCCAACTCCACCGCCAGAAAGCGCGCGCACACCGCTTCAATCCGCCGGTACACCGCTTCGCCCTCCGCGCTATCCATCGACTGGTTCACCACCAAACGCAGATCACCCACGGATCTTCCCGAGCCCACCCGGGCCTGCGACGCCGAGGTTTGCCCGTGGGACAAGCCCGCATGAGTGAGGCACTTGATGAGCCCGTAAGCGTCCGTGATCGCCGTCGGCTCCGGCGTCGTCACGATCAATGCCAAGTCCGCGGCCCGCAGAAAACTCAGCACCCCAACCCCCGCGCCCGCGGCCGTATCAACCAAGATGAGATCGCTCGTCTCGTCCAGATCCGCCAGCCCCTCAACCAGAAGATCCCGCGCCCGGGACGGCAATTCCGCCAACTGCGCGACACCGACCGAGCCGGGCACCAATCGAAATCCCCCCGGCGCGCTGATCGCCAGGTCCGTCAGGCGGTCTCGGCTCGAAATCGCGCGATCCAGCCTCCTGCCGGGCATGAGCCCGCAGAGCACGTCGGCGTTGGCCATGCCCAGATCGGCGTCCACCAACGTGATCCGTAAACCCTGCTGTGCCAAGACGATGGCCAAGTTTACCGCGAGGTTGGTCTTGCCCACGCCCCCCTTGCCCGATGCGATCGCCACCACCGGTGCCGACCGAACCGCCGGGCGAACGACGGATGCCGAAGGACGATATGTTTGGATGTTTGAATCCGGCTCAACATAAACGGGTGGAGGTTCCGAGCACGAAGCCGACTGCTCAACCAACCGCCGGAGCCTCGAAGCCTGATCCTCGGGCGCGCGCGGAACGCCGCTGAGTGGAGCGCCGGTGTTCATGCCGACAGCCCCGATCCGGACCCAAGGCTTGGGTCGTCGTCAAGCTCGCCGTCGAGCACGACCCGAGCCAGATTCCCAGAGTCGGCGGCCCGGTAGTGGTCGGGAACTTCCTGACCCAGAGTGAGCGCACTAATCCTCAAACCGGTCCGGCGGGAAAGGTTCAGAATCGGGCCGAACTGCACCGCCTCGTCCGCCTTGCTCAGGATGACGCGATCGGGGTTCAGGGTTGTGAAACGATCCACGGTGCGAAGCATGACCGGTTCGGAAACGGTGAGCGACAGAGCCAGGTGCGTCTCGTGGGGACGAGCGGCGGAAATGTAGGCCGCCAGCTCATCGAGGCGAGCCGAATCGTTCTGCGAGCGGCCCGCGGTGTCGATAAGGACCAGGTCGCAATCGTCAAACGCCTCGCACGCCGCCGGCATGTCCTGCGGCGCCAGCACCACTCGGAGCGGGATCGCCAGAATCCCGGCGTACGTCCGCAACTGCTCCACCGCGGCGATGCGGTACGTGTCGCACGTCAGAAGACCCACACGCAGCCCTTGCTTGAGCTTGGCGTTGGCGGCGAGCTTGGCGATGGTGGTGGTCTTGCCCACGCCGGTGGGACCGATCAGGGCGATGGTTGTAGGACGCCCGTCGGACCCGCGACCCGGACGCGAGGGCGGCGCGGTGCGGATCTCGCTCGCGATGTGGCGGAGCAGGGTCTCCCGGACGATGGACGAATCGGCGAGCTCCGCTTCGGAAAGCTCGTCGCGCACCCGGGACGCGAGCTCCTCGGCGATATCCGAGCCCACGCCGGTCTCGATCAACCGCATGTAGTTCGCAAACAGCGGTTCACTGAGCGGGCCCAGCGTGAGAACCGCAGCGCTGGCCGGCGGTGGGCGGTTGGCGACCCGCGACGCGCCGTGCCGGCTCGTCTGCAAGACCTGAGACACCAAGCGCTTGATGCTCGTGATCTCTTCCTCAAGGATGAGCCGGGCGGGGGTGTCGGTCGGTCGGAAGGCAACCCGGTTCGCGAGGGCTTGAGCCCCGGACAGCGGTTGGGCTTGGGGCGTGAGAGTCGCCGAGGTCGAGTTCGGACGCGGGGCCGGAAGAGTCGGGGTCGGATTGCTCGCCCGCGGAGTGACGGGGCGCGTGACAATCTGCGGTACGGCTTGCTCGCGCGTGGTCGGGCGTGGCTCCGGCGAGGAAGTTGGGGCCGGCGTCTGGGGAGAAGCCGGCGGGCTCGGGGCCGGACGGGCGGATGATTGGTCCAGAGCCGCCGTGATCTCGACCACCGGCTTGCCGCCCACCCCCATGAGCCCCCCCTGCTTGAACGCGCGGGTCTTGAGGATCACGGCATCCTTGCCGAGCTCTCTCTTGACCTCGGCGAGGGCTTCGGCCATGGTGCGGCCTCGGTAGATTTTCGGCGTTGAGTCGGGCATAGCGGGCGAGTCGGCGGCGGCGCGGGAGATGCGAACGCGCGGGGTCGCGCGGTGGGATCATCCATCGGCTTAGGGGGGGTGTTTTCGAGAGTCGCCGCGAATGGGATCGACAGATCTCTTGAACACGCCGTATCACGGCCCGCGGGCCCCCGACGCGAGGTGCAACCCGGTCCATTGACGACGGAACAGTGAAGAGTCGGCTCGCAGAAAGACCTGCCGAGGCCGACCCACCTGGGACTACGCCGCCAGCGAGGGTTCACTTCGTTCGGCCTTGGGGTCGGGCGGGGGCATCACCAGAGCCAGCGATTCCACCTCGATCCCGCTCACCACCTCGTTGTACCCCAGCACCGTTACGCTGGGCATGTGCGGCTCAACCACCTGGCGGACCACCGCGCGCACCTGCGGCGAAGCAATCACAACCGGATGCCCGCCCGCCTGAACAACCAACTGCAGGCTCGACGTGATCTGCCCGGCGATCCGCGAGGCCACCCGTGCGGGCATGTTGACCGACGTCCCGCTGGCCCCGCGATCGATGTACGAGTTGATCTGATCCTCCAGCGTCGGATCGAGCGTGACGCACGCCAGCCGCGGCTTGCCGTCCTGCCCGGGCTGGGCGTAGAGATTGCAGATGGTTCGACGCAGGGCGTTGCGGACGTACTCCGTGAGGACGTCGATGTCCTTGGTCTTGGCGCCCCACTCGGACAGAGCCTCGCAGATGGTTTCCATGTCGCGGATCGGGACGCGTTCGCGCAGCAAGTTCTGAAGAAGCTTCTGGATGTCGGTGAGCTTGACCACGCCGGGGATCAACTCCTCGACGAGCTTGGGGCTGCGCTGCTTGAGCTGCTCGACCAGATTCCCGACCTCTTCGCGGGTAAGAAGTTCGTCGGCGTGGCGTTTGACCAGCTCCGTGATGTGGGTCGTCATCACGCTGGTCGGCTCGACCACCGTGTAGTTCATGGTCTCGGCCCGGGTGCGAAGGGCGGGGTCGATCCACCAGGCGCTCAGCCCGAAGGCCGGTTCCCTGGTGGGTTCGCCATCGATCGACCCGGTCACGATCCCCGAATCCATCGCCAGCACCTTGCCCACGCGGACGATCCCCTCGGCGATCACGTTCCCGCGCACCTTCACCCGGTACGCGCTGGAGTTGAGCTGCATGTTGTCACGGATCCGCACCGGCGGCATCACCAGCCCCAGTTCCACCGCCAGTTGCCGGCGCGTCGCGCTGATGCGGTCCAACAGGTCACCGCCCTGCGCGGCGTCGACCAGCCCCACCAGCCCATAGCCCACTTCCAGCTCGAGCGTGTCAACCTTCAGCAAGTTCTCAACCGGCGGCGGCTCGGCGGCCTGCGAGGGTGCCGCGGCCTTCTGCTTGGCTCGGTGGGCGCTGTTGAGCTTCTGGTTGCGGTTCATGAAATACGAAATGCCAACCAGCACCAGGGCGGTCGTCAGCAGCGGCACCGTGGGGAGCGGCGTAAGCGACAACGCCCCGAGGAACCCGGCAGTAATGATCAACCCGCGCGGCTGGCTGACGAGCTGGCCGGTGAGTTCGTCGCCGAGCTGCTGCTTGGAGCCGGACCGCGTGACGATGAGCGCGGAAGCGATCGCGATGATGAACGACGGGATCTGCGACGTCAGCCCATCACCGATCGTCAGCTTGGTGATCGTCTCGGCCGTCGCCTTGGCGTCCCAACCCTTGGTGATCATGCCCACCGCGAACCCGCCGATGATGTTCACCACGGTAATGATGATCCCCGCCACGGCGTCGCCGCGCACGAACTTGGAGGCACCGTCCATCGCGCCGAAAAAATCCGCTTCCTGGCTGACCCGCTCGCGCCGCCGGCGCGCCTCCGGCTCGTCGATCACGCCCGCGTTGAGGTCCGAGTCAATCGCCATCTGTTTGCCGGGCATCGCGTCCAAGGTAAAACGCGCGGCCACTTCCGCGATGCGCGTCGCGCCCTTGGTGATCACCACGAACTGCACGATCACCAGGATCATGAAGATCACCACGCCGACAAAGAGCGACTTCCCGGCGACGAAATTGCCGAACGCCATGATCACGTGACCCGCCATCGCCATCGCGCCCTCGGCGCTCGTCGCGTCCGCCGCCAGGATCAGGCGCGTCGACGCGATGTTCAGCACGAGACGAAAGAGCGTGGTCGCCAACAACAGGCTCGGGAACACGCTGAAATCCAGCGGGTGGTCCATGTAGATCGTCGTCAGCAGGATGATCATCGCCAGGCTGATATTGAGCGCGATCAGCACGTCCATCACCGCCGGCGGCAGCGGCACCAGCAACACGCCCAGCAACGCCACAAAGCTCAGCGGCACGATCAGCCCACGGTACGTCTTGATCTTCTGCATCCACGGCGGAAGGATCGGCCCGGCGTCCGCAAGCGCGGGAGCCGCGAGAGGCTTCACCGCCGGCGCGGCCTTGGGCTTGGCGTGCGAGGCTGCTTTGGCGGATGGGTTTGTGGATGCTTTGGCCATGGTGAAGTTCTGCGGGGCCGGTCATGGTTCGACGACGATCGGAAGCACGAGTCGAAGAAGAGGGTCGGGGACGAAGACAACGATCGGTTCGGAGAACCGACCTACCTATGCGGCCTGCCGCTCGATCCCGTACACGTACGCGAGAATCTCGGCCACCGCCTGGTAGTGCTCGGGCGGCACCTCGCCGCCCACGTCAATCGCGTAGTAGAGCGCACGTGCCAGCGGCGGGCGCTCCACCAGCGGCACGCCGTGGATACCCGCGATCTGCCGTATGCGCATCGCCATGTGGTCCACGCCCTTGGCGACAACCCTGGGCGCGCGCATGCTGTCGCTGTCGTACTTGATGGCCACGGAGTAGTGCGTGGGGTTGGTGACGATCACGTCCGCCGTGGGCACGGCCTGGCGAGCACGCTGCAGCGCGATCTCCTGCGCCATGCGGAACCGCTTGGCTTTCATCTTCGGGTCGCCGTCCATGTCCTTGCGCTCGTCCTTGACGTCCTGCTTGGTCATCTTCAGGTCCTGCGTGTGCTGCCAGCGCTGGTACAGCCAGTCGATGATGCCGATCACGAGCAGGACGACGAGGAGCCAGACCGCGAGATCGAAAGCCATGGTGCCGATGGTCCAAAGCCCGGCCTTCATGCTCAGCGTGGGCAGGTAGGCGAGGTGGGCCACGTTCTTCGCGAGATACCGCCACGCGACCAGCATGACGAACGTCAGCTTGACAGAGTTCACAACCGTTTTCATCACGTTGCGCTTGCCGAAGAGATTCCCGAAGTTGGCCACGAAGTTGAGCCGGTTGAGCTTGGGTTCCAGCGGACGGGTAGTCCAGACCAGCCCGACCTGGACGACCTGCGAGACATACGCCACCACGCACATCACTAGCAACAACGGCAGAAGCGCGAGCGCGGCCCGCCCGAGCGAGAAGTTGACGAGCGGCTTGATCGAATCCAGCGTCAGCAACCCGTCCGACGTGCCCTCGGACAGAATCCGACGCATCACGACAATGAGACTCTGGATCAGCCCGCCGCCGAGCAGCGCAAGGATGAGCACCCCGCCGATCAGGTCGATCGCCGCGCCCAGATCCTGGCTGCGCGGGATCTGACCCTCGCTCCGTGCTTCGGAGAGCTTGCGCCCCGTCGGGGCTTCCGTGCGTTCTCCGAGGTCTTCGGCCATGAGTCGGGCCTCCCTGCCCGCACAGTTCTGGGCAACACGAACGCGGGCTTCAGGTAGGAATCGTCGTGCCGCCGAGTCCGTCCGCCCAATCAACGACGAGTTTCAGGGTGCTCTGGATCTCATCCCCCGCCACCGTGGCGATGGAATAGATCGAGAACGCGGCGATCCCGATCCCCGCGAGAATCTTGAGCGTGAACCCGACCGACATCACGTTGAGCTGCGGCATCGTCTTGGCGGTGACGCCGAAGACAACGATCAACAACAGGATCATCCCGGCCACCGGCGACGCCACGCGCATCGCAAGCTCAAACCCCGAAGTGATCGTCGCAACCAACGTCCGCAGTGGCACGTCGTGACTTGCAACACCGCCGATCGGAACCCGCGCGAAGGTGTTGGCCAGCGTAATGAACAGCGTCTCGAGCCCGCCCATCGCGATGAACGCGCCGGCCCCGATGTAGAAAAACAGCTGACCCAGAAGGTCCGCGTCAAACTCCATCTCAGGGTTGTACACCCGTGCCAGCCCGAACCCCATCTGCTGCCCCATGATAACGCCCGACATCTCAAGGCTGACCAGCGGCACGCTGGCCAGCACCCCGATCGTCAGCCCGATGACCGCCTCGCGCACGATCATCGGAACCAGCGTGACCAGATCCACACTCGCGCGCTCGAAGACCTGCGTGGGCACCATCGGATAGATCGCCGCCGCCAGCATCATCACCAGCAACGCCTTGATCTGACGCGGCAGCATGGAACTCGACAGCAGCGGCGTGAAAACAAACATGCCCGCAAGCCTGAACAGGACGAGCAGGAAGGGGACAGCGTTGGCGATGGCGGATTCAAACTGCGGCATGGCTCGGCGTCAGACCAATCTCAGAAGCTCGGCGGTGTAGTCCATCAAACGCTGCACGATCCACGGCGTGAGCAGCACAATGACCGCCACCATCGACACGATCTTGGGAACAAAGCTCAGCGTCTGGTCCTGGATCGACGTGACGGACTGAAAAATGCTGATGAAGAGGCCCACCACAATCCCTGCCGCCAAAATCGGCGCAGAGATCTTGAGCGTGATGATCAGCGCTTGTCGGATCAGGTCGATGGTCGCGTCGTCGTACATTCGGTCGTCCTCACTAGGAAACACTGCGGAGACAACAACTGGAACGCGGAGAAGAGCCGGCTCGCGGGGCCGCCGCGCCTATGCAAAGCCGACGGCCCGCAACACCGGCGTGACCATCGCCGAGGTCCTCGAAAGGTCAGGAATCTCGCCGGGTTGCGCAAAGCTGTGCATCAGACTGCCCACCACGAGCTGCCACCCGTCAACCATCACGAACAGCAGCAGCTTGAACGGCAGGCTGATCATCACCGGCGGGAGCATCATCATGCTCATGGAGATGAGAAGGCTGCTGATCACCATGTCGATCACCAGGAACGGCAGGTACACCCGAAACCCCATGAGGAACGCCGTCTTCAACTCCGAGAGCATGTACGCCGGGATCAGCGTCACCATGTCGACGCTCGACCGCGTGAGCTTCTCCGGGTGCGTCGTATCGACCCCGCGGTAGTTGAGCAGCATGTACACGCTCGACCAGTTGTTCGTCGCTTCGATCTGGTCGAACATGAAATCGCGCAGCGGCTGCTTGGCGCGGTCCCAGAGCTGTTCGTGATCGGTGACGAGCCCGGCCTTGTACGGCGCGATCGCCTCGCTGTTGACGCGGTCGATCGTCGGGCTCATCACGAGCAGGGTCATGAACAGAGCGAGCGCCACGATGATCTGAGGCGGCGGGACCGTTGAGGTCCCGATGGCCTGCTTGAGCAGACCCAGCACGATCGTGATCCGCAGAAAGCACGTCGTCATCAGCATGATCGACGGCGCGAGCGTTACAACCGTGAGCAGGACCAGGATGTTCACGGCGGCGGAAAGCCCGCCGGAAGACTTGGAATCGGACGAGGCGCCGGGTGACGGACCGGCTCCCGCACGGCTCGCGAGCGAACCGGTCGCGCCGGGGATCGCTCCCATCGCGCCGTCAAGGACGTTGATCGGGTTGAGCTCGCTGACGGGGAGCACCTGGCGAAAGTCGGCGGTTGGAAGAACCGGCCTCGCGGACCGGTCGGAGTCGTTCACCGACGGACCGCGCTGAGCGTGCGCGCGGAGCGCAAGCACGGACATCACGAGCGCGAGAGCGATCATTCGGACAACGCGGTTCATTCAGCTCGCCCTCCGGTTACGTTCGAGCGCGATCTGCCGCAGCGCGGCCAACCTTTGCTGGAGGTCGGGGTCGGCAGGTCTCGGGCCCCCGTTCGGCTTGGCGAGCTTGGGTGCGTCGGTGTACCCGCGTTTGGTGCTGTCGATGTTCTTCGACTCTCGGGTGACGAGCGCGAGCGCTGGAGCGCGGCTGGCGGACGAACCGGGAGCGGAGCCGCTGAGTTCTACTCGGTCGCCCGACGGCGCCGAGGTGTAGCGGTGCGCGGGCTGCCGCGGATCACGCGAGTGTGCTTCCATCGGGGGCTGAGCGCGGGTGTTCGGCGCGGTCGTGATCGCGCTCAGCAGCTTGGCCAGCCCACGCTCCTCGCCGCTCAGGATGCTCCCGAACCGTCGAGACATCGACAGGTTGTCGGCCTCACGGGTCCGAAGAACAAGCTCGGCGACTTCCTCGGCTTCGGTAATCTCGCTGAGAGCCGCGAGGCTCGCGGCCCCGCGCACCCCGCGGGTCTGGGAGAGCACAAGCACTCGACGCGGGAGTTTAAGGAGGATCAGAGTCTGGCTGCGCGCAACGGGGTACCGGGCCAGCACTTCAACAACCCCCGACGGCGCGCGCCCGCCCGGCCCCACCGCGGCCATGATCCCGCCCCGCCGACGCGCGAGAAAGCGCACCACGAACGCCCCGAGAAGAATGAGCGCCACAACGGCGGTGAGCGAAGCGGCGGTGCGCACCACGGTGGCGGTTGTCGCCGAGGGTTTCGAGAGGCCGGCGTTGCTCGCAGCCGGGTGGGCGCGAACCGGCAGCCCGAGCGGGCGGACCGCATCGGGGATGCTGCCCGAGAGCAGGGAACCCGCGTGCTTCTCAAGACCCTCAGAGACCGGGTCCGGACCAGACGCCCGGCCGGTTCGCAATTCAGCACCGGAAGCCGGGATCGGAACATCGGCTCGCTGCGCCGCCGCTCGTGCCGGAATCGCCGCAAGGATCGCGAGCGCCACGAGCTTCGAGGCGAGGGACAGGACCATTCTCGCGCGTTCCCGTGACGACCCGCGTCGCGCGTCAGAACGTGCAAGGGTGACGCTCGGTGACCTGTGAACTCGGATCATCTTCGCCCTCCAGGCGCTCGATCATGGCGATTCCATCGCCCTCACGGACTCGTAGCGAGACTTGTGCTCGCGGCCTTACACCGGCTTGCCCGCCGCCGCACGCAGGTCCGCTTCGCTGACGTTCTGAACAATCTCGTTGATACGCACGCAGAACGCATCGTTGAGAACCAGCACCTCTCCACGTGCGATCGGGCGGTTGTTGACAAAGATGTCGACCGGATCACCCGCGAGCTTGTCGAGTTCGACCACCGCGCCGTCGCTCAGACGCAGCACGTCCTCCACCAACATCCGGGTCCGCCCCAGCTCGATCTTCACGTTGAGCGAAACATCCGAGAGCAGATCGATCGCTCGGGCCTGCTGCGGGCTCAGGTTCGGCGTGAACTTCGGAAGGTCGAACGGGATCGACCCCGACGGCGGCGCCGCAGCCGGAGTCGCCGCAGCGCCCGGCGTGCCTGCGCCCGTCGCTTCGCCCGCGGCGGCCTTGTTCACGTCGTCCTGAAGCCCCGCGACCGCGTCCATCGCCGCTTGCAGCGCCTGCTGGGCCAGCGCATCGGGCTGACCGCCTTGACCATCGGGAGCGTCCGCGCTGGACTGGCGTGATCGAGGATCGGACATGATGACCTCACCCGCTTGGCGTACCCGTGATCGCGCGCCCCACGCGGGCGATCGCAACACCGGGACTCGGCTCGGCCTTTGAATCGGGTGAGACCCGCGTCGGGCGGGAGAGAACTCAACGCGGGCGAGGCGACCGGGCGAAAGCCCTAGAAAAACCTGCGCCGGTGCGCAATCTCGGACGTAGCCAGCGCCCCCCGCCGCGCACATCCAGCGCCCCACCAGAGGTTCCCGCGGCCCGCGGGTATCCGATCCACCTCGCGCCCCGGGGCGATCATCCGGTCGGGAAGCCACGACACTTCGGGATAAGCACACGCTCGATCCGGCTGCTCCCCTCGGCGTCGGGCTCGACCAGCTTGCCGATGAACGCCATGATCTGACGATTGAGCGTCTCGAGCCCCGGCTCCTTCAACTGATTGAGCGTGGCCTTGCGGAAGATCAGCGAGATCCCTTCCTTCACTTCCGCCTCGCGCGACTTGATCTTGTCCTTCACCAGCTTCTCGTTCTTGGCCTTGACCTGAACGACAATCTCGGCGTCCCACATCCACGCCGTGCCCGCGGTCATGTTCTGGAACTTCTCCGCAACCAGGGCGAGTTCCACGGGGCTCTCGGGGTCCTTGGCGGCCTCGCCGCCGCCCTCCCCGCCGCCATGCTCTCCTCCACCGCTCTTACCCTCTTCGCCCTTGGGCTTCTCGCCGTGCTCTCCCCCGCCCTCGCCCTCGGCCGCAGGCTTTGCGCCGTGGATCGTCTTCGCCGCCGCCTCGGCCGGCTTGTTGCCGAGCTTGCTGACCACGAAGAACACCCCGCCCGCCTCCACAACCATGATCGCCGCGATGATCCCGATGATCTTGATCGGCGGCTTCTTCTTGGCAGGAGCTTCAGGTGCTGCCTCTGCTTCAGGCTTTGCGGGTGCGTCGGGCACGATCTACCTCCGAGAGAACACGGGGACGAACGCTCCGTCGCCAACGCGACGAGCACACGGACCGGTGGTACTTCGGCGGTTTTTGCCTTGGACTGTGGGCGTCGCGCTCAAGCGGCACGCGACTTGGAGGGCGGCGCAGCGCTGCTGGAGTTGAACGTCGCGATCGTCGCGGAACTTGGACCGACTGTATCGCCCGTGCGGAGTGCAACAACACTCGGCGGTGCTCGCTCCCCCGCCTGTGCGACCACCAACGCCACGATGCCCACCGCAAAGAGCGACGCGCTGAGCAACGCCGAACCATCGCTCACACCCCGCGGAATCGACGAAGACAGCACGAGCACGCCCGCCGCCGCCGGAAGCGCCAGCAAGCCCAAGGCCCCGCTCATTCTTGCGATCGACGGGCGACGCTCCAGAGAACGCTTCACACGCCCCCAGCCCGCGCTCACAACCGGTGTCGCTCCGAGCACAACGCCAGACGCCGCGAACAGAACACTCCCCGCGAGCAGCAGCAGGAGTTCACGCGCCGGCTGATCGATCTGGTCGAGCATCGAAACCTCCTCGGTCGAAAGCCCTCGAAACCTATCGACCACCCATCCACGCTTCGACCCACGCCCAACCCTCGACGCAAAGCTCAACCAGGTGAAACCCGAGTCTCACCGACCGAGAACCAGCAACTGCTGCATCAGCTCGTTGGTCGTCTGGATCACACGGCTCGATGCCGAATACCCGGTCGAGGACAAAATCATCCCGATGAACTCGGCGCTCAGGTCCACGTTCGAGAGCTCCAGCGCCCCGCCCACGACCTTACCCGCGCCCAGCGTGGTCGGCGCGCTGATCAGCGGGTTCCCGCTGTTGGGCCCGGTGCGGAACAGGTTCGATCCCAGATCAACCAACCCGTCGTTGTTGGGGAACGTGGCCAGCGCAACCCGCCCGAGCGGACGCGTGAGCCCGTTGGTAAACGAGCCGCTGATCATGCCGTCGGGCCCCACCGCGAACGACGAAAGCGTCCCGATCGGCGAGCCATCGCGAAATGTCGCGGCGATCGCCGAGCTCGAATCCGTGAGCGAGGTCACGTTGTCCTGCCCGCCCGAAAATGAAAGCTCAAAGCTCAACGGCGTCCCCGCGCCGGTGCCCGCCCGGTCGATGTTGATCGTGACCGGCAAGGGCGACGAAAGCTGCCCGTTGGTATCGAAGTCAATCAGCCCAGTGCCCACGACCAGGCTCTGGTCGCTGTCCTCGCCCGACTCCACGTAATACCGCCACGTCGTCCCCGCGTTGGTCTTGCGGTCAAGCGTCATCGTGAGATCGACATCGACCGGCGTGCCGAGCGAGTCGTACACGACCATCGTCGTGCGCACGCTCTCGCCGTCGGCCGCCTGAACCTTCGCCGTCGCGAAGGGCGAGCGAACAAACGCACCAGACGAGTCGAGCACCTTCATGTCCGACGGCTCTATGCGGAGGTCGTTCACCGTGCCGGTGTTCCCGTCCACGCTCAGCACCCCCGTGAGCGGATCGAGCGAGACGCCCGGTGTTTTCCCATCGGGGTTCACGCCCGCCGCGGGGTTGAGCCCGAGCACCTCGTTCATGAACGTGATGAGATCATCGACCGTGCTCGTATCAGAAATCGCCAACCGGGCCGGGGCCAGCGTCTTGTTGCCCTTCTCCACGCCGCTGAGCTGCAGGATCTGCCCGCTCTGAAAGAGCGGGCTCCCCGAGAGCGGGAGCGCCGGGTCCTCGATATCAACCAGCCGGCTCGTCGTCTCAAGCAGATTCCCCGTCGCCGGGGCGGGGTTGGCGCCCGCGACCGCGTGCAGCCCGTCCGTCGCCGTCCCCTGCAGCGCGGTGCGCGACCCGCGCGTCGGCACAAGCCCGTTCGCGTTCAGGTTCCCCGACAGCCGCACGTTCTTCGTCGCCTCCGCGAGCGTCATCGTTCCGATCGGAATGTTGATCGGAATCAAGCTCCCCTCCGAGATGTTGTAGTTCTGGTCCACGCCGTAGCCCATGAGCCGGTCGCCCGAAACGTTCACGATGTCGTTCTTGCTGTTCTTGCGGAACGCGCCAGCGCGGGTGTACGCCTGGGTGCTGCCCGCTTGAACGACGAAGAACCCGTCGCCCTCGATGGCCAGGTCGCGCCCGTCACCGGTGGGCGACAGCGTCCCTCCGCCAAAGTTCCGCTGAGTCCCCGCGATGCCCACGCCCAGCCCGATCTGCCCGGGGTTCGTCCCGCCCGTCGTGTCGCCGGGCGGCGAACCGATGCTGAACGTTCGGCTGAACATATCCGAAAACAGCATGCGGTTGGACTTGTACGCCGTCGTGTTGACGTTGGCAATGTTGTTGCCGATCACGTCAAGGTTTCGGCTGTTGGCGGTGAGCCCCGAGAGAGCGGTGAACATCGCGATCGTTGACGACATGCTGATCCTCGTGGTGAAGCCGTGAAACATCGTTGACTGCGCGACAGATCCAATGAAGAGCGGCGGGGTTCGCTCTCAGACTTTCGCACGCTCCTGGTTGCTCCCCAAAGCCTTGAGCAACGACGCGTTGAGATTCGGAGAGCCCGAAGCCAGGGGTGTGGAGATCGTCGGAACAGCGCCCTCCCCGCTCGGAATCTGGATGACCGCGTCAACGCCCGTCACAGGCTTGCCCGAAGCAAGATCCGCAACCCCCGTGATGCTCCGCACTCCCACGTCAAGCTTCAGCGCCTTCCCGTCGATCATCACCAGCGCCCGGCTCGCGCCCGAAGCTTGCGCCAGGTCCGCGGCGGCCGCCACCTTCTTGAGTTGGTCCTCGCTCAACTGAACATCCGCGCCCCGAGCGATCGTCACCGGCAGACCGCTGCTGACATCCCCCGCACGCGCCCTCTCGAGCAATCGCTGGAAGTCCACCCCCTCCGAACTCGACGCGGCCCGTTCGCTCGCTCGCGCGGAACCCGCAGCTACCCCGCGGCTCCGAACGCCCGACGCCAGTGCGCGAAGCAGCTCGCCCTCATTCTGACTCATCACTTCGTCTCCTTCGTCGCCGGAGTCGGCAGGATCTCGTCAACATTGTGCATGGACACCCTCGTCCCGTCGGCGAAGTTCAGCACCGCGCCCCCTGAGGTCTTGCTGATCGAAGTCACCGTTCCCACCACCCGCTCGTTCGTGTCGCTCAGCCCGCTCACCGCATGCCCGATCAGCCCCGCCGCCGAGGCCAGCTCGTTCTGCCCGACCAGATTCTTGAGCTTGTCGGACATGTCGATATCCGACTGGATCGTGCGCAGGCTCGACAACTGCTGGAGCAACGCGTTCGTGTCGTTGGGCTTGAGCGGGTCCTGCTTGCTCAACTCGGTGAAAATAATCTTGATGAACGACTCCGAGTCGAGCGCGCTAAAGCCGTTGGCCTTGCTCGCCGCGCCGGTCGTAGGATCGGCGCTGGTCGAAGAGGAAAGCGAATCGAGTGCGGACATCAGACTTCTCCTGCGTTCGGGTGTGCTCGAATCTTCAGCGTCGCCGTTCCCAGCCTTCACGCGGTCATGTCGATACGGAGGACAACGCCCTCGTCGGTCCATTCCGCCCATCGGCCCGCATCCGGCGCACCGGTCGCGAGCGCGGCGTCAACCTCAGACACTCCGCCTTCACGCTCGCGTCCCAGACCACGCCGCGATTGTTGCTCCTGCCCCCCGGCGTGTGTCTGCCCCGCGTCACCATCGAGGCGTGCGGGCTCGCCTTGCACAGACTGCTGCTGGTTATCCGCGCCACGCCGCTCATCCCCCACCGAAACGACCTCGATGCCCTTGACTTCCAAGCCGCGAGATTCCAACGCGGACCTCAGCACACCCTCGCTCCTGGTCAGCAAGTCGCGTGCCTCGGCCGTCGAAACCTCCAGACGCGCCCAGACCTGGGACTTATCCAGAGTCAGATGCACGCGAAGCTGCCCCAACGCATCGGGCGCAAGCCGGATGAGCACGCTGCCGCCCTTCTGGCGGAGCGCAGCCGCAAGCCCGCGTCCCAACTGCGCAATCATGGGATCCTCAGATTGCGCGAGGGTCTGGCTCGGGTTGCGCGGGACGAGCGGTGATGATGCACCCTTGCCAAGCCCGGCACGCGACTGACCCGCCGACGCGGCCCCGATGAGAACCTTGAGCGCCTGGTCGTTCCCCGAAACCGAACTCTGCCGAGCCGCGGTCGATGACGGCGCCCCAACGCTGACGGAGGGAGCCGGAGCACCACGAACGCACTCACGCTCCTTCGCTCCACCGGCATCGGCCCGCTGGGAACCCTCCGCGGCCTCAGCACCCGACTGCAACTCTCGCGCGGAGCCACCGCCTTCAACGCCCGACGAGGATGATTCGGAAGTCCGCACAGCATCCGCACGCGCATCGCTCCCGCCCTGTGCGTGATCCGCCCGATCGCCCGATCGCGTGTCACCACGATTTCCACCGGGTTCGCCGCGCTCCCGCCCTCCCGCCGCCGACTCGCGCTTCACTTCAGCCCCGCGCGATTCCGATCCGGGACCCGCGGCTTGCTCGCCGACAGGATGTTGAGGTGAACTCAACAGCTCCCGCGCGGCCGCGGTCGGGTCGGGTAGGTTGGCGATCCGCACGCCCAGCGACTCGTTCGTACTCACGGACTGTCCCGGGCTCGCCGCGTCGGGCTCGTCCTGCTTGCGCTGCGCCTTGCGATCCGGGGCGGTGGGCTTGGCGGCCGACAGGACCGCGGGGACAGATCGAAGTTCGGTCGAACCTAAGAGGTTCGGCGTGATCACACTCGGCGTGAGCACCTCGGACATCGCACGCGCGAACTCCGCGTCGCGCTCGGGCTCAAACTGCGCAAGAGCGCCACCCGCCGACGGAGAACGAGATGTGCTATCCGGCCTCTGGGTCTCAACGGCTTGCGTCATTGGCATCGGCTCCGCGTATCACCGGGGGGACCCCGCGTACTCGGAGTTTCTCAAGCAATTCCGCTGCCAGCCTCGGATCATCCTTCAAAAACTCTTGGATAACCTTGGCGCGCATCCCCTCATCCATCGCGTTGAGATACGAAACAACCTGGGCCTTGCCCTCGGCGTTGGCATCACTCGCAGACGCGAGCGACGACGAAGCAGCGGCGGCCGCCGCGTCGCCCGGGACCGAAGGCCTGGGCAAGGGAGCAGCGGGCACCTCGCTGCGCGTCGCCAGCATGATCTCCTTCAGCGCCGCCTTCGCCTTGTCCGGCTTGAGAGATTCCAGCACCCCAAGCGTCTTCTTGAACTGCTCCGCGCCAACCGTCTCGCGGGTCTTCGCCGTCAATTGCTCAAAGTCCTGCTTGGCCTGCGCGATCTGCGCCTTGAGCGACTCCAGCTGCGCCAGCTTCTCAGCCAGCGCACGCTGCATCGCCACACTCTCATCGGCGAGTCGCTGCCCGCGCTGCCGATCAATCTCCGTCGCCTCCACCCGCGCGTGCAACCGTTCCTCCGCCGTCAACGCCGGGCGCGCAGCCTTGCTCTGTGCTTCGACGGCGGCCTTCTCGGCCTCCGCGGCCGCCTTGGCCTTCTCCGCTTCTGCCGCAGTTTCCTTCACGGTCTTGCCGAACAATTGACGCACCTGCTCGATGCGAGCGCGATCGAGCCGGTCGCTCGCTTTGAGCCAACCCACGACCCCGATCAGCGCCAGAATGTTCGCAACCGCCAGCACCGATACGACGAGCCAGACGGATCTCATAGGTAAGCCTCCTGCCTGGACGCGGCGATGATCGCCATCTCATCCAGCGCCGCGTTCTCACGCCGGTCCTGCGCATCTTTCCACGCCTCGAACCGGCGTTCTTTCAACACTTCCACCGCTCGCCGCCGAGTCGTCGCCTCAATCAGACCCACGCGAGCCGCGTCAAGCCGGTGATGCACGCCCGCCAACCGAAGAACCGCCTGCTGCGCCCTCGCCACCAGGTGGAGCGAAGCGTTCGCCTGCATCCGCACCGTCCGCAAGTCCACACCCCGCTCCCCGCCCGCACGCGCCGAACCAAGGTGCTCGCGGAGATCCGACTTTTCCTGCACGAGCTGACGCTGGTGACCGCGGATCTCATCCTCGATCTCCAACCGCTTCGCCTCCAGCGTCGCCACCGCGAGCTGCTTCTCACGCTCCACGCCGCGCCGCTGCTCCAGCACCGCCTCAAGCTCGAACCGAAACCTGGCCAACGCGCACTCTCCTAGCGGGTACGGGACTTCATCGCACGCTGCGTCGCATCCGCGATCTGCGAGGCGAGCTTCACCATGCTCGACTTGGAGTCCGCGAAGGCCTGCACCTCCCCGCTCCCCTGCCGCAGCACCGACACGATCGCCGCCTGAAAGTCAATCGCCACGTCCGCCTCGGGGTTCGAACCGCGCGCATACGCCCCGATCTGCACCAGATCCTCGATCTCCCGATACACCGCCAGCATCCGCACGAGCTGACGCCGCGCCCCCTGATGCTCCGAATCCGTCACGTCGTCCGCCACCCGGCTGATCGAGTCCAAGACATCAATCGCCGGGTAGTGGGCTTTCTGCGCCAGCTTCCGGGAAAGGATCACATGACCGTCAAGAATGCCCCGCGCCGCGTCGGCGATCGGCTCGGACATGTCGTCGCCCTCAACCAGGATCGTGTACAGCCCAGTGATCGAGCCCCCACGCAAGCTCACGCCCGACGACGGCGCACCGCCCACCGGCCCCGCCTGACCCTCCAGCGCCCCCGCCCGTTCCAACAGCAACGCAAGGCTCGAAAACACACTCGGCGTGTACCCCTTGGTCGCCGGAGGCTCCCCCACCGACAGTCCCACCTGCCGCTGCGCGTGCGCAAAGCGAGTGATCGAGTCCATCATCAAAAGCACGTCACGCCCCTGGTCGCGGAAGTACTCCGCGCACGTACACGCCAGCTTGGCCGCGCGAAGACGCAACAACGGGGACTCATCGCCCGTCGCAACCACCACCACCGAGCGGGCCAGCCCCTCGGGCCCCAGGCTGTGCTCGATGAAATCCTTCACCTCACGCCCACGCTCGCCGATCAACGCGATGACGTTCACCTCCGCGTTCGTCCGCCGAGCAATTGTCCCCAGCAGCGTCGATTTCCCAACGCCCGGCCCGGCAAACACGCCCAGCCGCTGCCCGCGCCCCATCGGCGCAAACAGATCGATCGCACGCACCCCGGTCAGAAGCTGCTCGTTGATCCGCCGCCTCGTCATCGCGCGGATCGGCTCCGGGTTGATCGCCCGAGAGTGCGCATCGCGGATCGGTTCGCCCAGGTCAATCGGCCTCCCCAACCCGTCGACCACCCGCCCGAGCAAACCCGGCCCCACCGGCGCGCACTGCCGCGTGCTCATCCCGTACACCGGATCGCCCGCGCGAATCCCCGCCGACTGCCCCAGCAGCATCACGATCGCGTGCTCACGCGTGAAGCCCACCACCTCGCCCATCACCGGGGATTGCTCCGCGACGAGTTTCCCGATCGAGACCATCGACCCCACCGGCACCGGAAGCTCATCAACCAGAATCGTCAGCCCGCGCAGCGCGCTCACCACGCCGCGGATGCGCAGCGGCTGCACCCCCGCCAAAGCCGTGAACGCCGATGCCAACACGCTCATGCCAGACCTCCCGGCCCAGCGCCCCCGCCCGCGCGGACTTCCGCCGCACGCTCGGGGGTCAACTCATTCACAAGGCGCTCAAGCTGCGATTCAACGCTCGCGTCGATCTCACCGCCGCACGCCGAAGTCGCCACGCAACCCCCGCGCGTCACGGACGCATCCGCAACCACCTCAACATGCTCGGCCGCGCTGTACCGCTGCATCAACGACGGCAGCGCCGATCGCACCAACGCCTCGTCCCCGGGGTACACCCGCACCCGAAGCCGCGTCGGCTTGGCCAGCGCACCCAGCACCGCCGCCACCTGGTCCGCAACCACCCCCGGTTCCGCCGCGATCGTCCGCTTCACGATCAACTCCGCCGCTCGAAGCGCCAGCGAAACAACGCTCTGGTTCGCGTCCAGCAGCAGCCGCGTCCGCTCGCGTTCAAACTGCGCGAGCCCCCCCGCCCACGCCTTCTCGATCTCCGCCAGACGCTGCCTTGTCTTCTGGATCGCCGCCTCGCGCCCCGCGATCGCGCCCTCACCCATCCCCTTCTCGTAACCTTCCCGGTAACCCTTGGCCCGCCCCTCCTCCGCCGCGCCCGCCAGCAGCTTCGCACGCTGCACTTCCGCCTCGCTGATCGCCTGCCGGGCCCGCGCACCCGCCGCCGCCTGGATCTGCTCCCCCTGCCGGTGCAAGTCCGCAAGGTCCAGCACCACCGCGTGCCGGAAATGCTGGTGAGTGTCGGCCTGTCGGATCAACGCCATGGTGTGCTCGATGCCAATGCCGCTCGCGGAAACTCAGACCACAAGACCCACGATCAGATGATCAGCCCGGAATCGCCGCCCCGACCCTCGATGATGATGTCCCCGGACTCCTCCAACCGCCGAACCGTGTCCACGATCCGCTGCTGGGCTGACTCCACGTCGCTCACCCGCACCGGGCCCATGAACTGCATGTTCTCCTTGATCATGCTCGCCGCACGCTCCGACATGTTCGCAAAGATCTTCGCCTGCAGCTCCTGCGACGCCGTCTTGAGCGCCAGCGCCAGCTCGTCGTTGTCGATCTCCTTGAGCACCGACTGGATGCCCTTGTCGTTCACGAGCATCACGTCCTCGAACACGAACATCAACCGCCGGATCTGCTCCACCAGGTCAGGATCCTCGGCTTCCAGCCCCTCAAGAATCGCCTTCTCCGTCGCTCGGTCCGCGAGGTTCAAGATCTCCGACACCGTCGGCACACCGCCCGCCTTCTCCATCGACTGCGTCAGCATGCTCGCCAGCCGGCTCTCCAGCCCACGCTCCACCTCGCGGATCACCTCAGGGTTCGTCTGCTCCATGTTCGCGATCCGCTTGATCACCTCGATCTGCTTCTGCATCGGAAGCCCGCCCAGGATCTCCGCCGCCTTATGGTGCGGGAGATGGCACACGATCAACGCGATCGTCTGAGGGTGCTCATCCTGAATGAACGTCAGCAGGTTCTCGCTCTCAGCCCGCTGCAAAAACGCGAACGGCGTCTTCTGCACCTGCGTCTGGATCTGCGCAAGCACCCGGTCCGCCATCTTCGGGTCCATCGAGTCCTTGAGGATCGCCTTCGCGTAATCAAGGTTCCCCTCGTTCGCAAACTCGCTCGCGATCGAAAGGTGATAGAACTCGCTCACCACCCCCGCCTGCAGTTCCGACGGAACACGCCCCAACCCCGCCAGCTCCCGCGTGACCTCCTGAACCTGCTCGGCCTCCATCAGCTTCAGAATCGCCGACGCCGTCTCCGGCCCCAGCGCAAGCAGCAGCACCGCCGCCTTGGTCAGCCCTTCAAGTTCGGCAGGATTCGTCGGCAGTTTGTCGTGCGGCTTGCGGGCCATCGTGGTGCTTCCAACCTGAGAATGAAATCCGTCCCTCCGAACGCGCTCAACCCTACCCGATCAGCTCTCGACCGTGACCCAGCGATTCAGCAGCTTCGCCGCGTCCTCCGGGCTCTTCTTCACCAGCTCGCCAACCTGCTCGAGCATCTTGTTCGCCGCCACCTCGGTCTCGTTCACCTCGATCCCCGCCAGCGGCGTGTCGGACTCGTCCGCCTCGCCGATCATGTCCGTCTTCGTTTCAAGCGTCGGCGGCAGCCCAACCAACTCCTCGGCCGTGGGCATCTCCGTCTTCTGACCCGCCTTGCGGACCATCATCAGCATCATGCCCACCGCCGCGACCGCCAGCACGCCCAGAATCGCCTTGTCCACAATCCCCCCGCCGAGCGCGAGTATCGAACCCGATCCGCCAAAGCCCGACGTGGCGCCCCCCGCCGCGCCCGGCATCCCGGAGACGCCCGCGCCCGCCATATCAAGCGGGATCAGCGACACCGCGATGTTCCCCGCCAAAACCTTCGCCAGGCTCGCCGCGTCCGACGCCGTGTGAACGTCCGCCGACATCGCAAGCACGTGCGGCAGAATCATCGACTGAATCGCCGGCCTCACCTCGTCGTTGAACTTCTTGACAATGTCCGCCTCACTCGGCTCAGCCGCGCCCGCCGCGCCCGGCGCAGCGCTCGCCGCCGGGGCCGACTGCCTGAGCAGCCCCACCACATAGGACCGCGGAACGTTCATGGACACCGCGAGCATCGTCGGCATTCCCTTCGGGTCAAACTGCTCCTCCACCCGCGTGCCCACGTGATTGTCCATCTCACGCTCTTCGTTCGTCTCGTTCATCGAGCTGCCCGGCCGCCCGCCCGTCTTCGTGATGTCCGCCGTCACGTTCGAGCCAAGCCCCGGCTCCGTGCCCGGAGCGGACTGGTTGCTCGTGTTCGACTTCTCGTTCGTCTTCCGCACCAACGCAACCGTCCCCGCGCCCTTCTCAAGATGGCTCGTCGTCGTCGCTTTCTGACGGGTCACGTCCACCTTCGCCGTCACCGTGATAATCGAACCCGGGATGTACGAAAACTGCTCGGCCAGCTTGGCCTGCATCATCGTCTCGACCTTTGCCGCCTGGTCCAGATACAACGACGGCGCCGAGTCCCCATCGCCCGTCGGCTTGCGCTGCCGACCGCCGTGCGCCCCGTCGATCACACGCACGTCCTCCACCCGCATCCCCGCCTTCGACCCCGCGATCAGCTGCGCGATCCCGTCCACAGACTCCTGCGACAGCGCCACGCCCGGCTTGGTGAACACCATCGCCGACGCCGTCGGCAGCAGCACCGCCTTGCCCAGCCCCGTCCGGTCCGGCACGTCAATGATGATCGTCGCCCGCTCGATCCCGGTGAAGTTCGAGATCACCGCCGAAAGCTCGTTCTGCAGCGCCAGGTTGTACAACTGCTCGTTCTGCTGACGCGACATCTGCCAGCTCTGGTTCTGGATGATGTTCCGAAACAGCAGCGCCGTATCCGCCGGTGCCCCGCCCGACTGCATCACCGTCGCCAGCGCCAACCCCTTCGTACCAACCGGCACCACCACCGCCCCGCCCCGCTCCGAGAACGTCATCCCCTTCTCGCCCAGGATCTTCTTGGCCCGCTCCTGCTCCGCCGCCGGAGCGCCGGGCATCAGATCCGTCATCTGGCTCGCGCCGCTGTACTGCGACACCACGAACATCGCCATGAAAATAATCACGACCAGGCTGCCCACCAGCAGCTTCTGCGTCGCGTTCATCTGCCCGAGCTGCTTGGCGATCGTGGCGAGGATCCGTCGCAACTGTTCCATCCGATGAGCCTCCGTGCCCGTCACGCGGCACCATCCGTGCGCCGCGCCGCGAACGCCCGGCGCGCACGACACGCAACCGAACCCTCGCGAACCCCTTCATTCGGACGCCCACCCGCTTCCCCATCACGCCCGACCGGTAACGACCGAGAAAGATTGCGCCCCACGCGCAACTCCGGTGCTCTCACGGGCGTTCTTTGCGCTCAAACCTCCCACAGCCGCCCATTCGCTCCCGAGCAACCCTCCAAAAACGAAAACACCCCGGCGATCAACAGATCAAGCCGGGGCGCGAGTGTCTCACAACTCTCCATCAATCACACGCGGATCTGCTTGACCTCCTCATACGCCTCCATCACCTTGTTGCGCACCGACTGCAGCAGCCGGAAAGCCGTGTCCGCCTTCTGCGTCGCCAGCACAACACCTTCCAGATCCGTCCGCTTCCCCGTCATCAGATCCTCGGCCGCACGCGTCGCATCCTGCTGCATCGAGTTCACCTGCTTGAGATTCTCCAGCAGCACGTCCTTGAACGCCGACTGCCCCTGCCCGTTCGCCCGCGGAACCGACACGGGAACCCCAGCCCCGACGCCGCGAGCGCCGATCCCTCCCACCAATCCCAACGGATCAGCCATCGCCACGCCCTCCGAACCATTCCGAACCCTACGCCAGCAAACGCAGCGCCTGCCCCATCATCGTCTTGGTCGCCTCCGCCGCCACCACATTTGCCTCGTACGCACGCGAGGCTTCCATGGCATTCACCTGCTCCCACACCGGGTTCACGTTCGTCCCAGGGACATACCCGGCGTTCGGACCGCTCTTGTACGCGTACGGGCTGTCGGGCGCGTACTCCTGCATCTGCAACGGCGAAGGGTCCAGATCTATCGCCGCAACATGCACGCCCATCTCTCGCCCCTCGGGAGTCTTGGCCGTCGGATCGCCCGGCGCAAGCCCGATGATCCGACGCCGGTACGGGTCGACGTTCCCCGCCGAGTCCAGGATCGCGTTGCGGTTCGCGATGTTCGCCGCAATCACCTGCAGCCGTGTCCGCTGCGCGATCATGCCGCTGGTCGAAATATCAAGCGATCCGTACATCCCTCAAACCCCCTTCATCACCATCTCGCGCTCAACGCGCCGTTACGCACGCTGCGAAATCGCAGTCTTGATCAGGTCAAACCGCGTGCGCAAAAGATCCGTCGCAACCCGGAACGCTCCAGCGTTCTCCGTCTGATCCTGCATCAGACGTTCCAGATCACGGTTGTTGCGATCGTGCGCGAGAATGCCGCCCGTCGCCGTCGTCGGCGTCAGAATCAGCTCACCGCCCGCTCCCCGCCGCACCTCGTCCGAGTCTTCCAGCTCAAACTTCCCCGCTTCGTCCCCCGCCGACCGACGACGCTCAACCGCTTCCGAGAGCATCTTCTGAAAACCCGCCACCGAGACATCCACCTGCTGAAAACCAGGAGTCTCGATGTTCGCGATGTTGTGCGCGATCAGCTCCTGCCGACGCGCCGCAAACTTCATCGTTGTTTCAAGCACCGGGATAGCCCCGGACTCAATGAGATCAAGCAACGCCATACGCCGCCCCTCCGCAATCCCCACGCCGCGGCACCCGCGCCGGAACCGACCAGCCGTTACCCGGATCGCTGCTCACAACGTCCCCTCGATCAACCGCGACTGCTTCCATTTTTTCAACTTCAGCCCCAGCGTGCGCACCCCGATCCCCAGCACCTGCGCCGTCCTCTGCCGATGCCCGTTGAACCGCTGCAACGTCGAGACCACCGCGTCACGCTCAATGTCTTCCAACGTGCGCTCCCCGCCCGACTCGCCCGACGCCATCACCTCACCCACCCCCGGCTTCCCCTCAATGAGCGTCGAACGAGCCCCCGAATCTTCCTCACCCCTCACCTCATCCCGTTCTGCGACGGCAGAGCTCTCACAACCCCGCGCCCCCATCAGCCATGGCTCGATCAACCCCGCCGAGATCGTCGCCGACCCACGGCACCCCCCCAGCACCACAGCACGCTCACAAATATTCTGCAGCTCCCGCACGTTCCCCGGCCACGCGTACCCGCTCAACAGCTCGCTCGCCCCAGGGTCGATCGTCATCTTCGCTCTTCCCTCGCGCGCACAGATAAGCCCCACGAAGTGCTCCGCCAGCACAGGCACGTCCTCCAACCGCTCGCGCAGCGCCGGAAGCGACAACGGCAGCACATTCAGGCGGAAATACAGGTCCTGCCGGAACTCACCCCGCGCCACCGCTCGCGGCAGATCCCGGTTGCTCGTCGCCACCACACGCACATCAACCCCGATCGTCAAGCTCGACCCCACCCGCTCAAAGCTCCGCTCCTGCAGCACACGCAGCAGCTTCGCCTGGATCTGCGGGCTCACCTCGCTCACCTCGTCCAGCAAAAGCGTCCCGCCGTCCGCCAGCTCAAAGCGCCCCTTGCGAGTCTTCTCCGCCCCCGTGAACGCCCCACGCTCGTGCCCGAACAGCTCGCTCTCCAGCAGCGATTCCGACAACGCCGCGCAGTTCACCGCCAGAAACGGCCCGCCCGCCCGAGGGCTCACCTCGTGAATCGCCCGCGCCACAACCTCCTTGCCCGAACCCGACTCCCCAGTAATCAGCACCGTGCCGTGCGACCCGCCAACCGCGCGAACCTGCTCCTGCACCTCGACCATCGCCGGCGACGAACCCACCAGCCGCGCAAGCCCGCCCCGAGCAGCCCCCGCCCCGTCCTTGCCATCAAGAGCAGCACCGACGACGCTCCCCTGAGATCCCCCGCCCACCTGCCCTGCATTGATCCGCAGCACACGGTTCTCACGAACCACCCGTCCATGCTCCACCGCACGCTTCACCGCGATAATCAGCTCGTCACCCTCAAACGGCTTGGTCAGATAGTCAAACGCCCCACGCCGCATCGCGTCCACCGCCGTCGAGATCGTCCCGAACGCCGTCATCAGCACCACCGGCAGCTCGTCATCCAGCTCCTGGATCTGATCGATCAGCTCGATCCCAGTCATCCCCGGCATCTTCAGATCACTCACCACCGCGTCGGGCCGCTTCCGCGCAATCGCCGCCAATGCCGCCGGCGCATCGCACGATGTAGACACCGTGAACCCCGCCCGCTGCAGCGTCGCCGCCACGCTGTCACGCATCATTTCCTTGTCGTCAACAACCAGCACAGTCGCCATTCGTCGTCTCCATGACTCGGCCAACACTCGGGCGTTCCTGGTACCCCCACGCTCCGCGTGGCCTACACCAACTCGTTCCTCTCCGATCCATCCACGAAGGACCCAGCCGCGCTCCCGATCCGCTCGTCCTCGAACGCCCCCTCGCAACAACTCACCCGCCCGCGCCGTTCAACGCTCGACGATCACGCCGCCTCCGCGCACCCGCTCTCGCTCACCGGGCACGGGAACAACAACTCCACCGTGGTCCCACCGTTCCCGTGCTCGCTGCGAACGCCCGACGACGCGTTGTCAATCACCGCAACCCGCCCGCCGTGCGCATCGAGAATGCGATGCACGATCGACAGCCCCAGCCCCGTCCCCGTCGAACGCGTCGTAAAGAACGGATTGAACATCCGCGCAACAACCTCGGGGCTCACTCCCGGCCCGCTGTCACGCACGGAGATCACATGGAACCGACGCCGACGGCCACGCTCGTCGATCTCCTCTCGGCTTGCACTGTCCAGAACAAGACGATGCTCTTGATCGGGACCACGCCGCGCCCCCTCCTCGATCGCCTCAAACCCGTTCCGAATCACGTTCACCAGCGCCTGCTGCGCGAGCGCCCGGTCAACACAAATCTCTCGATATCCCTCGCCCACACGCGAAGCTCGCTGAATATCCGCCCTCACGATCTCCGTCCGCTTCCACCCGCTCACCCCGTCGTGGCAGCACGACTCGAGCGACTGCGTAATCAACTCCGTCGCGTCGCACGGCGCAAGCCGCAGCGCAAACTCCCGCGAGAACGTCAGAACATCCCCGACGATCGCGTCCAGCCCGCACGCCGCCGCGTCAATCTTCCGCACCGTCTGCCGCTCGCTCGGGCGATCCTCCAGATCCTGCTCCAGCATCCGCGCGTACAGCCGGATCGAGCCCAGCGGGTTGCGCACCTCATGCGCGATCCCCGCCGCCATCTCACCCAACGCCGCCAGCCGACGCGACCTCTCCAACTGCTCGTTGGCCCGCGAAAGCTCGGCGTTCAGCCGTCCCACCTCGCCGCGCAACTGCTCGTGCGTTTCCTCAAGCTTCGCCGTCACCTCGCTGAACGACGCGATGAGCTCCGCCAGGTCGCCCGGCGAGATCGCAACACACGCAGCGTGCCCCGCGATGCCCTGAAGCTCGCCCTGTTCATCTGTTGTCGTCATGCTCATGCTCATCCCTCCCGGTCCTGAAACCGAGGACCGGGCTCGCCCAGATCGGCGTACGCGGACGTCGCCGCACGCGACGCCGAAAGCCCCGAAAGCTGCGTCGCGATCACCCCACGCCGACGCACCAGCCGGTCGTTGTCCTCCTCGTCATCCGCCGAAACCTTGTTCGCCAGCCGCGCGATCTCATCCAGAGCGACCCGCACCGATTCGTGCTGAGCCGCTGACCCTCGCACGCCGCACACCTCCCACCGCTCGTGGACCACCTGGAGCCTCGTGTCCGCGTCCTGCAGCTCTCGCACCACCCGGCCACGCTCTTCCAGCAGTTGCAGCAGCGGGCCTGGATCCTCGGCGTCGACCAGCCGCCGTCGCGCTGCGCTCGTGGAATCAAGCACCCGGTACAGCGCCTCGATCGATCGAAGAATCTCGCTCAACTCCTCATGCGCGCGGTCCACGCCCGCGCGGTCGTCGGTGCTCGAACGCAATTCAGTGCTCCGTGCCATCCGTGGCTCCATCTCTTCGGCCGCTCCGGGCCGACGTTGTGACCTACTTGCTCCCCGGCGCGCTCGCCTCCACGGACGCCTGACGCAGCCGTGTGAGCTCGTCCGTCGCGTCCAGCCAGCGCTGCCAGTCACGCCGCGTCATCGGCAGGTTCGGATCGTTCCACGCCGAGTCCGGAAGGCTCGCGTAAAACCGACGCGCGTACTCGTTGGCCGTCATCGCGCGGTTGGTGTCCCCGAGCTTGAGGTACGCGTTGACGATCTGCACCATCGCGATCAGCGACGCCGGCTCCCCCGCGTAACGATCGCGGGCCGCGTCGTACCGCCGGATCGCACCCTCGAAATCCCCAAGGTCGTACGCGCAGTCCGCGCTATAAAAATAAGCGTTTCGCAGCAGCAACTCGTCCATCGCGCTCCGCCCCTTGGCGTCCTTGGACTCCAGCGAACGCCGCAGCGCATCAAACGTGGACTGCCCACGCGTCAGACGCTGGCTCCGAGTCTTCTCCAGCTCACGCCGCTGCGCATCGGGCATCGCCTCTCCAAGCTTGGTCTCGATCACACGCGACGAAAGACGGCACGCGTCCGCCAGCTTGAACCGCACCGAGTCGATCTCCGGCACGTTGGGGAACCGTTCCTGCGCCTCGCTCAACCGCGTGATCGCCTGCGCAAAGAGATCGCCGGCATCGATGCCGCCCGACGCCTGACCGCCCGCCGACTTGGCCAAAGCGGCACGACCCTTGTCGTACAGCAACTCGCCCAGCGCAACCAACGCATCTCGAAAATTGTCCGTCGTCGGCCCGCTCAGCGAACCACCCACCACCGTGTTCAGCAGATCCATCGCACGATCGTCGTTCTCCGGCGAATTGTCCAGCAGGTACGACCGCGCCAGCGGAACATAGCTGTCGTCCGCGAAACGCCCCGAATCAGGAGCCTCGATCAGCCCCGAATACAACACCGCCGCGTCGCCGAACTCGCCCCGCGCCTGGTGGGCCCGGGCCAGACGGAATGTCGCTTCCGCCTGCCTCGGATCGCCCGGAAATCCCGTGCGAAACTCCCGCAGCGCCGTCATCGCAGTCTCGTGGTCGCCGGCCCGGTCCGCGCAGTCCGCCGCAAGCCACAGCGAATCCGCGTACTCCTTGCTGTTCTCCAGCACCAACCGCGCCGCGTGCTGCCCGAAATACCGCGCCGCGTCAAGATAGTGCTGCTTCATCACCGCCAACGCGGCGCTCCGAACACCCTCGTCCATCCCCGCCGCCCGCGCGCTCGACGAAGCCTCCTGCGCCTGCTTGAGATTGATGAGCCCGATGCTCTTGAGCAACGGAGTGGGCACCGTGTCAGGACCATACAGCAGTTCAGCCAGCACCGCGTAACGCGACGCAAGCGTCGAATCCGCCGCGTTGTACGCCTCGTCCGCCAGACGCATCAGCGAACGACCAACCACCTCGGGCGTCGTCTCCTGGTCCGCCCGCGACGCGCCACGCTTGAGGTGCTCAACCAATTCCGAAAACAGCGTCAGCGCCTCGTCGGCCTCCCCCTTCGAGGCGTTGACCTCGGCCAGCCCAAGCTTCGCCGCCAGCGCCGCCGGAGTGTCCGCAAGGTGCGCCACGATCCACTCGTACCGCTCCTTCGCGTCATCAAAGTCCTTGCCCAACTCCGCCACCCGCCCGAGCATCAGCTGCGCACGCCCCATCGCTTCCGAAGAAGGGTCCAGCGTCGCCACCGCACGCTCAAACTGCCGCGTCGCCTCCGGCACGACGTTCCCCCTCAAATACGCCTCACCCAACGCAAGGTACAACTCACCCAGGTCCCCCGTGCTCGTCGCCGCCAGCCGCGGCAGCGCCTTAAGCAAACGCGCGATCGCCTCATCCCCCTGCCCCGACTCCAGCATCAGACGCGCCTGCCGAGCAACCCCCCACACCCGCAACTCCCGCGGCAACTCCGCCTCGCCGAGCAAATCGTTGAGCAACTCGACCGACATCCCCGCCGCCGGTTTCCCGCTCGCCAACGTCTTCTCGATCATCGCCCGAACCAGCGAAAAACGCAGCGCCAGCTTCACCTCACGCAACGCCTTGGACCGCCCACCGCCTCGCCAATCTGATCCAGAGCAATGTACGAATCACCAAATACGCCGAGTCCGACGGCGAAAGCTTCGCAAACTCCCGCTCCGCACGCTGGTACTCGTCCACCACGCTCTGTAGTTCTCCGCGTGCTTGGTCGTCGCCGCCTGTTGCCACAGATAAATCGTCCGCGCAACCAACGTGTGAAACTGCCTCCGGTTGTCCGCCGTGACCGCCGGCTGCTCCAGATACGGCAGCACCCGCCTGTTCAACTCCTCCAACGCATCCTCATACCGCTGCTCATCAACAACACCCTGGATCTCCCCAAGAATCTTCGTGAAGTCCGGCTTCGGGCGCTGCGATACCACGCTCATCACCGCACCCACCAGCATCAGCACACCCAGCACCAGCACCGGAACCTGCCAGACCTCCGAAAACTTCGGCGGCGCAGCGGGAACCGCCGCCTTCCCCGCGACGGGCTTGGCCGCCAGCTCCTGCCCGGCTGTTCGGAATTGCTCGCTGCAGCGCTCGCCACCAGACCTCCGGCAAACACCCGTCGATCGTCGCGGCGTCCCTGCCGCGCCGACCGACCGGTCTTCGGTGCTCATCGGGTCCGTCACCGCCGAATGTTTGACCTCACCTGCGCGGAACCTGCGCCCCACGGGATTCACACCGGGTCCGCGCTATTACCGGGCCATCACACACCAGGGTTTCCCGCAACCATCCCCGCGGAACCTAGCCCCGATCCGCGTCCGATCGCCCGTCGCTTCCTTCTTCCTCGTCCTCATCCGTAGGAATGCACACCAGCGTCCGCGACAGCGCATCGCCCCGGTGACGCCCCGCCGATTCCATCAGCCCGAACATCGCCGCCGGCGCCGCATCCACTTCACAAGGCGTTCCGCACCAGCTGCCCGCCACGGCAGGCGCGGCCTCGCCCAGGCGTCCGCCCATCCACCACCGCACCCCATCATCGCCTTCCCAAACGACCGCCCCGTCAACCACTCCCCCACCGTCCCCAGCACCAACCCCACCAGCACAGCCGTGCCCAGCACCCACAACGCCTCACCCGAAAATATCCGGTTCGGCCCCAGCAGCTCCGCCACCAGTTTCCACCAGCTTTGTCGCGATCAAAATCGCCGCGCTCAAATCCATCGCACCAGCCATCGCCCGCCGCGCGGCTCGGCCAGCACCGTCCCCGCGAGCGGTACACCCCGTCATCCAGCTTCACGCGTCGGCACCAAAATCAGAACCACAATCATCACCAGCACCAGCACGCCCGCCACACCTGCACTCAAACGCCACGGACACGAGGCCCGTCACCCCGCTGCCACCAGCAAACAACACCGACCCCGTCAGCACCGAAATCTCCCGCGCACTCCGTGCCCCCGGACACGCACGCTCCACGCGCCACCGCCGACCCAGACCCAGGCCCAGACCAGGCTCCGGCCCCCCGCCGGCCGGAACCCCCGATCGCCCCGCCCGCCCTCACCGGGCACGTCACC
>JBGAOD010000019.1:0-40265 GCA_044221955.1 Phycisphaerales bacterium | reverse complement strand
CGTGACCCGCAGCGCCAACGCCGAGACGGTGCTCACGGGCGTCGTCACGAACTCCGAACTCAAGCGGATCGCGGTCGATTCGCAGACGGGCTTCGTGGATCAACTCGCGGTTCGGCTTACCGTCGATTTCGACTGGAAGGACAATCGGACGGGGAGGGTCATCCTGAGCCGGCGCAGTTTTTCGGCGGTGGACAGCTTCGCCCCAGCGCGGCGTGCGGGCGAGTTGGTCGAGCAGGGGCAGCATTCGGCGGTGCAGCGACTCGCACGGGCGATCGTGGAAGAATTGCGTTCGTCCTGGTAAGTACGCGGGCGAGGTGATGCGGCCACCTGCGACGTTCGAGAGAAGTCGCCCTGGCGGACGCTTCGGGTTCAGTCCTCAAGCCCCGGGGCATTTGCCCGGTTTCATTGCGTGTGCGGACGCCACGGCAACAAATGTGAACCTCGTGCGTACAAGTGAAGAAGGCGAGCGATCTTGGGCGGCTGTTCGCGGCAGCGTGCGAACGGCGAAGGGCCCGGGACGCCTAACCTTGCCAGATTGGCAGGCGGCAAGGTCGCCCGGGTGCGACCCCCTGCCTGGGCGATAGGATCGGAGAAAGTCACTTTCGCTGGACGGCGAAGAGTGGAAGGACGGGATTGGTCGATAGCACGCGAGGGTTCTCCCCGCCGGAGCATGGACGACGAATGAGCGAACAGCACGGAAACGGCGAAGGCAAGCGAAACGGCGGAGCCCCCCAAGGCCCGGGCGCTGGGCGTACGCCGACGCAGAACATGCCGCCGGGGCGGGGGCTCTTCGGGCTCGTGGCCGTGCTGCTCATGGGCTTCATGCTGTTCATGATGTTCAACGCCCGCTCGGGCGGGATCGACGTTTCGCTGAGCGAGTTTGAGCAGGCGTACAAGGACGGGAAAATAGAGCCGGATAGCGTGCGCATCCGCGACGACGCGGTGCTGGGGTTGACCACGCCGAGCTATGAGCTTGGCGCCGGGAAGACGATGCTCGTCAAGACGAACCTCGCGTCGCGCGAGATCGTGGCGGACGAGGTCATGCGATTTACGAAGCGGCGGGCGCTCAATGAGGCGCCCTCGCCACTGCTTCCGATCTTGTACACGTTCGTGCCGTTGCTCTTGCTGGGCATGCTGGCGTGGATGTTGATCGTCCGCGGGCTTCGGAGCGCGAGCAGTGGCGGCGGGATGCTGGGCAACTTCGGGAAGAGCCGACACCGCACTTTGAGCAAGGAGATGACCAACGTCACGTTCGCCGACGTCGCGGGCATCGACGAGGCGAAGGAAGAAGTCACCGAGATCATCGAGTTCCTCAAGAACCCGAAGAAGTTCACGCGCCTGGGCGGGCGGATTCCGCGGGGCGTGCTGCTGATCGGCGAGCCGGGGTGCGGGAAGACGCTGCTGGCGAAGGCGATCGCGGGCGAGGCGGATGTGCCGTTCTTCTCGATCTCGGGGTCGGACTTTGTTGAAATGTTCGTGGGCGTGGGCGCGAGCCGCGTGCGCGACCTGTTCAAGCAAGCGAAGGACTCGGCGCCGTGCATTATCTTCCTGGATGAGATCGACGCCGTCGGACGCCGGCGCGGAGGAGGCTTTACCACCGGCGGGCACGACGAGCGCGAGCAGACGCTCAACGCGATCCTGGTGGAGATGGACGGGTTTGTAGGGTCCGACGGCGTGATCGTGGTCGCGGCGACCAACCGCGCGGACGTGCTGGACCCGGCAGCACGGTTCGCCCGGGGCGGTTTGATCGGCAGATCGTGGTGCCGCTGCCTGACGTGAAGGGGCGGGTCGAAATCCTGCGGGTTCACGCGAAGAAGGTGAAACTGGGGCCGGACGTGGATCTGGAGCGGATCGCGCGGGGGACGCCGATGTTCTCGGGAGCGGACCTGGCGGCGATCATCAACGAGGCGGCGATCGCGGCCACGATGTCCAACAAGGACTTTATCGAGCAAGAGGATTTGGAAGAGGCGAGGGACAAGGTGAAGTTCGGGCGTTCCAAGAAGAGCCGGGTGCGCGAGAAGGACGAGAACAAGCTGGTGGCGTACCACGAGGCCGGTCACGCGGTGCTGCAGGCGCTGATGCCCGACGCCGACCCTTTGCACAAGGTGACGATTATCCCGCGCGGCAGCGCCGGCGGGGCGACGTTCACGCTGCCCGAGAAGGACCGCATGGGGTACGGGCTCAAGTGGTTGAAGGCGACGATGCGGGTGCTGTGCGGCGGGCGGATCGCGGAAGAGAAGGCGATGGACGACGCTTCGTCGGGCGCTTCGATGGACATCTCGCAGGTCACGCGGTTGGCGCGGACGATGATCCTGGAATGGGGGATGAGCGAGAAGCTCGGGTTCGTGCGTTATTCCGGCGAGGACACGCGCGAGACGTTCATGCCGGAGAAGGATTACTCGGACACGACTGCGTCGCTGATCGACTCGGAAGTGCGTCGTTTGGTGGACGAGGCCTACAGCGATGCCAAGCGGTTGCTGGAGACGAACTGGGAGAAGGTTGTCGCGGTGGCCGAGGCGTTGATCAAGTTTGAGACGCTGTCTTCGGATGATGTGGGCAAGCTGATGCGTGGGGAGTCGCTGATGCGGCCGAGCGTGAGCGATTTGTTGAGGGCGGAGGCCCGGCGGAAGGTTCCCGAGGCGGGCCCGACGGTTGGGCCGCGTGAGGAGCCGGATGCGCCGCCGGGTGTGCTGCCGACTCCGGCGTGAGTGTTTGTCAGAAATACGAATGAACTTTGAGCGGGCTCCTACCTCAGGAGCCCGTTTTTCTTGAGATGATCGACCATCTCCTTGGGGATGGCGTTCATCTCGGGGGTTGCGAAGATGGTGCCGTGGTCTTTTCCGGGGACGATCCTGATGTATCCGTTGCGGCCTTCGGGGTACTGGAAGAAGCTGAGCTTTTCGACATCGGGCTTGAGGAGGGCGACGGCCTCGTTGAGATAGAAGGTGTCCTGGTCGCCGACGATGAGTCGGACGCGCTGGTGGAAGATGAGGCCGAGTTTGCCGGGCTCTTTGCGGAGGAGTTCGGCGATGTCGTAGGCGCGGTAGGACTGGGCGATGGCTTTGTCGATGAGGCCGGTCTTGGGGTCGTAGAGGGCGGCGGGGTGGCCGTCTTTATCGCGTGGGCCGAAGACGGCCTGCCAGGAGTCCCACTGCTGGCCCGAGGTGTTGTGCGGGCCCATGACTTCCTCGATGGTGTTTTCTTCGCGGATGGTCATGGTTTCGCGGCCTGCTTCGCGCGTGCTGGGCAGGTCGGCGGCGTGGTCACCGTCGGCGGTTCTGGAGTACATGTTGGGTTCGTCGTAGATGTTGGCGATCTGGAAGCGGTGGAAGTCGACGGGGTCGGGGGAGGTGGACCAGGTGGCACCGAAGGTTTCGGGGTAGGTGAGGGCGAGCCAGAGGGTGGACCAGCCGCCGGAGGAGTGGCCGCGGAGGAGGCGGGCGGCGGGTTTGGGGGTGAGGTTGTATTTCTTTTCGAGGGCAGGGATGAGCTCTTCGACGAGCGCCTTGCCGCAGGGGCCGTTGTTGGCTGAGTCGGCGAAGAGCGTGTGACCGTTGGGGGACTCCGGGTCGAGCGTGATCCAGAAGGTGTTGGCGTGGAGGATGGCGGGAGGGGAGTCCGGGGCTTTGTCGAGGCCTTGGGCGACGTGGAACGCGCCGGTGTGGTTGCCGCCGAAGCCGGGGACTTCGTAGACGGCGGGGTAGGAGCGGGTTGCGTCGCGGTTGGTGGGGAGGACGACGCCGGCGCGGAGGGTGACGTCGTACCCGCGGAAGTCGGAGAGGAGCTTGGAGTGGATCTCGAAGAGTTCGCAGCCGGGGGGCGGGGCTTCGGTTTCGCCTGGGGTGACCTGGTCGAGCGTGATCTCGACGGGCTTGTCGACGTTGCCGGTGACGGTGAAGGTCTGGTCTTTGGAGAAAAGGTTGCCCTTCTCGCGTTTCCACTCGCTATCGCGGCGGACGAGATCGAGGCGGGCCTGGACGTGGTAGGTGCCGGGTTCGAGTTTGGAGGGGACTACTGGGAAGCTGGTGGCGGAGTCGTCGACGGTGAGGAACGCGCCGGGGGCGAGGTTCTTGGCGTCGGTGCCGAACATGGGTTGGTCTTTGCCCCAGAACGGGCCGTCGAGGGGGCCGGTGCCGGGGTCGATGCCCGAGCCGTCCTTGATGAGCATGAGGACGAGGCGTCCCGTGGCGGGTTGAGCGCGGGCGGCGGGGTCGAACTTGACACGGAAGGTGGTGCCAGAGTGGGCTTGGAGCCCAAAGAAAAGAGCAAGAGTGAAGCCGAGGTGTTTCATGCTCCAAGGCTAGGAAGGTGAGATTGTGGAGAGAAAGAAGGAGGATTAGTAGAGGCAGGTTGAAAACCTGCCCCACTAGAGCTGGTAGAGAAGAGAAGAGAAGAGAAAGAGGAAGAGGAAGAGGAAGAGGAAGAGGAAGAGGAAGAGGAAGAAAAGCTCGGCTCGGAGAGCCGACCTATCGAGTCCGAAGACGCGCTTTAGTGATCGTGGCCGCGGTATTCGGGGAGGGTGTGGCCGGCTTCTTTGAGGGTTTTTTCTCGGCGGGCGAGTTCCATGTCGCTGTCGACCATCATCTGGGCGAGTTGTTCGACGGTGGTGCTGGGGGCCCAGCCGAGGGTGTTTTTGGCCTTGGTTGCGTCGCCTTGGAGGATGTCGACCTCGGCGGGGCGGAGGTAGCGGGGGTCGAAGGCGACGTAGTCGGCGTAGTCCATGCCGGCGTGGCGGAAGGCGAGTTCGCAGAAATCACGCACCGCGATGCAGCGGCCGGTGGCGATGACGAAGTCGTCGGGCTTCTCCTGCTGGAGCATGAGCCACATGACCTTGATGTAATCGCCGGCGAATCCCCAGTCGCGTTTGGGGTCGAGGCTGCCGAGGTAGAGTTTGTCTTGCAGCCCCATCTTGATTCGGCCGACCGCACGCGTGATCTTTCGCGTGACGAAGGTTTCGCCGCGGCGTGGTGATTCGTGGTTGAAGAGGATTCCGCAGGAGGCGTGGAGCTTGTAGCTCTCGCGGTAGTTGATGGTGGCCCAGTGTGCCATGACCTTTCCGCAGGCGTAGGGGGAGCGGGGGTAGAAGGGGGTGGACTCTTTCTGCGGCGTTTCGACGACCTTGCCGAACTGTTCGGAGCTGGAGGCCTGGTAGTAGCGGACTTGTTGGCCGGATTCTTGTTGGAACTCGCGGACGGCTTCGAGGAGGCGGAGCGCGCCCATGCCGGCGGTGTCGACGGTGTAGATGGGCATGTCGAAGCTGACGCGGACGTGGGACTGGGAGGCGAGGTTGTAGACCTCGTTGGGTCGGACGTCGCGCATGAGCTTGGCGAGGACGTTGGCGTCGGTCATGTCGCCGAAGTGGAGCTTGAGCTTGCCGTTCTTGCTCTGGGGGGTTTCGTAGATGTTGTCGATACGGCGGGTGTTGAAGGAGCTGGAGCGGCGGACGACGCCGTGGACGGTGTAGCCCTTGGCGAGGAGGAACTCGGCGAGGTAGGAGCCGTCCTGGCCGGTGATGCCGGTGATGAGCGCGCGCTTGGGGGTGGTGGTCATTGCGGGGCAGTTTAGCGCGGTCTTCGGCGGGGGTGAATCGGAGTTTGCGGGCGGGCTCCGTCTATCATCGGGCGTGATCGCCATCTCACCATCCGCGCGTTCGCTTCACGAGTCCTGGTTGCTGCACGTCACGCAGGTTCCGACGGCCGCGGGGCGCGAGTTTCGTGTCGTGGACTGGATCAAGACCTGGGCTGCGGAACGGCCGATGGTGGAGTTGAGGGTGGACGGGGCGGGGAATCTGGATCTTCGGCTGGCGGGGCGGGGGAGCGCGGACCAGAGGCCGGTGTACTTCACGGCGCATCTTGACCATCCGGCGTTCGTGGTGGAGCGGATTGTGGCGCCGGGGGTGCTGGATCTGACGTTCCGCGGCGGGGTGATGGCGGAGTATTTCAAGGACGCGGCGATCACGGTGTTTGACCACTGCGACAGGCCGCACGGCGCACGGTTGACCGGGAAGGCCAACCCGGCGGAAGAAGCGAGCGCGGGGCCCAAGCTGCCGTTGCAGCACTATCTGGCGGAGCTGGATGAGCCCGAGAGCAGCGTGGACGTTTCGATCGGGGACTCGATCAGGCCGGGCGACGTGGCGGTGTGGGCGCTGCCGGCGGCGGAGATCGTGGACGGGGTGATTCACACGCAGGCGTGCGATGATCTTGCGGCGGTGGCGGCGGCGCTGGCGGCGTTTGACGTGCTCATGCACTTGCCCGAAGCGGGGTCGCGCGATGTGAGGTTGTTGTTCACACGAGCGGAAGAGGTTGGGTTCATCGGCGCGATCGCGGCGTGCCGGGGCGCGGTGCACGAGCGGACGATGCCGATGAACGCGCGGGTGATCGCGCTGGAGAACAGCCGATCGTTCCCGGCGGATTCACCGATCGGGGGCGGGCCGATCGTGCGCGTGGGGGACCGGTTGAGCGTGTTCAGCCCGAGTTTGACAGAGGCGGTGGCGCTGCGGGCCGAGCAGATCGCGGGCGGGCCGGCGAGCGTCACGGCGTCGCAGAAGATTTCGGAAGCGCCGGCGTGGAAGTGGCAGCGCAAGCTGATGGCGGGTGGGGCGTGCGAGGCGTCGGTGTATTGCGCGGCGGGGTACGAGGCGACGTGCGTGTGCCTGCCGCTGGGGAATTATCACAACATGGCGGACCTGACGGCGGTGCAGGCGGGAACAAACACGACGCCGGCGCGGGTGGGGCGTGAGTTTGTGTCGGTCGCGGATTTTCACGGGATGGTGGATCTGCTGGTGGCGTGCGGGATGGAGTTGCCGGAGACGGGGTTCGGGCGGCCGGCGTCGATCCAGCCGAAGCTGGACAAGCTTTGGAAAGACTTGGGGCATTTGGTTGTGGCGCGCTGAGATGGTCGGTGTTCGGTTTGGCGAGTTGATGGAAGAGCCCCGACCTTCGCGGAGCCTCAGGTCCGGCGTCCCCGGGGCTGAGGAACGCTGTACACTCCGCCCATGATTCACGCCCGGACTGCACTTTCCAATCGAGTTCCGACGACGCGGTTCTTCACGTTCGCCGTGCTTGCGGCGCTCGCGCTGGGCGGGTGCTCGTCGTACGGCCCGCCGACGCTGAAGGTGGCCGAGGCGGGCGTGGGCGAGCGGTCGGCCCAGGGGACGGTGCTCAATTTCACGCTGGACGCGGAGAACCCCAACGCGGTGGAGTTGCCGCTGCGCGAGGTGCGGTACACGCTGGATTTGAACGGTGAGCGGGTGTTTGAGGGTTTTCGATCGCCCGAGGCGACCATTCGGCGGTTCGCGGTGCAGCGGGTGACGTTGCCGGCGGCGATCAGCGCGGCGGACGCGGCCAGACTGGGCCTGGCGCTGGGGTTGGGATCGTCGGGCGGGCCGGTGCGGTATCGCCTGGCGGGGACGCTGACGTACATCACGCCGGGGGAGATCGAAGAGATTCTGTTTGACAACGAGATCCGCAGGCCGACGGTGGGGTTTGAGGATGAGGGGACGCTGAGACTCGACGGTGGAGTCGCGGCGGCGGGTGGCGAAGGGCCCGCGCCCGCGTCCGCAACGGGATCGGGGACACCGCAGTAAGAGTTTCGCACAGCGTCTGCGGGCCCGACCGGTTGCGCGGGTTGGTTCCCTGGGATCGCACAAAGAAGGCGTATTCATGGCTATCCAGCACCTGTCCGAAGAACAGATCCGCTCGTGGACTCGGGAAGAGAAGGACCGCTGGTGGTTCACGAACATCTATCGCGGGAACATGCCGCAGCTCACGATCCGGTCGGCGATCACGGGCTTCCTGCTGGGCGGGGTTCTGTCGGCGACGAACCTGTACATCGGGGCGAAGACGGGTTGGACGCTGGGGGTGGGGCTGACGTCGGTGATCCTGGCGTTCGCGATGTTCAAGGTGCTCGCAACGATGGGGGCGAAGGATTTCACGATCCTTGAGAACAACGCGATGCAGTCGATCGCGACGAGCGCGGGGTACATGACGAGCCCGCTGATCTCGGGGCTGGCGGCGTACATGATGATCAAGAACCAGTTGCTGCCGTGGTGGCAGATGCTGGTGTTCAACGTGGTTCTTTCGATCCTGGGCGTGCTGGTGGCGTTCCCGCTGAAGAGGCGGTTCATCAACGACGAGCAGCAGCCGTTCCCCGAGGGGCGGGCGTGCGGGGTGCTGCTGGACACGTTGTACACGTCGGGGGCGGCGGTCGGGGTGTTCAAGGCGCGGGCGCTGGCGTTCGCGGCGGCGCTCGCGGGGACGATCAAGTTCATGACGGGGGAGAACTACCACACGTTCATCCAGGGGCGCGTGCTCGGGCTGGAGAAGATCCGCTGGCTGGCGGAGCACCCGCTGGATTTCATCTATTCGCGCTTCACGCTGTGGGGCGTTGATCCGCGACGGCTGGACCTGAGCCCGACGTTGAACGTGGAGATGTTCGGCGCGGGGGGGCTGATGAACATCCGCTACGCCGCGAACATGTTCGCGGGGATGGTGGCGATGTGGTGGTTCACGGTCCCGCACGTGATCAACGCGGGGGACGCGATGAGTTCCAAGGGGGTGGTGATCGCGGCGACGGACGCGTTCAAGCGTGCGGACGTGCTGAACTCGTGGGCGCTCTGGCCGGGCGTGATCATGCTGGTGCTGGCGTCGCTGCTGTCGCTGCTGGGCAAGCCGAAGGTGATCCTCGCGGCGTTCTCGGGGCTGTTCTCGAAGAATCCGAAGGAGGTGACGGCGGGCGTGCTGAGCGGCATCGAGCTGCCGACGTGGATCAGCCTGGTGGGCGTACCGATCGTCGGCGCGATCGGGGTGTGGATGGCGCACGACTGGTTTAACGTGCGGTGGACGCTGGGGGCGCTGGCGATCCCGCTGATTATTCTGCTGACGCTGATCGCGGTGAGTTCGACGGCGCTGACGAGCATCACGCCGACGGGGTCGCTGTCGAAGATCACGCAGTTGACGTTCGGCGTGCTGGACCGCCACAACCCGGCGACGAACCTGATGACGGCGGTGATGACGACGGAGGTGGCGAGCAACGCGGCGAACCTGCTGATGGACATCAAGCCCGGGTACATGCTGGGCGCCAAGCCGCGGCAGCAGGCCGTGGGGCACATGCTGGGGATTGTGTCGGGCGCGCTTGCTTCGACGCCGCTGTTCTTTGTGCTGTTCTTGGCGGGGCACAAGGACAACCCGTTCGTCGCGCCCAACCCGGCGGTGGCTGGTCAGACGGTGTCGGAGATGCTGGTGACGCCGCAGTTTTCGTTCACGGCGGCGGTGCAGTGGAAGGGGATCAGCGACCTGATCGACGGCGGGCTGGCGCACTTGCCCGAGTCGGCCCGGTGGGCGATGCTGGTGGCCGCGGTGTTTGGCGTGGTGTTCGAGATTGTTCGGTTGGTGACGAAGAACAAGTCGCCGATCGCGCCGGTGGCGATCGGGCTGGGGATCGTGCTTCCGCCGGATTCGACGCTGTGGATGTTCCTGGGCTCGCTGTTTTTCTGGGTGATGAGCAAGGTGTACGCGGCGCGGCGTGAGTCGGTGGGGCACAAGCTGTGGATCGACACGCACGAGCCGATCTGCGCGGGGCTGATCGCGGGCGGGGCGATCATCGGGATCGGGGACATTCTGACGAAGGTGTTCCTGCTCAGGTGATGGCGCTCGGTTGAGCGACTTTGGGTCGCTACCGGGGCACTTCGACCAGGAAACTGGGCTGAAGTTCCTTGGCTTTGTCCGAGGGTTTCTTGCGGTCGGGCTCGGCGTGCTTGATGACGATTCCTTGCCCGTTGAGAAGGTTGTTGGGGTGGAGCTTGCGGAGCATTGCGAGCTCTGGGGTGTCGACGGTTTGGCCGGGCATGGCGCGGGGGTCTTTGGAGACGAGCTCATCGGCGTTGAAGAGCCCGACGGTGACGCTGCTGAGGGTCGCGGCGTGGTAGTAGAAGGCGAGCTCGCCCTCGCGCCGTAGTTGGGCGGCGGCCTTTTCGGCGGCGGCGCGGAACTCCTTGAGGTCGTCGGGCTTGGGGGCGCTGCCGTCGGGGTTGCCGTAGACGCCGACCTGGAGGGTGTAGAGGGTGGCTGATTTTCCGGGCGCGGCCCCCCCACCGCCGCCGGCGGCCCGCCCGACGGGGGAACGGGCCGAAAGGCGGACGTTGCGCAGATCGAACTCGGCGAGGGAGCCTTTGAGGGCATCGTCGGGCGGGGGTGCCATGTAGGCCTTGGCGTAGGGGCGGGCACCTTCGATCTCGATGGCGCGGATGCGTTCGAGGTCCTTGACGGCCAGGTCGGCGTCGGGGTTGTCGTAGTTCCCGAAGCAGAGCACGATCGACCGGCCGCGCCGCTCCATGATGGCTTCGGGGAGTTTGCCCTTGGCGTGAACGCGGTCCAAGGCCTCGGTTCCGAGCCGCTGGGCTTCGCCGGCGTCCTCTTCGATCACCACCGACCCGAGGACGATGGTCCAGCCGAGTTTCCTGGCATCGCGTGCGTTGGAGGGCTCGGGTGGTTCGAGGGTGGCCGCTGCGCGGAGTGGGTGCGGAAATTGAACGAGAACGAGCGCGGCGAGGGTGTAAGCACCGAGCGGGAGTCTGTAGATCGGTCTTTTTGTTCGTACTTTGAGTGGTTTTTTATTGGTACCGAGTTTGAACTTCACGGTGGTCTTCCTAGGGCTGTTGGCGGGGTGACTTGAAAAACGCTGGGTTCTCGCTTGTGAGTGTCCGATAAACCAGATGCTATTGACGGGGTTGGCGAGCGCAAAACTTTTCGTCGCGTCCGGGTTTGGGTTATCTGATGTAAGTCTAGCTTTTTCCTGGGCTTAGTCACCACTTTTGTGATCGTGTGTCTTTTGGAGTCCGCGAACCCGGGCCGTCGATACATTCCTGCCGCGACGCTGTGGAAGGGTAGACGCTTGGAAGTTGCTCAAAGAAAACTCCCTATATTCGACCTCGACGAGGAGTACACGGACATGTCAGACTTCGCTTTGATCGGTTCGGTATCGTCGGGGGGTTCAGAGGCGTGCGGCGTGGAGATTGTGCGCTCAGCGGAGGTTGGCGGTTCCATGCTGGACAATGACGCGATCGAGCTGTCGGTGGCGATCATTACCTTCGCAAGCTGCGCGCGATGCTGGCGGTCCGGGCCGGTCTGGTCACGTCGGTGCGTCAGCAGATTTTGGCCGGGACGTACGACTCGGCGGACAAGGTCGAGGGGGCGCTGGGCGAGCTGCTCGAGGAGATCGTGCTGCGGTAAGCGGCGGCCCGGGTGGGTTGCTCGGTCGCGTCTCCGGGTTCCTTTCAATCCTGATTCCTTCGTGGGGCTGGTTCGCGGGATTGATTCGCGGGCGGCACGGCTACGCGCCGAGGTCTTCGCCGCGGATCACGGCCTCGGCCACGTGGAGCAGCGTTTGGCGGCTGTCGCGTGCGCCTTGTGCAGGAGCTTCATTGCCTCGGGCTCGGGGAGGTTGCGGCTGGAGACCAGCAGCCATTTGGCCTGCTCGATCGCTTTGCGTTCTTCGAGGCGTTGGCGGAGCTTGTTGGCCTCGGTGCGTTGGGAGACGAGGTGGAGGAAGCGGTTCCAGGCGACCTCGATGCAGACGCGGAGTTGCTCTTCCGCGGCGGGTTTGACGAGGTAGCCGAACACGCCGACGCCGGCGGCGGTTTCGACGCTCTTGGGATCTGAGTAGGCCGAGAGGATGATGACGGGGATGTCGAGGTCTCCGAAGAGTTCGGAGGCGGCGGAGAGTCCGTCGCGGCGCGGCATCCGGATGTCGAGGAGGGCGAGGTCGGGCTTGGCGCGGCGTGCGAGTTGGACGGCGGCCTCGCCGTCGGTCACAGGACCGACGACGGTGTAGCCGAGTTCGCCGAGTGTGAAGGCGAGGTCGGTGGCGACGAGGTGCTCGTCGTCGGCGATGAGGATTCGGCTGGGCTTGACTGGGAAGTTCCGGTTCCCGACCCACGGGGCCCCGGGCTGCGCATCGTCCAAGGCGTTCATGTGATCGTTCTCCTCACGGTCGGCCGTGATCGGTTCCTTCGGACAGCGCGGGCCGAGGGAGCCGGGGCGGGAACTCTAGACCGTCGGGGCGAGCGGCTCTGGCGTGGCGGGTTCGAGCGTGAGGGTGAGTGTGCAATCGAGGCCTTGGGGGGAGAAATCGAAGGACGCTGAGCCTCGGAGTTCTGAGCCGGCGAGCCCCTCGATGAGCCGAAGGCCGACGCGCCCGGGGTCGTTGGCGCGGGCGGCGGGCCCGGAGCCTCGTTCGCGCCCGAGGAGCTGGAAGTCTCGTCCGACGGCGCTGGCGTTCGGATCCGGGGCGGCCTGGGACCACTGAATGGAGAGCGTGCCGAGGGGCGCGCCGATGGCACCGTGTTTTCGGCTGTTGGTGAAAAGTTCCTGAAGAATCATGGCGAGCGCCGCGGCCTGGGGACCGGGGACGTCGACGGCGGGGCCCGAGACCTGAACGGCGCTGATGCGTTCGGCGGGGACGAACTCGTTGGTTAGTTTGTGAACGATGGAGGCGAGGTCGATGGGCTTGCCGCGCCCGCGTGAGAGGAGGTCGTGGACTTCCTTCATGGCGCGGACCTTCCCGCGGATGGCGTGCCCGATCTCGCGGCCGTCGCGGCGTGTGCGCTCGTAGAGGGTGATGAGTCCGAGGAGCCCGGCGAGGTTGTTGCGGACGCGGTGGTCGAGCTCGCGGAGGAGGAGGTTTTCGCGGCGGAGCATGTCCTGGTGGTGGGCGAGGGCCTCGCGGACGGTCTGCTCGTTGGCGCGACGGTCGGTGATGTCGAGGACCGAGCCGATGAGGCCTACGCACCGGCCTTCGGAATCAAGGCGCGGGGCGGCGCTGTCGAGCACCCACCGGTAGTCGCCCGTGGCGTGCTTGAGTCGGTACTCGGCGGAGACGGCGGTGCCAGCGCGGACGCCCTGGCTCATGGTGGTGAGGCAGCGGGCGCGGTCGTCGGGGTGTACGGCGACGAGCCAGCCTTCGCCGACTGCGGTGTCCTGAGCGAGGCCGGTGAACTCGCACCAGCGTCGGTTGGCGAAGGTCCAGAGTCCGTCGGGCCCGCTGGTCCAGATGAGCATGGGGGCGAGGTCGGCGACCTGTGCGAAGCCGGCTTCTTCGGCGGCGGCCATGGCGGCTTGTTCGCGCGGCTGAATGGTGTAGCGCCAGGCGGCCCAGAGCGCGGCGACGCCGAATCCTCCCGAGGCCATGAGGAGGACATCCTCGCGGATGTCGCGCCAGGAGCGCATGAGCCGAACCGTGTCGGTGCTGATGGCGATGATGAAGGCGAGGAGGATGAAGACGAGCCCGACGGCGAGCGTGCTGAGGAGAATGCTGGACTTTGGTTTGTGATCGCGGCGCGCGGGGCGGGCGCGTGCGTTGGGGGTTATGGAGGCGGTGATGGGTCGGGCCGGCATTGCGGCTTGTTCCTGGGGAGCAGAACCGGAAGCGAGAATAGTAGAAAAGAGAGAGCCGGGCGGGACGCCTATGCCACGAGCGGACGGATTTGAAATGAAGCCTGAGTTACCGCAGGAGGTCTGGTTTGTTCTGCGCTTGGGCGGCGTCGATCATGCGGTCGAGGGCGATGGAGAGGCAGCGGTCGAACTCGCCCTCGGGTTCGTTGAGGTATCGGCGGATGAGCTGGCTGTGCTTGGCGGCACGGGCCTGGGTTTGCGGGCGGGGTTTGGTGCCCGCGCGGCCGGGCTCAGTGCCCGGGGTGGCGGCCCGAGCTGAGCGCTCGATTGAGGATTCGACCGGGCAGGCGACGGCGATGGGGAACGGGCCGGGGGGCAGAGATTCCGATTGTGATTCGCGGCCCGCTGGTTCGGTGGCGACAGGGCCGGGCGCTGAGTTGTTCTGGTTGAGATAGAAGGCGAGACGGAAGCGGTTGGGAGACTGGAGGGTGGACATGACTGAGCCTTTCCGCGCTGGCGACTCCGCCCGGCGCGTCGGCCTTCCGCGATAGCTTGTCTGAGGGTTTCGTAGGGCGTTGCGTGCGCGGGGATGCCGGTTCGTGTCTGAACATTGGCTCCAGAGGTTCTGGAGCGAGGGGCGGCATCCATGCACCAACCGCGGCCGCGCCAACCGTGGCAGGCCGCACATCCGGTCGTCCTTGGGAGGGCTCCCGGTCGTGTCAAGCTCGGCGGTCTCCGCCGATCCCAACGACGACGCTACTTCTATCGGCATGTTTTCACCCCAAGATTGGAAAGTTGGGAAGAAAAACTGAACTCGGTTGTGCGAAGGTGTGCGGTGTGGAGGGGTTGTGCGGGTTGCACGCCACGGAAGGTTGATCTGTGGCGGATTACCACCGGATGTCGGTGGTCGGTGGAATCCCGGGTGGGAGGAGAGGTCTGAAAAACCAGCGTTGACCCCGAAGTCCATAGCGGTACACTCCACGCGTGAAAGACCCAAACAAAGACCTACATCACGAGTTCCCGGACGTACCGACGACGGGCCACGCGCGGGGGCGTGGTTCGCAGATCAACCCGGGGAACCGCTTTGAAGATGTCCGCCTGCACGTGCTCGGTGAGGAGCGCGATCGGCTCGCGGAAGAGAGACCCGAGGGCGTGCAGCTTGCGACGCGGGTGTTCGATGACGATACGAAATCCGTTATCAACCCGGTCGATTCGCCGGACCTGGGTTTTTCTTGGACGATCAATCCGTACCGGGGGTGCGAGCACGGGTGCATTTATTGTTATGCGCGGCCGGGGCACGAGTACCTGGGGTTGTCGAGCGGGCTGGACTTTGAGACCAAGATTTTTGCGAAGCGTGATGCGCCGGAGCTGTTGCGGAAGGAGTTGGGGCGGGCGTCGTGGGTGGGCGAGTCGATCATGATGTCGGGGGTGACGGACCCGTACCAGCCGATCGAGCGGGACTTGAAGATCACACGCGGGTGCTTGGAGGTGATGGCCGAGTGCGGGCAGGCGGTGTCGATCATCACGAAGAACAGGATGGTGGTGCGTGATCTGGATCTGCTGCTGAAGTTGAATGCGGTCGGCGCGGTGAAGGTCGCGGTGAGTTTGACGACGCTTGATCCGAAGGTGGCCCAGGCGATGGAGCCGCGCGCGAGCAGCCCCAGAGCGCGGTTGGAGGCGATCCGGGAGTTGAGTAGCGGGGATCCCGGTGGCGGTAATGACGGCGCCGATCGTGCCGAACATCAACGACCACGAGATCCCGGCGCTGCTGGAGGCGGCGGCGGAGGCGGGGGCGAAGAGCGCGGGGTTCATCCTGCTGCGCTTGCCGTACCAGATCAAGGCGATTTTTCTGGAGTGGGTGGAGCGGAACTTCCCGGGGCGGGCCGCGCATGTGGAGAGCCTGATCCGGCAGGCGCACGACGGGGAGTTGTACGACTCGGCGTGGTTTACGAGGCAGCGCGGGAAGGGTGCGTTCGCGGAGCAGATCGCGGCGACGTTCAGGGTGTTTGCGCGGCGGTATGGGTTGGACGGGCCGCGGGTGGTGTTGAATACGAGGGCGTTTGTGAGGCCGAGGAGGGATCGGGGGCAGATGGAGTTGTTTTGAGGGGTGATCGAGGTCGATCTACGGGCGCGCGTTGTGCGTATGGTGCGCCATGGCGATCGGTGGTCAATTTGGCGACTCGCACGAGGGCGATCCGGCGATTGTGGCCTTTCTTTCGGGAAGAGACTTTCGTTGTCCGGGGCCGTGCGGGAAGAACCTGCGTGGCGTAACGGGCGCGATGTGCCCGAGGTGTCACCGTTCGCTGCGGCTGCTTATTGACGCGAGCGCGCCGCCACCTCCGATGACGGCGGTTGAGTTGGCAAGATCCTGCGATGTTGAGTGCCCGGGGTGCGGGTACAACCTGCGCGGGTCAGTGAACTTGAAATGTCCAGAGTGCGGGCGGGTGGCCGAGGACAAGGAATTCTTTCCAATCGGTACCGAACTTGAACGGGAGGAGCGGAAGGCACGGCTGATTGGTTCTGTGAAGGTTGGGAGCGCCGTGAGCGCGTGTCTTCTGGGCATCGCTGCCTGCGCCACGGTTTCCTTGATACTCGACCCAAGGTTTCCGTATTACGTCTCTCCCTCGGATCCCTTTCTGTTGGGTTCCATCGCGTTCTCGATCCTGTGGGCGGGAGTCTTCGTGTCAACGCTTCGACGGCGTTCGAAGTGGCTGGAGCACGGGACTGGGATGCTTGTGTTCTGCGCGGTCGCGTCGTGGGTGGTGCCCGTGGTCCTCGGAACGATGGTTTGCGCCGGGATTCTCGGCAGGTGACCCGTTTGGTGATCGAAGGGATTGCGGAGGAACCAGGATAGGAAGGAGAGTCGGCAGCCAAAGCGGAGCGTCGGGGCACTCGAGCGCGGACCGTCGATCATCGCATCGGGTGTTCGCCGAGCTCTTCGCGGTCGTGGTTCCAACGCTCGAAGGCGGGCGGGTGGTCTTTGATGAGCTTGGTGAGCTGGCTGGCGGAGCAGCCGAGGCGGAGGGCGGCCTTGCGGGGGTCCTGGCGGACGGAGGCGAGAACATCGAGTGCTTCGGCGAGCATGGCGGGGAAGTCGTGATGCTCAGGGTTGCAGGCGATCTTTCCGCCGCTGGTGCGCGAGAGCCAGAGGGCAGAGCGGCACTCTCCGATGGGGACGGGGCAGCGGATCTTCGTCGCGAGGAGGAGGCGCAGGCGGAAGAGGGCGACGGAGCGGTTCTCGACGGCGCTGCGGCGTTCGGAGGCGTGGGCGATGATGCCGCTGGGCTCGTGCTCGATCGTGACCTTGGTTTCGACCTTGTTTCGGTGCTGACCGCCGGGGCCGCCGGCGCGGCCTTTGCTGAGCGAGCAGTGCGCCAGGAGTTCGTCTTCGGCGAGGCGGGCGGGATGGGTGGACGAACTCAGCACGAGAAGGAAGACTCCCGGTGGGTCCGGTTTTCGACCGGCCCGAACCGCACACGCACGGATTCACGAGCAGGTTGAAAACCTGCTCCACCAGAGGAACCGCTCAGCACGCGGTGGTTGGGACGGCGCTCAGGCGCAGGTCCGCGACTTCTCCGATGGCGAGCTGCTGGAAGCCGAGGCCTGCGATCATGGCGGCATTGTCCACGCAATAGGGCATGGCTGGCAAGCGGAGGCGGAGATTTTCGCGCGATGCAAACGCGATGAGTTCGGCGCGGAGGCGAGAGTTGGCGGTGACGCCGCCGCCGACGAGGAGGGTTTTCACGGCCGATGAGCCCGGGGAGGAGTTCGGTGCGTCGGTTGAGGACCGCATCACCTCAAGGGCTCGTTCGAGTTTGAGGATCGCGGCGCGGACGGCGGCGCGTTGGAAGGACGCGGCGAGGTCGGCGCGTTGGGCTTCGTTGAGCGAAGTGTGGTCGCGCTCGAAGACGCCGCCTTTGAGGGGAACGCCGCGGACGGCGTAGAGCATGGCGGTTTTCAGGCCTGAGAAGGAGAAGTCGAGGGAGTTCGGATCGAGGCGGCTGATGGGGAACTCGTGGGCGCGGTCGTTCGCACCGGGCGTGCACGCGAGCTTGTCGAGGTTGGGTCCGCCGTAGCAGGGGATGCCGAGGATTGCGGCGGCCTTGTCGAAGGCTTCGCCCATGGCGTCGTCGATAGTGGCGCCGAGGCGGGTGAGGGTGGTCCAGGAATCGACGCGGTAGAGGGAGGTGTGCCCGCCGCTGACGACGAGGCCGAGGGCGGGGAAGGCGGGAGTTTCGATCGACGCTTGCGCGTGGGGTTCGTTGGGAGGAGTGTCGTAGAGGGCGTCGGCGGAGGGCGCACGGCCCATGCCAGAGGAGCGGGATGTTGAGGGACCAGGCGAGGGCTTTGGCGGCGGAGACTCCGACGACGAGAGAGCCGACGAGCCCGGGGCGGTGCCCGACGGCGACGGCGTGGAGATCCTTCAGTGTGATTTCGGCGTCGGTGATGGCGCGGCGGGTGACGGGCAGGATCCGTTCGACGTGAGCGCGGCTGGCGAGTTCGGGGACGACTCCGCCGTATTCGGCGTGGAGGTCGTTCTGGGAGGCGACGACGGAGGAGAGGACGCGGGTGCCGCCTTGACCACGGCGGCGGTTTCGTCGCAACTGGTTTCGATGCCGAGGATGAGGGTGTTGGGGGGAGAGTTCAGCGGGCACAGGGGTATTTTAGAGTTTACGTCGGAACCAAGAAAACCTGAAGCAGCAAGAAGAAAGCAGAAGAGGCGGGTTGAAACCCGCCCCACGAGGTTGGGTAGGGTTTGGAATGCGAGCCTTACGGTCGTCCGCCGGGGGGCGTGGTGGATGAGACGGGTTGAGACGGCGGCGTGGCCGGGGGTTCGATTTTCTTCACGTCGGCGTCGATGAGCCAGCGTTCGAGGTTGTTGCCGGTGATTCGAGTTCGGTGACGACCTTGCCGTCCTTGTCGAAGACCTGGAGCTTGCCGCCGGTGAGATCGAGAGTGTCGGGCCAGAAGTCTTCGGGGTTGGCCTTGACCTCTGCGCCGCCTTCTTCGAGCGTGTTCTCGCGTTTTTCGATGCGGATGAGTTCGCGTGCGAGGCGTTCGCGGGCCTGGCGGAGGCGTTGGAGTTCGCCGCCGACGATGGTGCGTGCGCCCGCGCCGGGTTCGCCGGTTTTCTTCCATTCGCCGGTGTCGACCTTGGCCTGCATGGCTTCGATGGCCGCGCCGAGTTGCTTGTCCTTGAGATGCTCGACGATCCAGTGGGGGTCGGACCACTTGGGCTCGCCGTCGTCGTGCTGCCCGGCGGGGCGCATGATTTCTTCTTCGCGGCGTGCCCTGAGCATGGCGATGGTTTCATCGTCGGTCATGGAGACGAAGAAGCCCTCGGTGGGATCGACGCCCCATTCGGTGGAATCGTCGGCCCGCTGGATGCACCGGCCGCTGGGCAGGTAGTACTTCTGCTCGGTGACTTTGAGTTCGCCCTGGCCCGACGAGAGCTGGTGGACGCTCTGGACGAGGCCTTTACCGAAGCTGCGCGTGCCGACCATGATGCAGCGGTTGTTCTCGACGAGCCGCGCCGGAGAGGACTTCGCTGGCTGAGGCGCTCTGGCCGTTGACGATGACGGCGATGGGGAAGTCTGGGAGAGTTCCTTCGGCCTTGGCGGTAGCGACCTCGTCCTGGAAGGCGCGTCCTTTGGTGGTGACGATGGTGCCCGACTTGAGGAAGAGGTCCGCGATCTTGATAGCTTCGTTGAGGAGCCCGCCGGGGTTGCCGCGGAGGTCGAGGACGAGCCCGTTGACCTTGCCCTCGGCCGCGCCGACGGAATCGAGGGCGCGGGCGAGTCGTCGGGCGCAGGCGGGGGTGAACTGGGTGAGGCGGAGGTAGGCGATACGGCGGGCGGGGTCGATGAGGTAGATCCACTTGTTGGCGTCGGCCTCGTCGCGGTGGAAGCCCTTGACGGACTTGGTCTTGATGCGGTTGCGGACGATGGCGAAGGGCATCTTGACGCCCTTGCGTTCGATCGTGAGGTTGACGGTGGTTCCCGGCTCGCCCATGAGCTGGGCGATGCAGTCGTCGACGGACATTTTGAAGGTGGTCTTGCCCTCGATCTCGACGACCTTGTCGTCGGCCATGAGTCCGACTTTGAAGGATGGGGAGTCTCGAGGGGGCTGATGATGAGCCAGCCGTCGATGACCTGGACAGAGCTGCCGATGCCGACGTATTCGCCGGTGAGGTCTTTGTTGAAGGAGGTTTTCTCGGTGGGCGGGACGTAGATTGTGTAGGGATCGTTGAGAACTTCGAGCATGCCGTTGATTCGCCGGTCTGGAGGTCCTGGTCCTTGGGGAGGCTGACGTACTGCTTGCCGAGGATGTGCTTGATCTCGATGAGGGGATCGAAGAAGGAGTCGTCGCCGCCGGGGCGGCCGAGGACCGCCTGTGCCGAGCATGACTCCGCCGAAGACGACCGCGATGGTCGCACCGAAGAGGACTGGAGCCAGTTTTCAACCGCCACCTCCGTCGACGACGGGCGGCGGCGAATGATCCAGGTTCGATTCCAGGGCTTGGGATGGTATCCCGACCCGCGTTGTGTACCGATCGGCCACTGATTTCGTTCCACCCTATCGGCCCGCGTGCCGCAGGGCCACGAGGGAGTAGGCGGTGGTCAGGACCGCGTTATCCTCCATCCACCGATCGTCGATTTTCTCGAAGGAGCCGTCGGGCTTCTGGAGTTCGGCGAGGCGTTCGGTCAGGTCTTTGGCCCAATCGCGCTGAACGGTGGTTCCATCTGGACTCTGTACGTCGATCATCGGCTGGGCGTTCGCGGCGAGCGACTTGGCGAAGGTGATGTAGTAGTAATAGACACCGTTCTTGCCCAGCCCCGGGTTCTCGGACAGGGTGTAGTTTCGGCTGATCCATCCGAGCGCGGCCCGAACGCGGGGGTCGTCTTTGGAGAGCTGGGCATAGACGTAGGACTTGAAGCCCGCGTAGGTCATGGAGCCGTAGGCGCGGAGGCGGCTGACCTTGGTGCCGTCATCCAGCGTCTCCTCGAACTCGGGTGCCATGCTCTGTCCGACGCCGACGTTGTCTTTGTTGACGCTGGTCGCGTAGATAAAGCCGCCTTGGGTCGAGCCCTTTGCGTAGGGCTGGTCATTTATGGTGCCGACCATTTGGGTGCGTGAGAGGAAGACGAGGGCACGCTGGAAGGCGGGGTCGCTGGAATCGACGCCGCAGTCGTGGAGGGCGTCAAGGGCCCAGGCGGTGTTGGAGAGGTCGGGGCGTCCGTGCCGGCCGTAGCCCCAGCCGCCGTAGAATGGGTGGTCCTTGTTGACGGGGACGGCGGACTCGCCGAGACCTGTGTAGGCGACCGCGCCTTCGCCGTATTGGAGGCTCTTGAGAAACTCGACGCCGGCTTTGACGGCGGCTTTGGCGTCGGGGGTGTTGATGCGGCTGAGGGCGCTGAGGCAGATGGCGGTGTTGTAGCTGGGGAGTACGCGGTCGTAGATCCCGCCGTCGGGCTGGCGGTACTTGAGGATGAACTTGAGGGCGTTGAGAACAGCGGGGTCGGTGGGTGGCTGTGCTTGGTCGATCTTGGGGTCCATGACCAGGCCGGTGAGGGCGAGCGCGGTGATCGCTGGATAAGCGGGGGCTTGGGGGTTGACGGACCAGCCGCCGGTGGTCTGGTCCTGCTGGGCACGGAGGAAGGCGGCGGCTTTTTCGGTGATGGCGGCGGCCTTGTCGGCGGGTTCGGGTTCGGTGATTCGAGCCGCGTTCTGATTTTTCTTCAAAGTCGCTGTGGACGATCCGGCCAGGGTCCATGCGGGAAGGAGCGTTGCGGACGCGAGAGCGAGCAGCCGGGCGGTGAGAGCGATGTTCACGTTCGATTCTCCGTGGTGGGCTGTACGGCGGTCGAGAGGTTGCGGATCGCGTGCAGAACAATACCCGCGGCGATGGGGGCGGCGGTTTCGATGCGCATGACGTGGGGGCCGAAGCTGGCGATCTGGCAACCGTGCTGGCGCAGGTGGGCGAGTTCGTTGGTGGACCAGCCGCCCTCGGGGCCGACGAGGAGGGTGGGTGATTGGGTGTGCTCGGGGCGCGGGGTGTAGGGCGTGCCGGAGGCGTCGGCGACGATGACGGACGGGCCGAGGGGGGCGTCGCGGAGTTGGAGCGTGTGGCCGATGGAGAGGGCCCAGGTTCGTCCGCACTGTTTGGCGGATTCCATGGCCGCGCGTTCGAGGCGTTCGAGCTTTCCGGCGCGAGGTTCGACGATGGTGCGTTCGGTGATGAGAGGCGACCAGGACGCGGCACCGACCTGCGAGAGCTGGTCGATCATGTCTTCGAGGCGTGAGCCTTTGGGGGCGGGTGTGAGGACCGCGAGGGCGGGGCGGTCGGGCGTGAGTTGCGTGACGGCATCGATCGCGAGGACGAGTTCCCATTCACCGCTGCGTTTGTCTTTGCGGGTTTGGATGACGGTGCCCGAGGCGTGGAGGCCCAGGCCGTTGAGAGCGTCGATGCGCTCGCCGGGCTCGACGCGTTTGACCCGTGCGGCGTGCTGGGCCTCGTCGCCGCGGACAACGAGTTGGCGGCCGACCAGAACCTCGGCGGCGGGGTTTTCAGGGCCGAGGAAGAGGCGGTGGCGGGCCATAGGTGAGGGTCTCTGGGACCGGGTGGAAGTCCCGGGAACTGGAGCACGGGCGGGGCGCGGGCGAGGGAAAGTACGGGCGCGGACCCCTCTGGTTTCGGGGGGAGGGCGTCGTGCTGGGCGCGGGTGACAGGTTGAGGGTATCCGATGGTCCGAGAGTGATTCAGCCGGTGTCGCGGACGGCCGATGTACGAGGCGATAGGCCATGCCCGGCGAGAGGCGTGCGCGAGTGAATCTGCTTGTCGATGCCCGAGCCCATGCCCGAACCTACGGACTCCAAACCCGAGAGCGAGACGATCGCGCACGACGCGGAGACTTCGCTGGCCAAAGCCGAGCGGGCCCGGGAGCACGTGGACGAAGCGATCGCGGAGGCGTCGGCGATCGACGAGGCCACGGCGGAGAGGATCGAGCGCGCGGGATCGACGGTGCGAGAATCGGAGGCGGTGGTTGAATCGGCGTTGTCGGGACCGGAGCCGGCCGCGGCCGGCGTGCCTGCGGCGCCGCTTGATACAAACAACGTTCCAGATTTTTCTGATCTGGCGGACCTGGTGGATCAACTGGCGGAGCAGCAGACACCCGCCGCGAGCGCACCGGAGGTCGTGGGGCCTGCGGGCTCGGCACCAGCCGATCCGGTACGCGCGGAGCCTGAGCGGACGGAGACACCGAGCGTGGAGGCCGCGCTCCCTGGGACGGGCCTGACTTCTGTGCCGGCGGCGGAGGTGCCCGACACGAGCGCGCCATCGCCGGAGCCGGTTGCTGCTGGGCCAGCGGTGCCGGAGCGGGTTTCGGGGAAGCTCGGCGACGTGCTGGACGCGGTGGCCAAGACGGAAGCTTCGGTGGAGGCCACGACCTCTGGAGCGGTGGCCGTCGCACCGGCCGCGCCGGAGGTGCCGGCGGCCGCGCCAATCCCGGTCGTTGCTCCTGCAAAAGATGAGAAGACGGGCGTTGTGCCGTCAGCGCCGGCGGTGGCGGACCAGCCGGCGGCGGACGGGAGCGTCGAGAACATCGAGTCGCTCGACGCGGACCTGGCCGCGTTGACGGAGAGCCTGTTGGCGGCGGACGCGACCGGGGCCGCGCCCGACCCGGAGCCTAGCGCGGACGTGCCGCCCGCCAAACCTTCGGTTGCGGTAAAGCCCGCGGAATCGGCAAAGCCAGCCGAAGCCGTGGCGGCGAGTGAAACCGAGCCGGCGGGGCCCGCGCCGGCGCCGGCAAGCGTCGTGGGAATCGCGGCCGCGGCGGGCACACCAGCGGCGGCCAGCGCGGTGGAGACGGCGAGCGTACCGACGGCGGCCCCAGCGACGAGTTCGGAGGCGGTTGCCGCGGCGAAAAAGGTTTCGAACGCGAAAGCTCAGGCGGCGAAGATGGCGGAGAGCGTGGCGGCGGTCGGGGTGTCGCTCGCGCCGGGCGTGGTCAAGGTGCTGGGGCTGGCGTCGATCCCTTTGCGCTCGAGGCCGAAGGTGGTGCGCGACGTGATCGGGGTTGTCGGGCTGTGGACGCTGAACCTGGCGGTGCTCGCGTGGTTCTACGCCATTTTCCTTTACAAGCCGCCGGTGCCGGTGCCCGCGACGCCGCCGGTGGAGTTGCACGGCGGAGAGGCGGCGGGAGCATCGGCACACGAACCGGCGGCCGACGGCAAGGCCGGTCACGGTGCCGAGGTCAAGGGCGAGGTCCGGGGCGAGGCCGGGGGAGAGAAGCCCAAACCGGAAAGTTCGGGACGTCAGGGGGCAACGCACGAGGCCGCCGCGAACGAGCATTCGCCGCACGGCGAGAAATAAGGCTCGCTGGGTGTGTCCGAGCGTTTCGCGGCGTAGGTCTGGGTGCCGTTCCGGGCGTCGGTGGGCGCGTCGGCGTGGTACACTCGTCCATGCCTCCAGTTGGTCCACGGCCTGTACGCCTGATCGCCCTGATGAACCAGAAGGGCGGAGTCGGGAAGACGACGACGACGGTAACGCTCGCGTCGGCGTTCGCGCGGGCGGGGCGGGCGACGCTGATCGTCGATCTGGACCCGCAGGCGCACGCCTCGCTGCACCTGGGCGTCGATCCGGCGAGCGTTGATGCGTCGGTGTACGACTTGCTGATGGACCCGGAGCGCGACCCCGGGCCGATCGTGCGCGAGGTGTCGCAGAACCTGTTCATTCTCCCGAGTCAGACGGACCTCGCGGCGGCGGAGGCCGAGCTTGCGGGGGAGCCGGAGCGGCAACGGCGGTTGGAACGAGCGTTGGCGAAGTTTGGCGATCGGTTCGAGTATGTTCTGATCGATTGCCCGCCGTCGCTGGGGTTGCTAACTCTGAACGGGCTGACGGCGGCCCGCGAGGTGCTGATCCCGATGCAGGCGCACTTCTTAGCGCTACAGGGCGTGGGGAAATTGCTCGAGACGGTGGCGCTCATCAACCAGAGCGCGAACCCTCGGCTGAAGGTCGCGGGTGTGGTGCTGTGCCTGCACGATTCTTCGGCGACGCACACGAAGGAGGTTGTCGGAGACCTCGATTCGTTCTTTGAAGAAGCGCGGACGCAGGAAGTGCCGTGGCGGTTTGCGCGGGTATTCAGGCCGGCGATCCGGCGGAACATCAAGCTCGCGGAGTGCCCGAGCTTCGGAAAGACGATCTTTGAGTACGCGCCCGCGGCTTCGGGCGCGGAGGATTACGCGAAGCTGGCGGACGTGCTGCTGAAGGAGTGGGACGCGATGCTGGCGCGGATCGGGGTCGGCGCGGCGGGCCCGGCATCCGGTGAAACGCGAGCCGTTGAAGTCGTGACGAAACCGGTGGTTTCAACCTCGGGTGCTGGTAACTTGGCGGCAAACGGTGAGGGGACGAGCGTGTCCGGGGTTGGCGCGTGAAGTTCTGGTTTTCGAGCCGGTCGTTTCGGGTGTTTTTGTTCGGCTGCTACGCGGGGTTTCTCTTTGTGGGGACGCACTGGCCGGCGCTAACGATCCCGGTGCCGGGGCGGCCGGACCTCGTGGTGCATCTGGCGCTCTTTGGGCTGTGGACGTTGATGTGCATTCAGGCCGAGCCCTTCGGGCCGATGCTGAGCCTGCGGAACATACTCGCATCGCAGTTGGTGTCGGTGATCAATTCCGGCGTGGACGAGGGGTTGCAGGCGATCCCGATCGTGCGGCGCGTTGCGGCGCTCGATGACTTCGGCGCGAACACGTGCGGCGTGCTTTTGGCGACGTTCGTGGCGCTGGGTGTCCGGCGCTGGGTGCTCGCGCGCGGGCGTGGGGCGATCGATGGTTTTTCGGGGCTGAGCGCATGAGTCATCGTCGTTTCGAGGGGCCGTGGGTTTGGATTGTCTCGCTCCTGGTCGGGCTGGGGCTGGGGTTCGCGCTCACGAAGGTCTTGCCGCCCGAGTACATAGGTTCGAGTGGTGCCGCGCCCGCCTCGGTGACGGGAACAGCTCCGGCGGTTGTTGGCCCGACCGCGGCGGGGCTCTCGGCAGCGCCTTTGAAGCCGAAGATCCCGCTGGTGCTGTGCGTGCCGTTCGCGTTGCTGCTGGCGTGCATCGCGCTCATGCCGGTCGTGAACGCGCACTTCTGGCACCACCACTTCCCGGATGTTTCGTTCCTTCTGGGGGGGATCGTCGCGGGGTACTACCTGTTCGCGTTCAACATGGCTGGGTTCGCGCACGGGATGAGCTACGGGCAGTACTCGATGCTGCACGCCGTTGCGGAGTACTACTCGTTCATCGCGCTGGTGGGCGGGCTGTTCGTGGTTTCGGGGACAATCCTGATCGTGCTGCGCGGGCGGGCGACGCCGGGGTTCAACACCGGCCTGCTGCTTTTCGGGGCGTTGCTGGCGAACCTTGTGGGGACGACGGGCGCGTCGATGCTGTTGATCAGGCCGTTCTTGCGGGCGAACGAGGGGCGGCTGCGCGCGATCCATGTGGTAATGTTCATTTTCATCGTGAGCAACTGCGGCGGGGCGTTGACGCCGATCGGCGATCCGCCGCTCTACCTGGGGTACTTGAAGGGCGTGCCGTTCGCGTGGACGCTTGAAAACCTCGTCGGCGAGTGGGCGTTCGTGGTCGGGCTGTTGCTGGTCATCTTCTACGCGATCGATCGGTCGATCGCCAACAAGGAAGAGGCCGAGGCGGTGCGGAGACCGCCGGTCGATCCCAAGGCCCGGGGCGAGGCGGCGCTGCCGGCACGCGACGGCGGCGGTTCGGACAGTTTCGGTGTGAGCGTTCGCGGCGGGCTGGGGATGGTGTGCCTGGCGCTGATGGTGTTCGGCGTGTTCATCGATCCGATCATCAACGGCTTCGCGGCGAGCGTGCCGGGGTTGACGGGGTTGCAGGGGCTGCCCGTGGGAGCGACTTTTCAACTCGCGGTCGCGGGGCTCGCGTACTCGTTTGCATCTCGCAAGATCCTGGAAGCGAACCAGTTCTCGTTCTTCCCGGTGAAGGAAGTCGGGCTGCTTTTTCTCGGGATTTTTCTCACGATGGTTCCCGCGCTGGGGTTCCTCGCGGCGAACGGCTCGAAGCTCGGCGTGAACACCCCCACCGCTTTCTACTTCGCAACCGGTTCACTGAGCGCGGTGCTGGACAACGCGCCGACGTACCTGAACTTCATGCAGATCGCGTTCGGCGACGGGGACATCAACGCGGCGAGCGTTGCCCGGTGGCTGAGCACACACGAGCATGTTCTGGACCTGCGCGCGATCTCGACCGCGGCGGTGTTCTTCGGGGCGATGACGTACATCGGGAACGGGCCGAACTTCATGGTGAAGGCGATCGCGGAGGCTTCGCTGGTCAAGATGCCTTCGTTCTTTGGGTACCTTGGGCTGGCGCTTCTGATCCTGCTGCCGGTGCTGGTGGCGAACTGGGCGTTGTTCTTCGTGGTGCTGCGATGACTACGGCGGGCGGAAGCGACTCTTCTTTGAGTGAATCGGCCGGCGCGATCCCCGCAGCGCGCGCGGGCCACTCGGCGTCGGGCGCCACCTACCATCCGCCGCATCTCGGGGCGGTGTCCGGCGCGGTGCGCACGGTGTCGGGGATGACCTTGCTTTCACGCCTCGGCGGGCTGGTCCGCGACGTGATGCTGATCCATGTGTTCGGCGCGACGGCGATTGGGTCGGCGTTCCTGGCCGGGTTCGTGGTGCCCAACACGTTCCGCCGGCTCTTTGGCGAGGGTGCTCTCTCGGCGGCGTTCCTGCCCGAGTACGCGGCGACGGACAAGGCCGACCCGGCGGCGGCGCAGCGGTTCGCGTCGTTGACGGTCACGCTCATGCTCTTCATCGCCGCGGCGATCACGATCGTGGCGGAGGTCGGGCTGCTGGTCGCGCTGTGGCTCTCGCCGCCGAACCCCGAGCGCGAGCTGATGCTGACGCTGGTCATGCTGATGTTCCCGTTCATGCCGTTCATCTGCGCGACGGCGATCTTGGGCGGGATGCTGCAGGTTCACGGGAGGTTCGCGGCCGCCTCGTCGGGTCCGCTGATCTTGAACGGGTTCATCATCGCCACGGGCGCGTGGCATTTGTTTCATGGCACGACGGGCGGGCGCGGCACGGCCTACGCGCTCGGACTTGCAACCGTGCTGTCAGGAGTCACGCAGGCGCTGTGGTTCGCGTGGGTGTTGCGGGGGTATGTACGGTGGACGCGGGTGTGGGCTGATGCGTGGCCGCGCGTGCGGGCGATGTTCAAGCGGATGGTTCCCGTGCTGCTCGGGCTTGGGACGTTGCAGATCAATACGTTGATGGACACGGTGATCGCGAGCGCGTCGATCTGGCTCGGGCCGACGGTTCTGGGGCGGGCGTACCCGCTGAACGATGGCTCGACGGTGTTGCTCAACGCGGCGCAGCGGTTGTACCAGTTCCCGCTCGGGGTGTTCGGGATTGCGGTTGCGACGGCCGTGTTCCCGATGCTCTCGCGGTTAGCGAACGAGCCTGATCGGTTCGCGTCGACGCTGCGGCGCGCGGTGCGGCTGTCGCTGTTCATCGGCTTGCCGGCCAGCGTCGGGCTCGTGCTGGTGCGCGATCAGGCGATGGGTGTGCTGTTCCGGTTCGGCGGGCGCGGTATGACGGCGGAGGACGTGGGGCGCGCGGCGCTGGTGCTGATGGGGTTCGCGCCGGGGATCTGGGCGTACTCGCTGAACCATGTGTTCACGCGCACCTTCTATGCACGCGGCGACACGACGACGCCCATGAAGATTGCGGTTGCGATGGTCGGGTTGAACTTTCTGCTAAATATCACGCTGATCTGGTGGCTGCGCGAGGCGGGGCTGGCGTGGTCGACGAGCATCGCGGCGATGGTTCAGTGTGCGGTGCTGGCGATCGTGTGCCGGGCGAAGTTCGGGGTGAGCGTGGTCGAACGATCGGCCGTGCTCGGGGTGCTGAGGCTCGTACTGGTCACCGCGGCGATGGGGCTGGGCGTGTGGCTGGCGCTGAAGATGCTCCCCGCCGGCGCGGGTTGGAAGCACGACGCGATCGGGCTAGGAGTCGCCAGCGTGCTGGGCGCGGGCGCTTACGCTGGGCTGGCGTTTGCGACGAAAGCGCCGGAGATCCGCTGGATCTTGGAACGGCGGGGCAATACTCCGACATGACCATCGACCTCACCAACCAACCCATCGCCATCACCGGCGCGAGCAGCGGCATCGGTCGCGCGACCGCCATCGCCTGCGCCCGCGCGGGAATGCCCGTCGTGCTCGCGGCCCGACGGCTCGAAAAGCTCGAAAGAGTCGTCGCCGAGATCCGCGCGATCGACGTCGTCGGGCGCGACGGGCGCACGGCAAAGGGTCGCGCGATCGCGGTCGAGACCGACGTGATCAAACCCGGCGACTGCGCTCGGCTGATCGATCGCACTGTCGCCGAGTTCGGCTCGATCTACTCGGTCTTCGCCAACGCCGGCTACGGCTACGAAAAGGCCGTGCTCGACACGCCAGAGGCTGAGATCCGCGAGATCTTCGAGACCAACTTCTGGGGAACACTCAACACCATCCGGCCTGCGATCGCGGCGATGCGAAACGCCGCCCCGACCAGCGCCGCGCGATCCGACACGAAGCAACCGCTCGGCCACGTCCTCATCTGCACCAGCAGCCTCTCGAAGATCGGCGTGCCGTACCTGGGCATGTACTCCGCGACCAAGGCCGCGCAGGACCACCTGGGCCGATCGATGCGGCACGAACTCCACGGCACCGGCATCCGCGTCTCCACCGTCCACCCGATCGGCACGCGCACCGAGCTCTGGGAGGTCTTGGAAAAGCGCAGCGGCGGAAAAACAAAGTTCTCCTCGCGCACGCCGGCGTCTTTCATGCAGCCGCCCGAACGCGTGGCCAAGGCCTTGGTGAAGTGCCTGCACGCACCACGCGGAGAAGTGTGGACCAGCCTGCCGACGCGAGTGGTGTTGGGGTTGTCGGTCGTGTTCCCGGGGATCACCGATTCGCTGTTCGGATTGGCGGTGGGGAAAGTTCAGAAGAGGGAGATGGGGCGGTGAGGGTGCTTCGCCAGCGGTTCGCTTCGCGGCACGGGGCAGGGTCCAATACTCTTGCGCTCGACCAACACCCCACGCACCCACGCGAGGACTGCCATGACCACCGGCCTCAACGAAACGCACGATCCGAATCTCAAGAGCTGGGTCGAGTCGGCGAACGATCCGGGGTCGGATTTTCCGATTCAGAATCTGCCGTTCGTGCAATTCCGCGCGGATGGCTCGAAGAAAACGTTCTCTCGAACTGGGGTTCGCATCGGCGATTTCATACTCGACCTCTTCGAACTCTACAAGCTTGGAGCGTTCGAAGGTGCAGCGTTGAACGAAGAGGAAGATTGGGCTCTGCAGTCTCCTCAGTTCGGTCCAAAGATGTGGCTCGACCTCGCCGGACGTGGACGACTGCGAGCATGGATTCAACGGGCATTGAACGCGAACCACCAGACAGCAAAGTCCGCCGCGGACATCCGCGCTCAGGCGCTCGTCGCGATTTCGGACGGCTTGGAGATGGACCTTCCGAACATCCGCAACTACACCGACTTCTACGCCTCCCTCCACCACGCCTCCACCGTCGGCGCCATGTTCCGCCCCGACAACCCGCTCCTCCCCAACTACAAGCACGTCCCCATCGGCTACCACGGCCGGGCTTCCTCCATCGTCGTCAGCGGCACCGACATCCGCCGCCCGCGCGGGCAGCAGTCGCCCCCGGACGACAACCCCGCCGCCGGGCCATCCTTCGGCCCGTGCAAGCTGCTCGATTACGAACTGGAAATCGGCGCGTTCATCGGGCCCGGCAACAAACTCGGCGAGCCGATCTCGATCGCGAGCGCACGCGACCACATCTTCGGCCTCTGCCTCCTCAACGACTGGTCCGCCCGCGACATCCAGAAATGGGAGTACCAGCCCCTCGGCCCATTCCTCGCCAAAAACTTCGCCTCCACCATCTCGCCTTACATCGTGACGCTCGAAGCACTCGAACCCTTCCGCACCACAGGCTTCAACCGCGGCCCCGGCGATCCCGCGCCGCTGCCCTACCTCAGCGACGAGCACGACCGCGCGGCCGGCGGGTTCGATATCACGCTCGAAGTCTTCCTTCAATCCGCCGAGATGCTCAAGCGCGGGCTCTCGCCGGTCCGCCTGAGCCGCGGCAGCTTCAAGGACATGTTCTGGTCGTTCTCGCAGATGATCGCGCACCACACCAGCAACGGGTGCAACCTCCAGCCCGGCGACCTGCTCGGGTCGGGCACGGTCTCGGGCCCGACGCCCGAGTCGCGCGGGTGCTTGCTGGAATTGACCTGGGACGGGATGGGCGCAGACGGCAAGCCGAAACCGCGCCGGCCGATCGAGCTGCCGAGCGGCGAGAAGCGAGTGTTCCTGTCGGACGGAGATACCGTGATTTTCAAGGCCTTCTGCGAGCGCGAAGGGTTCCGGCGGATTGGGTTTGGGGAGTGCCGGGGGACGATTCTGCCGGCTACTTGATCGCGTTCGCTACGATTCGGGCTGTGGCAGTCCCGCTACTTATTTCGCTCTGGGTCATCGGTCTTGTCCTTTGCGCACTTTCAACGGTCGTGCTTCGGATCAAGTTCCCCGAGATCGAGAGGCGTCGCGTGTGCGCCCAGTGCGGGTATCCACGCGTGGGACTTCCATCCGAGCAGGTTTGCCCGGAATGCGGAACATCGCCGACGGCGCGGCCAGCGGCTTACGAACGCGAATCGATTTCCAAGCGGTCGGCTTTCATGGTGTCGCTCGGGGCGGCTGCGGTAGGAACCGTCGTATCGGTCATAACGATTCTGGTACTCTTCCACACCTCGAACATAGCAGCAGCTCTGCTCGCCGCTGTCTTCGTGGCGGTCGGATATCTGCCCCTGATACTCGTGCTGATGCTTGGGCTGAGGCGACTCCCTCTCAACGCGTTTGCAGCATGTGCCGGTCTCGGTTCGTTCACAAGCACGGTCTGCACTGTCGCCCTCGTCGCGCAGAGTCTTACTGGGCCTCCAAATGCCCAGGGTCCGCTCGTAATACTGTTCGTTGGATTCTGGAGCGGCCCGATGTGTGGATATGGCCTGCTCATTGCCATGGCGACCGTGCTCATTCGCTATGCTTGCTTTTCCCGTGCAGAGCGTTAGACCTGGCTCGATCGCTGGCTACTTCCCCTTCACCGCTTCCTTGCTGTTCGGGTCCGCCGCGACCAGCTCCTTCGTCAAAATCACCTCAACCCGCTGGTTCGCGGCGTCCTTGGCGCGGTCGAAGGTTCGGCCGACGATCCGCTCGTTGTCGCCGCACGCAACCACCCGGATCTGCGACCACTTCACGCCTTGCGTCGCCATCTCACGGCTCACGGTGAGGGCACGCTCGTAGGAGAGCGCGAGCCCTTTCTCGACGTTCATGAACGTCTCGAACGGGCTGGCGTGCCCGCGGACTTCGACGACGTAGCGGGAATCGGCGAGCTTCTTGGCGACATCGACGATGGTGTTGCGGGCGATGGAGGTCATGAGTGATGAGCCGTCGTCGAAGCTGACGCTCGCGCCGACGTCGTTGTAGTCCGTTGGCTTGACCGCGCCGCCCTTCTTGTCGTTGTCGCTCGGGCTCACCGCGTTATTCTCTTCGCCCGCGCGTTCGAGCATCCGCTTGCGCAGCCCGGCGTCGCGTGGGTTGCTCGAGCTCATGTCGACGGGGTTGTGGAAGGACTCGCGGAGCCCGATCACGAAGTCGAGCATGTCGTTGTTGGCGGAGGCGGCGGCCTCGCTCGCTTTGTCGCTGGGCTCGCCGCCCATGACGCTCTTGGCCTTGGGGCCCATGTTCATTGCCAGCAGAATCACGAATAGCCCCATCATGAGCGCGGTGTTATCGGCGAAGGACACCATCCACTCGGGCACGCCCTCGTGCTCCTCGTGCCCGCCCCCGCCGTGGCCGCCGCCGTGACCGCCCCCGCCGTGGCCTTTGCCGTGCCCGCCCTCGTCGTGCTCGCCGTGTCCTTCTTCGGCCATGGGTGATCTCCGCGAAACTCAGGGACCGGGACTAGGCCGCGGGCTTGACCTTGGTGCGGGTGACGGAGGGGACGAAGGCGAGCATGCGGTCGAGGGTGACGCGCGGGTTGTCGCCGGCTTGGATGGAGAGGATGCCTTGCAGCATCATCTCGCGGGCAAGGATCTCTTCACCGGAGCGAAGGGCGAGCTTGTCGCCGATCGGTCCTGCGACGGCGTTGGCGAGCACCGTGCCGTACATCGTCGCCACGACGGCGAGCGCGAGCGACTTGCCCATCTGCCCGATGTCGCCGCCGGCGAGCTGCCCGAACATACCGATCTGCCCGATGAGCGTGCCGACCAGTCCCCACGCCGGGCCGTACACCTTGACCAGGTCGAAGAACTTCTTGCCGGACTTGTGTCGGTCCTGCATGGCGAGGACTTCCATGCGGAGGGTGCTCTCGATGTTGACGGGGTCCACGCCGTCAACGGCCATCTTGAGGCCCGAGGAGAGAAACGTGTCTTCGATCTTGGAGGTCTCGGCTTCGAGGGCGAGGATGCCGTCGCGCCGGGCCTTTTCGCTGAGCGCGGCGATGATCTGGATGACTTCAGAAGGGCTCTTGGCCTTGTGGAACATGAAGCGTTTGATGTACCCGCCCACCGCCAGAACGCGGTCGAGCGGCAGGGCCATGAAGATAACCGAGGCGCTGCCGCCGAACACGGTGAAGATGCCTTCCTGGGAGTAGAACATCCCCAGGTGCCCGTGCGAACCCTCGTAGGCGACGAAGCCGAGGCAGATCACGCCGATGAGCACGCCGATGAGGCTGGACTTGTCCACGGGTTCTTCGCCTCTAGGGGTTGGTCCGTCGGGCAGATCCGCGACGCGCGGAAGAGCCCGGGATTGGATCGGCGGTCAGGGGTGGCGACTCCAGCGTGCCGGGTGGGATGAACATCGTGGCGGCGCGGGCTGGTCGGATCATGCCGGGTAGGCAGGACAGCGCGGAGGGGAGGGGTTGGGATGTGCGGGGTTCCTCGGGTCTGATTTCGCTCACGCTTGCAAGCTTGGGGCGTCGCAGCGATCATGGAGGGGTATTCGTTCTCGGAAGTTCGTGGTCCTTCCAGATTGTCAAGGAGCCCGCCGATGTCACGCCTGCTCGACTCGATCCCCGTCCTGGTGCTGGTCTTGCTCGCAACCTCGTGTCTGATCAACGGATCGAACCGACGCACGAACAAAGCGAGCACGGGACCGGACGCGATCGTGGCCGTGCTCAGTGACTTCCACGACGCCGCGTCCAAGGCCGACGGCCCGCGCTATTTCAATCACCTGACCGCCGACGCCGTCTTCATCGGTACCGACGCCACTGAGCGCTGGTCCAAGGCCCAGTTCCAAGCCTACGCCAAGCCGTATTTCGACAAGGGCAAGGGCTGGACCTACGCCGCCGTCGCGGGCCGCAGGTTCGTCACGATCGCGCTCGACGGCAACACGGCGTGGTTCGACGAGGCGCTGATGAACGAGAAGTACGGCGAGTGCCGCGGATCGGGCGTGCTGCTGCGCGAGGGCGGGGAGTGGAAGATCGCGCAGTACAACCTGACCGTTCCGATCCCGAACGACTTGATGGAGGATGTGGCCAAGCAGATCAAAGCCATGCCGAAGAAGTGACGGTCGAGACCGATTCCCGGTCTCCTACCCTCGCCCCATGCGCATCCTCCTCACCAACGACGACGGCCTGCACGCGCCGGGGATCATCGCCCTCCACGAAGCGATCACCGACGCCCACGGCCAGCACGGCACGCCGCTGCAACTCACCGCGCCCGGCTCGGACGAAACCACCGAAGTCCTCACCATCGCGCCGCTCACCGTGCAATCCGCCACCAGCCACGGGATCACCTACCACGAGCCGATCATGATCCGGCCCATGCCCGTTACGCCGCGGATGCACGGCATCGCCGTTGACGGCCGCCCCGCCGACTGCGTGAAACTCGCGATCTCCCAACTCTGGCCCGACCAGTACGGGCGCGATGCGCACGGCAAGCCCTCGCGCCCCGACCTGCTGATCTCCGGCATGAACGCCGGGGCGAACTGCGGCGTGAACGTGATCTATTCCGGCACCGTCGCCGCCGCCATCGAGGGCGCGTTCCTGGGCGTGCCGTCGATCGCGGTGAGCATGACGCTGGGCAAGGGAACGCCCAGGTTTGATGTGGCCGCGTACCACGCACGGCGCACGCTTGATCTGATTCTCGAACAGGGTCTCCCCGAGAAGCACGAATGCCTCAGCATCAACATCCCCGTCACCGAGAACGACGGGCCGATGCCGAAGATCGTTGTCTGCCCCATGAACACGCACGGCCTCGTCGATAAGTACGAACGCCGCACCAGCCCCACCGGCGGCGTGTACTACTGGGCCAGCGGGCACGGGCTCGATTTCCACGCGACGGAGGAAGGTTCCGACGTGCAGAGCCTCAAGGCCGGGTGCATCACGATCACGCCGCTGGCGTACGACCTGACCAGGCACGCGAGCCTGGACCGCTGGCGCAAGCGGCTTCATCGCTAGCGTCGCGATTTTCGGGAAGGCACCACCTACGAGCCCCGCCTGTCAAGGCGGGTTCCCGCGAATACCGCGAAACACCGGGGCTTGACAGCCCCGGCTCGTCTGGAGCCTGTCGAACTCATCGCGTGAGGAAAAATCTCGAGTTGGACATTCGCTCCGTCTCTTCCGCGTCACTTCCCAATCTCTCGCCCCCGATCCCGCGCCGCGCGGATGGCCTCAACGATCGCGGGCATCACGCCCGCCTCATCGAGCTTCTTGCACGCCGCTTCTGTCGTCCCGCCCTTGCTCGTCACCGCCGCACGCAATTTCTCCGGTGCCTCGGCCGAATCTGCCAGCAGGTTGCCAGAGCCCGCGATCGTCTCGCGCACGATGTCACGGGCGGTCGATTCATCAAACCCGAGCCGCACGCTCGCCTGGATCATCGCCTCGGCCATATAGAAGACATAGGCCGGCCCCGAGCCCGCGACGGCCGTAAACGCGTCCATTAGCGATTCCTCGATCGTCACGACCATCGGACCGATGCCGCCGAAGATCTCGCGCGCGTACGAATCATCTCCGGGCCGCGTCCCCGCACCCGCGCACAGCGCCGTGATCCCCTGCCGGATCTTGGCCGGCAGGTTCGGCATGGCGCGCACGACTCGGATCTCTGCGCCAGCCGCCGCGCTCAAGACCGCGCGGACCTTGGTCGTAGGCGTGCCCGCGAGGATCGAGATCACGACCCGGGATTCCGTTGCGAGCAATTCGCGGACCTCATCGGCCAAGCCCGACAGCATCTGCGGCTTCACCGCCAGCAGCACCTGCGCCTCTCCGGGCTTCTCTTCCTTGCCGATCGCCTCGGCGATCGCGGCGCTCGCGCTCGTGAACGTCGCCACGCCCATCGCCTTGAACGTCGCTCGCTTGTCCTCGTCGGGTTCCGCGACCGCGACGAACCCGCGCATCAGCGGCCCCGTCCCGGCCAGGCCCCCGGATACGATCGCCAGTCCCATGTTCCCGCCGCCGATGATCGCCAACGGCGGGTTCTTCCCGTGATTCGCCATGCTCGGTCCCCTTGACGCGCTCTCAGCCCGCGCAACCATGCGCCTCGCCGCCAAGCGTACCCGGCCGCCGACGCGCCTCGCCGAGCGTCTAGAATCTCCCCATGTCCAGGTTCTACCAGCTTGATTTCGAGAAACCCATCACCGAGCTCGAACAGCGCATCGACGCCGCCGAGGCCAGGCTCAAGCACGAGCTGTCGAGCGCGGGGATCACACTGCCGGCCGCCGACACCGAAGGTGCGGCGGGCCAGAGCGGGCCGACGCTCGACCCCGAGATCGAGAAGCTCCGTTCCCAGATTTCAGACCTCCGCGCCCAGCGCGAGGCCAAGCTCACCGACATCTACACCAAGCTCAACCCCTGGCAGACCGTCCGCGTCGCGCGCCACCCCGACCGCCCGCAGACCCGCGACTACGTCAACATGATCTGCCGCGACTTCGCCGAGCTGCACGGCGACCGCCGCTTCGGCGACGACCCCGCCATGGTCACCGGCTTCGGACGCATCGGCCCGCTCAAGTGCCTGATCGTTGGTCACCAAAAGGGCAAGGAAACCAGCGAAAAGATCGCGTGCCACTTCGGCTGTGCGCACCCCGAGGGTTATCGCAAAGCGCTGGCGAAGATGCAGCTCGCCGCGAAGTTCGGGCAGCCCATCGTCACGCTCGTCGATACGCCCGGCGCGTACCCCGGGCTGGGTGCCGAGCAGCGCGGGCAGGCCGAAGCGATCGCGGTAAACATGCGCGAGATGAGCCGCATCCCGGTGCCGATCGTCAGCATTGTGATCGGCGAGGGCGGCTCGGGCGGCGCGCTGGGCATCGCCGTCGCCGACCGCGTGGCGATGCTTCAGAACTCGTGGTACTCGGTGATCAGCCCCGAGGGCTGCGCGGCGATCCTGTGGAAAGAAGCCAACGAGCAGACCAACTCCGCGGCCGCCCGCTCCCTCAAGCTCACCGCCAAGGACAACCTCGAGCTGGGCATCATCGACCACATCATCCCCGAGCCCATCGGCGGTGCCCACCGCAACCCGCGCGCGACGGCCGACGCTCTGCAAGCGTGGATTGTTTCAGAGGTTCGCCAGTTGCAAAAGGTCGACACGGCCACGCTGCTGGACGATCGCTACAACCGTTTCCGCCAGCTTGGTCAGTATGCGGAGCAATCGGCAGAAGCGGTGACGGAGGATGCCGCGGCCGTACCTCCTCGCTGAACCGATCGCGTGGGGAAAAATGGGCGAGTTCCGCGGGGAGTTCGGCGCGACCAGAAACCCGTCGTGATTTCCAACATATGGTGGTTCGTTCGCGGGGAACGCGGCCGTCGGCACAGTATGTTGCGGTGTTTCAGAACTTTGACAGCCCCGGAGCGTACGCCTACCCTTCACGCTTGCTCAGGTTCGGCCCGTGCTCGAACGGCCTTGGGATAGACGTGCGGTGGGCGCATGACTCCCAGTCCACGAAACGGTTCCGGCGACAGGGGAACACCGTGCCGCGTAACGCCACCCCATCCCGCTCCAAACCAAAGCCCAAAGCCAAGGCCGCCGCGAGAAAGTCGTCGCGCGCCCCTGCCAAGGCGGCCAATCCGATCAAGAAGCCCGCGAAGAAGCCGATCTCGAAACCAAGGCCGAAGGCACCGCTGAAAGCGGCGGCAAAGTCATCGCCCAAGCCGGCGGGCAAGTCCGTGAGCAAACGGCCCGCGAAGGTCGATCCCAAGACCATCAAATCCGCAACCACGGCGGTCGGCAAGTCTGACGCCTCCAAGCCCAAGGTTGCGCTGAACGGGGCCGCGGGAATTGCGAAGGAATCCGCCAAAGACCAGAAAACCGACGGCAAGAGCGCGCGCAAGGGCATCACCATCGTCACGCCCAAGCCTGTCAAACGCTCCCGTCCCAAGATCGTCACGGCGCCCACGCCCCCCGGCGTGGGCGGGCTCATGAGCAAGCTGGGCCCGGCCCGGAAGCCGCTGATCGCCTCGGGCCCCAAGGCCGCCCATTCCGTGCCGCTCGGTTCGCACCGCCCGCAAGTACACGTCGAGGCCCCCAAGCCCGACCTGCGCACACCCTACAAGAAGCCCGAACTCCAGAAGTTCAAGGCCATCCTCGTCCGCAAGCGTGACGAGCTGATCGGCGACATCAACACGATGGAGAACGAGGCGCTCAAGGGCGAGAGCGGCTCGCTGTCAAGCCTGCCCCAGCACATCGCCGAACAGGGTTCGGAGACCTACGAGCAGTCCTTGGCGCTCGACCTGGCTGCGGCCGACCGCAAGCTGCTCAAGGAGATCGATGAGGCCCTGCGCCGTATCGAACTGGGCACCTACGGCGTGTGCGAACTGACGGGCAAGCCGATCAAGCCCGAGCGTCTCGAAGAGCTGCCCTGGGCGCGGTACTCCATCGAGGCGGCCCGCGAGCTCGAGCGCCGCTCGATCCGAGCGTGACCAGCCCGATGCCACCAACCCCGACCGAGCTTCCATACCAAACCGCGCACCGGCGCTCGGCCTGGCGCGACGGGCGGTCGTGGATCGTGCTGATGTTCGTGACGGTGCTGGGATTGGTCGCGGATCTGGCGAGCAAAGAGATCGCGTTCCGCAGAGTGGCAAGCATCCCGGCAGAAATCAGCCGCGAGGACGTGATGCTCGGCCCCCCGCTCAGCCGGCTGCTCCCGCCGCACGAACCGGTCGTGGTCATCCCAAGGTTGCTCGAGTTCACGCTGGTCCTGAACCCCGGCGCGGTTTTCGGGATCGGCGCGGGCAAGCGTTGGTTCTTCGTGGCCTTCACGGCCGGGGCGATCGCGTTCGCGTTCTGGATGTTCGCCAAGTGGACGACGCCGCGGGACCGTTGGGCCCACGCCGCCGTGGGGCTGTTGCTCGCGGGCGGGCTGGGGAACCTCTACGACCGCCTGCTCTTCGCGTGCGTCCGCGATTTCATCCACCCGCTGCCGGGCGTGGCGCTGCCGTTCGGGTGGTCGTACCCGTGGGTGAGCGGGCCGTCGGCCCGCGAGGTCTGGCCTTACGTCTCCAACGTCGCGGACCTGCTGCTCATCATCGGGATCGCGGCCTTGGTGGTCCACACCTGGCGCGCCGGGCTTGAGCGCTCGGCGACTTCCCTCGCCGCCGATCCGGGAGATCAGGGCCGCGCGTGAGTGGTCGATGAACTGCCGCTCGCGGAGTACATATGTCTCTGCTCGCCGACAACATCACCTGCGGCTACGACCCGGGCAGGCCGGTGCTCCGCGCCCTGACCGCGACGTTCAACCCCGGGACTTTGACCGCGATCATCGGTCCCAACGGCGCTGGGAAGACCACGCTCCTGCGCGCACTGCTCGGCGTGCTGGTGCCCTCTTCGGGGAAAGTAACGCTGGGTGATGCCGATGTTCACGCCATGCATGCGACTCGCCGCGCACGTTCGATCGTGTACGTGCCGCAGCGGTCTTCACTCGCCTTTGCGTACTCGGCCCGCGCGGTCGTGGCGATGGGGCTGTACGCCGAGGGGACGCGCGCGGGTCAGAGCATCGTGGACGCCGCGCTCCGACGAGTTGGGCTTGCGAAGGCCGCCGAGTCTCCGTTCGCGACGCTGAGCGCTGGTCAGCAGCAGCGTGTGACGATGGCCCGATCGCTCGCCCAGCTTTCGCTCTCGACAGAGAACCCCGGAGCTCGGGCGCTGCTCGCCGACGAGCCGGTCGCATCCATGGACCCCAAGCACTCGCTCTCGACGATGGCGGAGCTTCGCCGTGTGGCCGCCGAGGGGGTCGCGGTCGTCGTGGCGATGCACGATCTGTCGAGTGTGATCCGGGACGCCGACCGGGTGCTCGTGATCGGCGCGAGCGGGACCAAGATTGCGGAGGGCCCCACCGTCGAGACCCTCACGCCCGGCGCGCTGGGCGAGGCGTTCGGCGTACCATTCCGCGCGATCGAATCCGGCGGACGGGTCGTGGCGATGCTGCCGGAGTTGACCGACATCACGGGGGTCGCGGAGTAGACGCGGCGGGTTCTTATCGCGGAAACCCACGGGGTAACGGGCACGATGAACCAACAGTACATCAATCTCATCGTCGTCGTGCTCATCGCCGGATCGTCGGCGTTCAGTTGGATCTTCCGCAAGCTGGCCGAGCAAGCGGCGTTGAAGAAGGCCGAGGCGGAGCGTGAAAGAAGGCGGGTCGAAGCGTTGCGCACGGGGCGCGGCGACCCGGACGACACGGACCAATCGCGGGCGCGGGTCGCGGACTCCTCGCCCGGAGCGACGGCCCAGGCACGCGCGGGGCGTGCCGCCCCGGGCATGCAGGATCTGGAGCAGCTCGCCAAGCGTCGAGCCGAGCAGCTGCGCCAGCTCCGCGAACTACAG
>JBGAOD010000188.1:2417-4811 GCA_044221955.1 Phycisphaerales bacterium | reverse complement strand
TAAGGCAGGTCCAGCGCCGCGTACACGTCCGCCTCGGTCTGCGACGCCACCACGGAGCCCTTCTTGACCTTCCCCTCTTCGTCTTTCTTCGCGGAACCTCTCCCTTCGGCCCCCGCCGCGAGCTTGAAGAGCCCGTACTCATTCAGCGTCGTACCGCGCGCCAGCGCCCGCTCGCGCAGCGCGATGTTGTGCTCCTTGGAGCCCGTGAAGTACATCAATGCCGCGCCCCACGACTCCGCTGGGATCAGCTTGAGATCGACCTGGAACCCGGCGTCCGGCGGCTCGCTCTCGTCCTTGCTCTTCCAACGCCCCGACGAACCGGGCACCGCGATCCGCACCGACGACCGGGTCTCTCCCCGCGCCAGCACGCCCGTCACACCCGGCATCGTGCAGAACGCCTCCGTCACGCGCTCGTGGTCGTCGCTCGTGACGAGAATATCGATGTCTCCGATGGTTTCCTTCCCACGCCGCAGCGAACCCGCGAACGCCGCGCCCTTGACGCCCGGCACTTTCTTCATCGCCGCCACCCACGCCTCGGCGATCGGCAAGACGTGACCGATCGAGAGCCGCTGCTGCCCGCCCGCCACCATGAACGCGAGAGACTGCTTGATCTTCTCGACACTCTTGGCACCCATCCGCGGCAACGTCAGGATCGCTCCGCTGGCGATAATCGCTTCGAGCGACGCGCGATCGACCACACCGCCCTGCTGCCACAGCATCCGCAGCGTTTTGGGCCCGAGCCCCGACACGCTCAGCAACGGCAACAGCCCCGCGGGCACGCGGGCGAGCAGTTCCGCGTGCTCGGCGATCCGCCCCGTCGCGCAGAACTCGACGATCTTGTCGGCCAGCTTGGGACCGATGCCTTCGATCGCCAGAACCTTTGCCCGGTCCTTGGCTAGCTCTTCGATGTCGTCGGTGAGGTCCCCGATGACGCGGGCCGCCCGCGCGTGGGCCGAGGCCCGGAACGAGTCCTCGCCGAGGAGGTCCATCATCTGCCCGATCTCTTCGAGCGTGAGCACGAGTTGGGATTGCACGGACATGAACGGATAGTACCGCCGCCCGTTGCGCACGGGCCGGTACCATCCCCTGTGAGCGCGCGTGCGATGCAACTCCAACGTCGGTTCTACGCGCGCGCCGCCGAATCTCTCGCTCCCGCACTCCTTGGCAGGCTGCTCGTCCGCATCCTTCCCGACGGCACGGTTCTGTCAGGCCGCATCGTTGAAACCGAGGCCTACGTCGGTATGCACGATCGCGCCAGCCACGCCTACAACGGGAGACGCACCGACCGCAACGAATCCATGTACGCCAAACCCGGCACCGCCTATGTCTACTTCACCTACGGCATGCACCACTGCTTCAACATCGTGTGCGGCAAGATCAACGAACCCGCGGCCGTGCTGGTGCGAGCGCTCGAACCCGTCGAAGGGATCGGGGTCATGCACGCCCTCCGATCCGCCTCCAAGCCCGCGCGACGGTCATCCTTGGGCCTCGCCGACCTATGCAGCGGCCCAGGCAAACTCTGTCAGGCTCTGGCCATCGATCGAACGCTCGACCGCGCCGATCTGGCGGAGTCCGAGTCTGTCTTTCTTGAACCCGGCATCACCAAACGGATTCCAGAATCTGAGGTGCTCCGCTCCCCACGGATCGGCATCGAATCCGCGGGAGAATGGGCCGCCAAACCCTTGAGGTGGTCGATCAGGAACAATCCCCATGTCAGCGTCCCGTTCAGAGAATCGCGAATCCGTACCTGAGCGCAACCCGTAAGGACCTCGGCCACGCGGCAAGACAGGCAATCCCTCGTTTCATCCTCCGAATGATTCCAAGAGCTAGCATTCACCAGCCGATAGGAGTCCGCGGCAAGACCGAGAGAGAGCCCGGACCTTCCCAGCGGGCAGCGTGGTTCCGCGTCACACCGGAACGCAAGGAGCAGACGAAGTGTCCGAACCGACGAAGGTTGACATGACGGCACACAAGGACAGGGCGGACCGTTTTCCGCCGGAGGCCTACCAGTTTGTACGTGAGGGACTCGCCCACACCGTGGAAGTACTCCACGGGGACGCGAAGGACCTTCCCGACGATGAGCGCCATGTGAGCGGGCAGCAACTCTGCCTGGGCCTGCGGGACTTTGCGATCCGTCGCTATGGGATGCTGGCCATCACCGTGCTCGGACGCTGGGGCATCCACCGTACCGATGATTTCGGCAAGATCGTCTTTGCGATGATCGAAACCGGTCAGATGCGTAAGACCGAAGAAGACACCCTCGACGACTTCCGCGGGGTCTACGACTTTGGCGAGGCCTTCAGCAGCGTCGAAGTCGGGTGAGCAGGCCGGTCTACTTTTCTGCCGCGATGTAGCACAGGAAACTCGCGCATTCCTCGCCGCGCTCGGTCGGGG
>JBGAOD010000188.1:0-2396 GCA_044221955.1 Phycisphaerales bacterium | reverse complement strand
GCCGCTGCCCTCGCCGTCGTCGCCCTCCCAGTACACGGTGACCTGCTTGAATCCGGCTTCGATCAACAGCTCCCGGATCTCAGGGAGCGACCAGAGCCGCCAGTCGTAGGTGAATGTCTTTGCCAGCCGCGAGCCGTCCGGGAAGCGAAAGCTGATCGAGCAGTGAATGTCGTTGGTGATCGGGTCGTAGGAATCCTGCTGCCAGACGTAGGTGAAACCCTTGAGGGGCCGGACCTCGCGGTGCTTCTTCTGGCACTCCCAACCGCCCACAAAGTCCAGGAAAAACACGCCGTCTTTGACCAAAGAGGCGCGCACGGCCTCAAAGTACTCGCGCATCAGCGCACGAGACTTGAAAATAAAATAGCTGAAGTTCATCGCGAGCACCGCGTCAACCCCCGAACCCTCACGCCCGGGGGTCAGCACGTTCCGTTCCAGCAATCGCACACGCCTCGCCTGCGCGGGAGTGAGCCGAGACAGGTGGTGAAGAGTGCCCCAGTCCAGCGTCGCCCGGTCCAGATCCAGCCCCACCGCGGAATTGCCGCGCCGCCGCCGCACCCACTCGCAGCAGACGTTGGCGGTCCCGCAAAAATCTTCGCGGATCGCCACCGCCCTCCGCCCCCGGAGAACCCTGAACTGCTCGTCCACGAAATCCACCTCGGCTTCGGAGTCCTGAACCGAAAGTTCGTAAAGCCGGTGCCGGTCGGCGGTCGATGCGGTAAGGGCGGAGCGACGGGTCGGTTTCCCGGAGGCCGAGCGGGTGGGTACCTTTGTCATGCGGGCCAGCGTAGGCCCGGGGTCGGACTGAACCTACCCTGATCCTCGCTCGCGGGCCGCCCGCGCGGCGGTGGCGAGCGGGCCGCGAGGGCCCCGACATGCGAGCCCTTATGCCGCAAGTGCCCCGGGTTTGCGGAATCTGTCCCCAAGACTTTCCCTGAAGGAATGCGACCGATGCGACTGACGATGGTGGGTACCGGGTACGTGGGATTGGTCACCGGCGCGTGCCTTGCCGACACCGGCAACGCCGTCACATGCCTCGACGTCAACCCGGACAAGATCCGCCTGCTCAAAGACGGCGGCTGCCCGATCTACGAGCCTGGGCTGACCGACGTGCTCAAGCGAAACATCGCCGCCGGACGCCTCAAGTTCACCCTCGACAAACGCGAGGCCTACACCGACGCCGAGATGGTCTTCATCTGCGTCGGAACCCCCAGCGACGAGAAAGGCCACGCCGATCTCAAGTACGTCATGGGGGCCGCGGACGACATCGCCGACGTCATCAAGACCCTCGGCCCAAAGCAACGCCCCAAGGTCGTCGTTCTGAAGAGCACCGTCCCCGTCGGCACCACGCTCGCGGTCAAGGCCCGCATCCTCAGCAAGGTCGGGCCCACCATCCCCTTCACCGTCGCCGACAACCCCGAGTTCCTCAAAGAGGGCTCGGCGATCAACGACTTCATGCGCCCCGACCGCGTGGTCTGCGGCGTCGAGGACGAACCCACCGCCCAAGCCTTCCGCGATCTCTACGACCCCTTCGTCCGCAACGGGCACCCCATCCACATCATGGACGTCTCCTCCAGCGAGATGGTCAAATACGCCAGCAACAACTTCCTCGCCACCAAAATCTCGTTCATCAACGAGATGGCGATGCTCTGCGAGGTCTACGGCGCGGACATCGGAAAGGTCCGCGAGGGCATGATCGCCGACCGCCGCATTGGGTCCGAGTTCCTCTACCCCGGGCTGGGGTACGGCGGGTCGTGCTTCCCCAAGGACACACTCGCCTGCGTGATGATGGGCGACGCCTCCGGCCACCCCATGCTGCTCTCGCAGGCCGTCCACCAGGTCAACCAGAACCAGCGCGCCCGGTTCTTCTCGCACATCGAAAAGCACTTCGCGAAATCCGGCGGGCTCAAGGGAAAGACCCTTGCGTTCTGGGGTCTTGCCTTCAAGCCCCAGACCGACGACGTGCGTGAAGCCCCCGCCCTGACGCTGATCGAAAAATCAATCAAGGCCGGCGCGACCGTGCGCGGCTTCGACCCCGTCGCGGCCGCCAACGCCAAGGCCGAAGTCGGGCCCGGGCTCAACACCTTCGACGACCTCTACGAAACCCTCAAGGGCGCCGACGCCCTCGTTGTCTGCACCGATTGGAACGACTTCAAGAGCCCTGACTTTGCCAAGATCAAGTCGATGCTGAAATCCCCCGTCATCTTCGACGGAAGAAACCTCTACCGTCGCCACACCATGAAAGAGCAGGGCTTCACCTACCACAGCGTCGGCCGCGCGCCCGTGAAGCCGGAATGATCCATCGAGGTAGGGCGGCTCTCCGAGCCGCCTCTCCTGACGAACTCCACGCGCAGGCGTGGGAACGCAACCCCGCCGCCCGATGGGACATCCACCCCTCC
>JBGAOD010000018.1:13962-41627 GCA_044221955.1 Phycisphaerales bacterium | reverse complement strand
CGGCGGCCGGGCGGTTGTTGGGTTGAAACTACGTCCGGGTTGGGGTGGGTGGTCGTTCTCGCTTGGTCGGGCGGCGCGGCGGCGCGTCTCCGGGGAGGTTCGTTCCGGGAGGGTTCAGGGGTCGGAGAGTGCGACCCGAGCAAGATGCCGGTTGAAGACTTGCGGCGGGTCGTGTACTTTGTACCGGCTCGGCCCAGGGCCGGGCGGGTGAGCGCGGCGTGACTTCGCGGAGCGTGAAGGAGCGTCGGCGTCATTCGGTGAGGTTCGGAGCGTCGCGCCGGGCCGGCGTGGCACGATCGAAGGGGGGCTCTGACCGTTCGCGGGAGGAGTCCGACCGGCGATTCTGAACCTCGGCACCTCAGTGTCGGCGAGGAGTTGGTGGGTTTGCGGGGCCGTCGGGCGAACGTGACGGTGCCGGTGGATTGGAACGTTGGATAGGAACGTTGGAGCGAGTTTCGAGTTCTGAGATTTGCAGAGTCGGTTGATTGATCGGGATAGTCCACGGGGCTGTGCGCCCTGGTAAGTCAGAGGAGCGGTCATGAAGAAGTCACGCCGGTCGAATCGTCCCCTTCTTCGTTCTCGTCGCCAGTCCAAGAACGGGCTGAGCGGGTTGGGCCTGGGGGGGGTCGAGCTGGGGAAGGACCCGGCGCGGCTGGCGGCGTTGGCCGGTGGTGCGGGTCGTCCGAGCGTGGACCAGCTTGAGCCGCGGCAGTTGCTGTTCTCGCTGACGATCGCACCGAGCGATGACCCGTTTAATACGGGGATTGGGACGACGCGGGCGGTGATCGGGTACCGGACGCCCGTGGTGCAGACACCCGTGCGGATCGGCACCACGGTCGCGACTCCTGTGGACGAGGACTTCAACGACGAGTTCCCGCCGACGCCCGGGGCGCAGTTGCCCAACGTGCAGAACTTCCCCAGCGGGCGAGTGCTGCTGGGTTCGTTCATTCGGATCAACCACAACATCATTCCGACGTCGAACTTCCAGATCCGGGCGATCCTCGACGGTACCGGGCAGCCGACGGGCGAGCGGATCCTCCAGGCGCGGGTCGAGAACGGGCAGTTCTTTGAGTTCCGCCCGCAGACCCAGACCGGGCTCCGCGTGGCGGCCTCGACGATGTCGTTCACGGTGCGGGAGTCGGCGGGCTCGAACATCGGGCTGGACGCGAGCAAGTTCTCGGTGCAGTTGTTCTACAACGGCACGCTGACGCAGAGCTTCACGGGCGCTCAGTTGCTCGCGCGCAGCAGTTCGGGCAACGGTCGGGGACGGTTCACGTTCAACGGCACTCCCGCCAACCCCGCGTTCGATGATCTTCGGATCGTCGCGACGGACACCGGCGCGGACCCGTTCATTGTGGACGATTTGCAATACGTCGCGCCCCCGGGCAACTTCGTTGAGTTGGGTGACGCGCGCATTTTCGCGGAGATCATTCTTTCCGGCAAGGTCGGTACTTCGGCGCAGTTCCTCGACCTCTACGGTCGGGAAATGGTCAATCGGTTCGACCTGGGTGTTCCGCAGGGCGCGACACTTCCCAATGACGACTTGAACGACGACGGGATCGGCGATTTCAACGTTGGGCTGGGCAAGATCGTCCTGATCAACGCCGACGAGAGCACGGCCCTGACGATGTTCGGCGGCAAGGTGACGGCAGGCACGACCATCGACGCGGATACCGACGCGTTCCAGGGTGGGTTCCTCTTCAAGCGCACCAAGACGCTGGTTGGTTATTACGACGATTGGGAGGGCCAGGGCTTCGGGTTTGACATCAACGACACGGTCCCCAATTCGCCGCCGATTTCGCACGGGCTCCCCGCGGGGGCCGGCAGCGTGATCATCGGTGCGCCGTTCGTGCGTGACCTCGGGAACTACAACCCCGGCGGGCTTCCGATCGAGAACGGGCAGGTGCGGCTGCTCCCGATCACCAGCGGCTTTGTGAACCCTGATCAGGGCATCTTCGTGCAGGGCAACCACAACATCGGCGGGATTTACATCCACGGCATGTTGTTCGGTTCGTCGAACTTCACGGGCTCGGTCGAGCGAATTGTTGTGTCTGATCTGTACGGCTCGATCTCGGTGGCGGGGGACCTCGGCGCGCTGATTGTTTCGGGCGACGCGGGGACGTGGCAGCGCGACGTGGGCCAGCCGGAGATCATCGGCGGGAGCCACACGGTTATCCCGGACGCCTCGGGCAACGTGCAGGTCAAGACGTTCGGGCAGTTGATCGTCGGGCGCACGGTGGGCGAGATTTCGATCGGCGGGCGGTCGCTGCTGGACGTGACGGTGCAGGGGATCGTGAGCGACCCTGTGAACCATCCGCCGCGGATCTCGTCGACGTACTTTGAGAAGGAGTTCGTCTACGCGAACGACCCGACGACACCGGACTCGGAAGTGGACATTGCGGACACGCTCTTCTCGACGGGGTGGTCCGTGCCCGCGAACGAGCGCGAGATCAACCGGCGTGCGACGTTCTCCTTGGGCGGGACGATCTTCTTCCAGCGCGGCGACCAGTCGCTGACGTTCGGCAGCGGGTTCTACCGCAACGACGAGATGCTGAGCGCCGAGTGGATCAACACGCTGGGTACGGGCGTGCGCGTGATCGGCGACCTGAGCCTGAAGAGCAAGCTCAACCCCGGCGACGACAACGCCGACGCCTACGCCTTCGCGTCCGACGGCTCGACGCCGATCAGCGTGGAGATGGTGGGCGGGGTGTACTTCCGCGTCATCGACGAGAACGGGCGGACGGTGGCGGCCCCGAGCGTTTCGCGCGGCTCGCGCACGACGCAGTCGGTGCGTTACACGCCGACGACGCCGGGGGTGTACTACGTGGTCGTGACCGACCCAACGGGCGACGAAGCGCCGTTCAGCAATTTCGTGAACTACTCGTTCACGATCCTGGGCATGGCCCCGGTGACGATGGGTCTGTACCGCACGGGCGGGACCAACGGGTCGGGCGATCTGACGCGCACGAACAAGGTCTTGAACAACTCGATCAACGTGCTGGCGGGGAGCGTGGGGTCGCTGCGGATCGGCACCGGGCGGGCGAGCAACATCGCGGCCGGGTACGCGACGACTTCGGACGTGACCAACACGACCGCGGCCGACGATGACGCGTTCGAGGACTGGCTGGGTGGCTCGTTCAGCATCCCCGGCAACCTGTACAACATCACGACCGGTTCGGACATTACCGGGGCGGTGGACGTGACGGTGGGCGGGGACTTTGGTTCGCTGCTGACCGGGCAGTCGACGCTGGCTGGAGTGGGACCGAGCGAGGGTGACGTGAACTTCTTCACGCTGCGCGTGGGCGGGCGGATCGCGCTGATCGACGTGCGCGGCGGGAGCGGGATCGACCAGGACGCGACGGACCCGCTGGGGATCGTGGCGCTGGGCGGCACGACCCGGTACCTGTCGGGGCGCAACGGCGGCAACGGCGACATCGGCATGATCCGGTACGGGTCGCATATCGGCAACGACGCCGTGCAGATCGGTACGAGCCCGGGGTCCAAGATCGGCGCGATCCTGGTCAGTCAGGACATCGAGCTTTCCGACCAGAACCGGCGCGGACTCTACTTCGGCAACGAGGGGCTTCAGACCGCCATCGGTTCTGGCTCTGACGTTCGCTTCGTGGACTTCCCGCGCATCGACACGCGTTCGAGCGTGGACGTGACGACCGATCTGTTCGTCGGGCAGACTCAGACTCTGATCGATGACGGCGGCGCGACGGTGCGCATCCGGGTCGTGGGTCCCAGCGCTGCCAACGGGCTGTTCGCGGGGTCGATCCACGTTCTGCCGATCAACGGCTCGCAGGGCGTGGCGATCGGACAGATCGACGTGGACCTGTCGGGTGCCGGTTTCGGCGGGCTGTCGCTGGAGATCGAGGGTGTGGGCGCGGTGGGTTCGACCGACGTTGCGTCGATCGGGCGCATCATCGTGACGGGCGCGGACCCGCTGGTTTCGGGGATCACGATCAAGGGCAACGTGCAGACCGACGTGTGGCGGATTGACGGGCTGGCCCCGATGCTCTTTGTGCGCAATGAAACACCGCTGGGTGACATTGTTGCGATGAACATGACCGGGCTGACGACGCTGAACGTGCTCACGGGGGATCTTGGTCGCACGCAGGTTCCGTCGTGGGGCCCGCAGTTGATCGGGCCGTTCCTGGGAATCGGGAGTTCGCTGGGCACGCGTGAGGTTCCGATGACCCTTCCCGCGGCCACGACCGGGCTGATGGATGATGACTGGAACGGGCAGATGTACCGTCCGTTCAACCGGGCCACCGTGGCCAGCGGGGCGGCGTTCCTGGACGACATCGGCTCGCCGTTCGATCCGTCCCTCAACGGGCTGCTGGTCCGCAGCGGCGTGCTGGACACGGTGAACGTGGGCGGCGCGGTCGGGGACGTGATTGCGCTCACGGGGAACATCATCCGGGTCGCGGCCAACTTTGACCGCGTGACTCCCAAGAACCGTTTCGACGGCATCATCGGGACCGTCTACAGCGGCGGGACGATCTCGCGCGTCGATATCGGCGACGGGCTCTTGCAGCGTGACGCGGGCCCGATGTCTACGACGGGCATTTTCGCCGTGAACGACATCGTGCGGATCTTGAACGAGAACTCCAAGGTCGCGTTCATCTCCAGCACGATCTCGGCCGGGAACAACTTGATCGATTTCTCCACCGCCACGACGATCATCAACGGGATCGACACCATCGACCTGCGCGGCGGCGGGGACATCACCCGCGCGTTCATCTCGGCGACCAACCTGGACCAGTTCTGGACCAGCTTCAACTACGGCGACGACAACCGGACCCTTGGGCAGATCAACCTGGTCAACACGGTGTCGGGCGACATTTTCGGCACGGAGATCTCGGCCGGGAACATCGCGTCGATCATCCTCAAGGACGGGTTCTACGACGCCACGTTCACCAACGCCACGGGCAGCATCGGCATCATCTCGGCCACCGGGTTCCGCAACTCGACGCTCAAGGGCACGGACCTTGAGTTCAGCCCCAACGCGATCCAGACGGCCAAGGACCTGGACAAGCTGACGACGACCGACAAGGCGGGGGACATCGACGATCTTTTGGTGGATGTCAACGGCTCGGTCACGACGGAGATTTCGGCGCGGAACTTTGACCGGGCTTCGATCGACGTGGACAACACGGTGAAGCTGCTCTCGGTGGTGAAGGACTTCCGGGCCAGCAAGCTGACGGCCGGCACGGTCACGAGCTTCAAGGCCGGGCAGAACATCCAGTCGTCCAAGATCATCGTCGCCGGTCCGCTCCCGGACCTGACGGCGGCGGACAGCATCATCAATACTGAGATCGAGGTCAGCGGCCCGGACGGGCGGATCGACAAGATCACCGCCAAGAACCTGATCAGCGGTTCGGTGAAGTCGGCCGGCCCGATCGACACGATCGAATCGACCGCGGGCGACGTGCGCCTGGCGGTGACGACGACCAGCGCCCGCGGGAACGTGAACCTGCTCAAGGCGGCGCGTGATCTGGACCTGAACACGGACATCAGCGGGACGGTGAACAACCTGACGGCGGGTCGTCACATCGGGAACAAGGCGGCCTCGGGCGCGATCGTGATCCGGGGGAACCTGCAGAACGCGACGGCGACGACGGGCCAGTTGTACTCGGATCTTCGCGTGGGTCAGTCGATCACGGGCAAGGTCAGCACGTCCATCGTTCGGAGCGTCCCGAGTGACAACCTGGTAGGCAACGGGTCGATCATCGCGTTCGGCTCGATCAACAACGTCAACATCGTCGGCGATTTCGGCGGCGACATCATCAGCTACTCGGGCGGGATCAACACGGTTTCGATTTTCGGCGGGTCGTTCCTCCCTGGGCGCACGATCGCGGCGTACGACGGCTCGATCAACAGCGTGACGATTACCGCGGGCAACCTGTACGGCAACATCCACGCGGATCAGATCCTGTACAGCGTCAGCGTGATCGCGGACGCCTACGGCGTGTTTGGTGATATCGGCGTCAACCCCAAGTACAACTCCCAGCAGAGTTACGACTTCTTCCGCAACCGCGTGCCGGTGGGCGTCGCGGCCGCGCAGGCCGTGCAGGGCCCGCACATCACCGCGGGCTGGAACATCGGCGTGCTGCTGGTGACGAACGGTTCGATTTTCGAGGCGTCGATCATTGCCGGACGGGCGATCGGGTTCATCGAGGTTCGGCGCGGATTGGACTTTGACCCCAGCAGCCAGAGCGTCGGAGCGACCTCGTCCGACAACGGCAACATCACGACCGACGGGCTGACGTACACGATCGGCAACACGATCGCGGCGGGCGACACCATCTCGTCGCTCAACGTTCAGGGCGACGTCGGGCTGACGTTCCTGCTGGCGGGCAACACCGACCTGGGTGCGGACCAGAACCCGGGCGGCGTGGGGATCAACCGTGACACGGTGAAGTCTGGTCGCATCGCTACGGTGAACATCGCCGGCAACGCGTTCGCGCTGGTCATGTCGGCGGGCATGGAAGCGGGCCCCGACGGCATCTACAACACGGGCGACGACCTGGTCGCGGTCGGCGTTTCGAACATTGAAACCGTGAAGATCTTCGGGTCGGCCTCGTTCGTCAGTTCGTTCTCCGACATTCTGAGTCGGAGCCTGCTGGCGGACTCGCGGATTTTCAAGTTCGGGCCGAGCCTGGAAATCGCGGACAAGCAGATCGACCCGGTGCTCTCGACCCCCGGCACGCTCATCGGGACGGGCGGGCTTGGGTTCACGCACGGGAGCGAGACCGGCACGATCTTCTTCTCGGGCGCGGGTCAGGCTTTCTATGACGCTTCGACCAACCGGGTGGTCGTTGTGAACAGCAACTTCTCGTCGAACCTCCAGGTCGACGCGACGTCGGCGAGCGGCGTGCTGACCGACTTTGACATCGTGAGCAACGACGACGCGACCATCAACAACATCGTCGTCAACGCCGACCTGCGCGGCGACTCGGACATCGTGTTTGACGCCTACGTCGTCGCGATCAACGTCCGTAGCTTCGGCGGCACCGGCTCGATCCGAGTGGGCGAGGACACCGGGACGATCACCATCGGCGACTTCCTGGGCGGCGACATCAACACCAAGTACCTGGGCAAGCTCCAGATCAACGGCAGCTACGGTGCGGCGGTTGCGACCGTGCGCGACGAGGCGTTCGTTCGTTTGCTGGCGACGGGCGGGGTCTCGATCGCGGGGGCGGACCGGGCCGCGATCAACGTGGACCGCGACGCCGGGTTCCTGTTCGTGGGCGGGGTGGTGGACAGCGCCACGTTCCGCGCGGGCGGTTCGATCGGGGGCGTGGACGTGGGGGCGACCTCGCGTACCTGGATCTCGGCCCGCGAGGTGATCGGTTCGGTGAACGTGCGCGGGAGCCTGTTTGATTCTTCGATCATGGCCGGCGGCGATCTTGGCAACGACACCGAGTTCGGCGGGTTCGGGCTCGGGGCGGACAGCGTGCATACGGGTTCGATCGGGAACGTGAACATCGCCGGCGATTTCGCGCAGTCGGACCTGGTGGCGGGGATTCTGCGTGGCGCGGACGGTTTCTTCGGGACCAGCGACGACAACATCTCCGAGGGCCGCGCGTCCATCGGGAAGGTGGTCATCGCGGGCACGGGCGTGGGCTCGGACCGCAACAGCGAGTCGTACCGCATCAGCTCGACGGGCACGCTCGGCGCGATCACGATCGGCGGGGTCGCGGGCGCGAAGTCGGGGAACTTTGATCTCCAGCCGGTGGTGCTGCCGCCGCTGGCCTTTGAGGTGAGCGACCTTCGGGTCACGCAGGAATCTCGCATTTACACCGAAGTGATCCAGTTCAACCAGCCGGTCGATTCCAGCACGCTGGCGGCGGCGCTGGGCGTGTACGAGGTCCGCGGCCCGGCTCAGACGGAAATCCGCCTGGTCAACGGCGTGGACTACTCCATCTCCTACGACCCGCAGACGAACTCCGCGTCCGTCCGCTTCGCGCCGGCGGTGACGAACCGTTCGCTGCCCGAGCAGACCGGCGTCCCCGGGCCGGGCGTGTACCGCTTCCGCCTTGAACAGGCCCTGCTCCGCGCCCAGCTCGTCAACGCTCGCATCGACGGCAACGGCGACGGCAAGGTCGGCGTCAACGACAACTATTCGGCGGACGACATCGTGGGCGACGCGGGGGACAAGCTCGTCAACCAGACCACGACCGTTCCCGGCCAGACCAAGACGATCGACTTCCGCGTCGCGTCGGACCTCAACGTGGTTCTTGATGACAACCGCACGCCCGACGGTCTGCCCGACATCAACAAGACCTTCACGATCCGCGGCACCATCGGCGACCATCCCGACAACGACTCCAATTTCTTCCGCTTCGGCGGCGACACCGACGTGTACAAGGTGACGCTCCAGGCCGGTCAGATCCTGCGGCTCGGTCAGGTCTTCGGTCCGGCCCGCCTGATCCCCGTCACGCTGGTGGCCGCGGACGCCAACGCCCTGACGGTCACGCTCCCTGTCGATCTTGGCGACCTCAACAACGACACGTTCGAGCAGAACTTCCTGGTCAAGACGACGGGCACGTATTACATCGTGGTCGGGGCCGATTCGGCCGGGTTCACGGACCCCAGCGTGATCTCCAACCCCGACGCGCGGGCCAACACGGTCGGCGACTACAACTTTACGGTGCAGGTCTTTGACGACGGCGACTCGGGCTTCAACGCCAGCACGGACGCCGGCAACGGCACCAACGTCGTCAACGCCCCCGCCCCGATCACGTTCGCGGGCGTGGACGGGGTGTTCGGCACGGGCGACGACCTGGGCTCGGTCAGCATCGGTGGGTACGTCTTCACGTACTCGCGCGGGGCCGACGGCGTGGCGAACACGGCCGACGACCTTGTTTCGGGCACCGATCCTTCTGGAAAGATCACCTCCAGCCGGTCCGGGAGTGGGACGCAGACCTCGGTCATCAACGCGGCGATCGGACCGGCGGGTCACACCGGCGTGCCGACGAATGTCTTCGCCGACGTGGACATCTTCCACCTCAACAACCGCCTTCCGATCGCGACGGGGAGCAAGATCAAGATCACCGTCAAGCTCAACGAGCTGGGCGCGGACCTTGGCAGCCGCGATCAGTCGGTGGTCCTCAACACGCTCCGGGTCGGCGTGGACGACGCGCGGCTGGTGTTCTCCCCGACGGATTTCTCGTCCAACGGGGGCAAGCCCGGCACGATCGTTGCGGGCGAGAACGCGACCTACGGGTTCGACGCCAACGGCGACTTCTTCATCCAGTTCATCGCGCCGGGCCGTCAGGGCAACCCCGCCCAGGCCGCCAGCTACGCGGTCTATCTGCAGGGCGCGTTCAACACCGACTACCGCGTCGAGGTCGTCACGAGCGCCAACGACGCCGGTGCCAACTCGATCACCAAGCGCAAGCAGAATGTGTTCATTGAAACCCGCGGCGGTTCGATCAACTGGCTGGAAACCGGCGGCGGCACGACCAGGCTCACGCCGTTCACCGCGTCGGTGCTGGGGTTCACCGGCACGCAGGCCAACGGGCAATCGACGCAGGACTTCCTGGTCCAGGGAATCCGCAACTCGCTCCAGCAGGTCTTCGACGCGGCGGGGCTGCAGGTCAACTTCTCGACCGACGCCCGGGACTTTGAGTTCCAGGATTTCTCGACGGTGTACGTCACCAGCGGGGCGGACCCTGTCTCGCTGGTGAGCGCCGGGCGTTTCGGGTTCAGCGAGCGGAGCGACCCGCTCAACTCCGACAAGAACGACGACGCGGTGGTCTTCGCGCCCAGCTATGCGACGCTGAACTACTCGCCCAGCCAGGCCGACCTGGGCACGTTTATCCAGTCGATGACGGCGGGCATCGGGCGTCGCGTCGGGGAGCTGATGGGGCTGCGGGTCACGGCGGGGAACGTGACGACGGGACTCAATCCCAAGTTCGACCTGATGGCCAGCAACGGCGTGGGCGCTCCGCCCAGCACCGGGAACCGCTTTGAGCTCAGTTCGGAGAACCGCTTCCTTTCCACCGGTTTCGATCTGATCGATTCCACCAACTTCTTCCTCGGCCAGCAGAACTCGAAGTCGCTGCTCGATCAGGTCCTGCTGGCGCGGTAAGCTCGGGTCGAAGTCAACACGCGAGCACAAGGGCGCGAGCGTGCCCTTTTCCATGGGGTGGGGTGCCCGGTGCGCACGAAGACATGAAATATCGCTGGATCCAGATCAATCGACCGCTGGGCCGATGTGATGTACGCGTTGGGTTCGTCGCGCGGGGTCGATGGCGTCGAGCCGCCTGTGGGGTTCGCCGCGAACGGGGGTGGGCCGACGAGACCGCAGCCTGCGGAGTGTTTGCCGCGCGTTCTGACCCGTTGCCTGATCCGTTGCGTGACCCGACGCCCCCGAGAGCATCGACGCCGCCTGCTGGGCGAGTTCGATGGTCTGGGCGAGCGTGCGGGCGAGGTTCTCCTGGGTCTGGCGTGCGGATTCGATGAGTGCGCCCGAGGCTTCGACCGAATCCTGCAGGGCGGCTTGGCGCGCGTTCTCTCGGTCGATGCGGTCCGCGGCGGTGTTGATCCAGTCGCCCAGCATGCCCTTGGCGAACCGCCTCGTTGCGGATGTCCTCGAACTGCGGCGGCCGCCTTGAGGGGGCGGAGGTTCGCAGCTCTTCGCCGCGGACGACGTGTTCAGCGAGTGCTCATCGACGGAGCCGCGGAGCGCCTCGGCCCGCTCGACGAGCGATCGGAGTTCATCGAGCGAACCCGTCGGAGTTCCCTGGAGCGCGTTCTGCTCGGCGTCGCTCAGCATCGTGTCGCGTGACTCGATCTGGCGGGCGATGGTCTCGATCCGTTCGAGCCCTTCCTCGACGCGTGCCCCCAGATCGCGCGCGGCGGTGTCCGATTTCTCGGTGACGCTGCGTGTGAGGGCCGCGGCGATCGACTCGAACTCGCGGAGCTTGGACTGCGCATCGGTTTGCAGTTGAGAGCGCAGTTCTGAGCGGAGATCGGCGTGCAGTCGATCGTGGAGCTGGGTGTGGAGTTCGTCGCGGAGCTGGGCCGTGAGCCCCTCGCGGACCTGGGTCAGGGAGGCTTCCGCGGCCCGATCGAGGGTGCCGACCAGCTCGCGTGCCTTTGCCTCCGAGGCCTCGATGCTCTCGGCCCAGCGGGACTGGGTTGCCGACGTGGCGGCGGAGAGCGCGTCGAGCTCTTCGCGGTGCTGGGCGATCCCGCTCCGAAGGGCCCGCAGCGATTCGTCCAATGTCCGGTCGATCGTCCCGGCGCGTTCCGCGAACCCGCGCTCGAGTTTTCCGATCGCGGCCTCGAGCGCTGCCAAGCGTTGCGAGAGCGCGGTGCCAGCGGATTCGGCCCGATCGACGACGGCGCGGTGGGCACCGGCGATCCGTTCCTGGGTCTGCGTGATCTTGCTGAGCGTGAGCGATTCGAGCTGCGCTGCGGCGGCTTCGGCCGTCTCGTTGAGGCGGGCCAGCGTCGATGCCTGCAAGGTGGAGGCACGTTGCTCCGCAGCCAGGACGATCGCAACGGCACGACGTTCGACTTGGGCAAGCCGCTCGGCGACCAGCGCCTCGATCGTCTTATCGAGATGCTCGCCGAGCTTTACGCGATCGGTGGCGAGCTGCAGGATCTGGTCGGCCTTGCTGAGGCGCTGTTCGAGCGTCGGCATGACCTTGACGGCGACTTCGAGCCGCGCTTTGAGTTCCTTGGTGGCCTCTCGGAGGCTTTCACCGAGGGCTTTGACGTCGGTGGCGGCGGTTGCGAGCGATTCGCCGCGCCCCGCGGCCTCGCGGATCAGATCCTGCAGTGTCGCGGAGTATTCCTCCATTGCCCGCTGATCGACGACGCGCGGAGTGATAAACACCTCTTCGATCGCGTCCTCCGCGCTGCGGGCCGCCTTCTTGGGTTGAGCCATGGATTGTCCCCGACCCACGGTGGCCTCGACGGACCGTCGCGCCACGCTCGTCACACTCCCGATGTCCCCGGCCAGACGTGCTGAAACTTCCTTCGACCACACGGAGCCGGCGGAGTCAAGAGCGCCGTGGACTCCGCGAGCACCCCCAAGTTACCACAGTTCCCCTGGTCCTGCGCGGAAAATGTTTGAGCACGCATCGGTGGAGTCTCGTCGCGCCTTGGTTGCGAGGTATTCGGTTCCAACTCGGCGAGCGTGTGAGCTCCGCCTCGGCACCCGATTCGACCTGGTGAACGGTCTACCCTTGAGGGTGACGCACGCCGATCAATCACCGCACGAAACCGCAAGGTCGCGTCGAGGGGCTGCGCCTCCCGGGCCGCGCGGGGTGCGTCTGCAGCGGGTGCTCGCCGAGGCGGGGGTCGCGGCGCGGCGCGCGTGCGAAGCGCTGATCGAGGGCGGTCACGTCCAGGTCAACGGCAAGATTGTGAAGAAACTCCCGGTCTTTGTCGATCCGAACCGCGACCACATCGAGGTTGACGGGCGGCCGATCGCGCGGAAGAAATCCGCTCGCCCGCGCCGGCTCTACATCATGGTCAACAAACCCGCACGGGCGCTGACGACCGCGAGTGAGGAACCCGGCGACGAGCGGACGACGGTCTTTGATCTTGTTGACTATCCCGGGAAGCCTCGGTTGTTCGCCGTCGGGCGTTTGGACTACGAGACCACCGGGCTGGTTTTGCTCACGAATGACGGGACGATGGCGAATGTGATGACGCACCCACGTTACGGTGTGCCAAAGACTTACGAGGCGGTGGTGAAGGGGCTGCCGGATCAGACCTCGCTCGCCAAGCTCGAAAAAGATATTCACAAGGCCGCGCTCCGCGCGGCCCAGGAAGAAGGACAGTCTCACGCTCCGCGGGTCGAGCTCACGATCACCAAGCGCGATTCAGAAAAGACGACGATTGAGCTGACGTTTCGCGAGGGGAAGAACCCGCAGGTGCGGCGGATGCTGGCGATCGCGGGTTGGCCGGTGAGGAAGCTGACGCATATCCGCATGGGGCCGCTGGAGTTACGTTCGTTGGCGCTGGGGAAGTGGCGCGAATTGGAACGCGATGAGGTGGCGGCTCTCAAGAAAACTACCGCCGCGCTGACCAAGGGTGGGAAGAATCGGCAGGGCGGCAAGCCTCCTAAGGCTAAGGGTGCAGAGTCCCCCGAGCCCCCGGTGGTTCCCGCGGGCCCGATCATCACCACCCGAACAGGGGGAAGTCTTGGGGGGCAAAGCCGATCCATTTCGGTGGGGTCGGCCGACGATATCCGTGGGCGTGGCCCGTCCGAGCCGGTCAAGAACAAACCCCGTCGGCTGGACCCGCCGCCCGGTCCTCGGAGTCTGACGCCGCCGCGTGGGTAGGTTTTTTTTCAAGGGTGATATGGCTGAAACGACGTCAAGAAGCGCCGGGCCGGGATTGAAGTCGAGCGCGACGCCGGGTGTGCCGGAAGGCCCGCCCTCGGGCTCGGTGCTCAGCGCGATCGACGACCATTTGCGCAGGGTGGTCGAGCACCCGAGCGTTCCGCGGCAGTTCTGGCATATTGCTCAGTTGGTGGTGGTGGGGGCGCGGCGGGTGCAGATCCCGCGGATGGCGGCGGCGTTGTCGTATCGAACGCTGTTCGGGCTGATCCCGGTGCTGGTCGTCGGGATCATTTTCATCGCCGCGTTTTCGAGCGAGCAGGCCGTGACCGACAAGGTCAAGGAGATCATGAAGTTCGCGGGCCTGAACCAGATCGCGATCTCCGAGCCCGCGGACGAGGGGGCTTTCTTTGACCGCGCAACGCCGGGCGTGGAGAAGGCCACGCTCGCGCCGGTCGGCGAGCCGCCGATGATGTCGCCCGCTCCTCAGGATCATCCGACGGCCAAGCTCGACGAGTGGATCCAGGCGTTGGTGACGCGTGTGCGCACGCTGCCGCCGGGGTCGTTGGGCGTGATCGGCGTGATCACGCTGATCTACGCCGGCATCTCGATGCTGGTGGAGATCGAGAAGACATTCAACCAGATCTACATGGCCCCGACGGGCCGATCGTGGACGCGGCGGGTGGTGCAGTATTGGGCGATGCTCACGCTGGGCACGTTCGGGCTGGTCGCGAGCCTGAGCGTGCAAACGTACATGGCCAACTGGATCACCGAGCCCAAGAACCTGCAGATCCTGTCGATCTTTCAGACGGCCGTGGTGCGGATTGGCGTGAACATCGTGCCGATCCCGATCACGACCTTGCTGCTGGTGGTGCTGTACACGACCGTTCCGAACACGCGTGTTCGTTTCGGCGCGGCGTTGACCGGAGCTCTATTGGCCGCGGTTTTGTGGCAGGCCAGCAAGTACGGGTTCGAGCAGTACATCCGCCTCTCGCTGGGCTATTCCAAGCTCTACGGCCCGATCGCGATTTTGCCGCTGTTCCTGCTGTGGGTGTATGTGACCTGGATCATTATCCTCAGCGGGTTGCAGGTCGCGCACGCGCTGCAAACGTATACGACGGCCAAGACCGTCGGGTTGACTCGCTCCGTTCTGGAAACGCTCGGCGTCGTGACCGAGCAGGCGGAGAAGCGGCGTTCGCTCATCATGGACCCGGCCGCGATTTTGGTGGTGATGGTCGAGGTCGCCAAACGCTTCGCGGTGGGCAAGCCCAGCGACCACAACACCGTTGCGGACAAGACCGGCATGGACGAGCGGATCGTTTCCGAGATGCTCGAACGGCTCGGGACGTCGGGGTTGGTGCACCGGGTCGCGGGCGGCGAACTCGAAGGCGCGTACACGCTGGCGAGGCCGCCGACGGCGATCATGGCGGCGGATGTGCTGCGAGTGGGCGAGAACCTGATGGCTGTGGACCGCGAGCGGGCCCCGGCGCTGTTCGGCGAACTGATGGCGGCTCGGATGAGCAGCATTGATGGGAAGTCGTTGGCGGATTTGATGGGAAGCGCGGAGGCCACGATGCCCGGGTCGGGTTCTGTCGAGGTTAGGACGGGGCGGTTGGCGACTCTGCCACGGTGATGGGTGGAGCAAGATCGCAATTCGCCATTCGCATCAACCCGAGGATTCGAATTCAGCACCCGCCCTCAAACGCCATGACGAACGCATCGAAGTCCTCGCCGGTGACGAAGCCGTTTTGATCGAAGTCTGAGACCAGATTTCCGGTCTCGAACGCGGCCACGTAGCCGTCGAAGTCCTCGCCGGTGACGAAGCCGTCGCAGTCGAAGTCGGCGGGGCAGATCGACCAAGTCGCTGCGTCGCTGGTCACGCTGCCGCAGTCGTTGGAGACGATGACGTGAATCTCGCGCCGCCCTCCCGTGATGGCCACGGAGTTACCGACCGAGTTGGTCGTGGTTACGGTGACGCCGCTCGCGCCAAAGGCGTTGAAGGCGGGTTCGCCAGAGAGTGGGTCGGTGTTGACGCCGTTGGTGATGTTGAGCCAGGCGGAGGCGCCTTGGGGGCGCCATTGCCATTGGTAGGTGTAGGGGGCGGTGCCGGAAGGAATGGCGGTAAATGAGGCGGGACTCGTGGGGCATGTGACCGCCGGATCTGGCCCGGTGATGCCCGTGATCGGGCCGGTTCCGACTCCCGTGAACCGGAACGAACGGATAAAGAACTCGCCGTTTGCCCCCGTGAACTCGGTGGTGTCTCCGAACGTCACGATTCCCGGGGCTACCTCGCCCGTGATTCCCAGCGGCAAATTCAGAAGGTTTACGCCGTCGATGTCCAAGTGCATTCCCGCGACGTCCGTTCGAGCTCGGTAAGTATGAAAGAGTCCATCGTTGGGGAACGGCGTGGTCGCGGACAATCCTCGCGTCGGTGCCAAGTTGTCGTTCACCAGAGTGACGGATCCTTCATTGAACCAGACTGTCATGAAGCGGCCCGTACTGTCGTGGGCAAGCATGCTCAGGCCCGTGCGCAGGACACTGGTCGTCGTCGACGCGTGCGCGGTGACCGATCGGACGACCATCTCCATCGTGAACCCAGCGGCGAAGCTCTCCGGATACCCGGGCCGCTCCCACGCGTCGAAATAATGGTCTGTCACGTTGCCGCTCGCCGGGCCGAGCGTCGACTGGTGCAGCACGCCGCCGACGACTTCAAGGATCACGTTCTGACCGTGATTGGGACTGAAGCACTGTTCCGATGGGAGAGTCCCGAGCGAAGCATCGTATGTAATCCACGGCTGGGCGATCGCACCGGACGCGATGACCAGAATCGGGATCATCGAACCGATACGCGATCCAACTCCGTGGCTCCGTACCCGGCCTTGTGTCCTCACAACGTCGGTCGGTTCAGTATGTTGGCTCGCATTCGTTTCGCGGTGGCTCGGGGCGGCAACGGAGTTCGCGGGCCACAGCGGCGCGACCTTGGGAGCACGGGTGGCGAAAGCTCTCATTCGAAGCTCCTTTTCGTGGGCGTCCGGGCAAAATCCTTAGACTGCGATGGTATCGAAGACAGTTTACTGAGCGATCGAGGTGAATCAAAGCCCCCAGCCGCGCCCGGGCTCAACGTCCTGAAACACGCTTCGGGCGGCGTCTTCCCCATCCATCCGGCCCCGGGCTACGATCTCCCTCGAACGCACTAGAAACCCGGCCCGCGACGGTCCGGCGTTGGGAGCGATTTTTATGGGTATCGAGGCCGCACTTCCGGTGGATGGGTTTTTGACGACGCAGTTGCGTCGGGTGATCAACTGGTCGCGGCGGAGCTCGCTGTGGCCGATGCCGTTCGCCACCGCGTGCTGCGGGATCGAGCTGATGGCGACGGCGTGCAGCCGGTACGACCTGGCTCGGTTCGGGGCCGAGGTCATGCGGTTCAGCCCGCGGCAGAGCGATCTTTTGATCGTGGCCGGGCGGATCGCGATCAAAACCATGCCGGTGCTGCAGCGGATTTACGAGCAGATGCCCGAGCCCAAGTGGGTGATCTCGATGGGCGCGTGCGCGTCGACGGGCGGCGTGTTCGATACCTATGCCGTGGTGCAGGGGTGCGACCAGTTCATCCCGGTGGACGTGTATGTGCCGGGTTGCCCGCCGCGGCCTGAGATGCTCATCGAGGGCGTGATGGCGATCCAGCGGCACATCGACCAGGAGGGCATGCCGCCGCCGGGGGCCAAGCGTGCTCCGCTGGGGATCGCGGTGCAGCCGAGTGGCGTGCCGCGGGCGCGGCCGGTGGGCGTGACGATCGGGTCTTGAAGACGCCGGTTGAAGATTGCCCGGGGCACAATTTCAGAGAATCGTTCACCACGGAGCGACACGGGGAGCCACGGAGAGAAATCTGGGGTTTCGTGCCGGTTCTTTCTCCGTGATCCTCCGTGTCACGCCGTGGTGAATGGCTTTCAGCGGACTTAGACCCTGAAAATTGAGCCGAGCTTCTTGCCGAGCAGGGCTGACGCGCCGACGAGGGTAACGGTGAGCAGGGCCATGCCCCACACGCCCAGCGCGCTGGCGATGTACTGGCCGTCGCCGAGGCGTTCGGTGAACGCGAAGATCGCTTTGGTGATCGGGTAGTTCTTGGATTGCTGGGCGAGGATGAGCGAGTCGCTGACTTCGAGCATCGAGAAGCTGAAGACGAGTAGGCCGCCGGCGATGAGGTTGGCGAGGATGAGCGGGACGATGATCTTGCGCACGGCCATGAACCGCGACGCGCCGAGGTTGACGGCCGCCTCTTCGAGTTCACCGGAAGTTTGTTCGAGCCCGGCGACCGTCGAGCGCACGATGTACGGCAAGCGGCGCACGCCGTAGGCCATGACCAGGAACGGGACGGGGCTGGGGTCCGCGCCGATGACCGACGCGATGCTGAAGAGCGGGTCGCCCTTGGCGAAGGGCCAGCGCATCGACATTGCCACGAACCCGAAGGCCATGACCAGGCCGGGGACCGCCAGCGGCAACATGCACAGGGCGTCGAGCAGTCCGCGGCCTCGGATTGTGGTGCGCACGATGAGGTACCCGATGAGCACGCCCAGCACGATGTCGATGACCATGGCCATGGTCGCGAGCTGCAGGCTGTTGACGATCGCGCCGAAGGAATCTGACGAGGTCATGGCCTGGTTGTAGTGCGCGGTGGTGAAGGCCGTGGGCAGCACGGTCTTGTACCACTGACCGGGCGCGGTGAGGCTGGTGAGGATCACGCCGAGGTGTGGCAGGACGGCGACGATCGTGACGAGCGCGAACGCGGCGGTGGCGACCCACTTGCCGGGGCCTTCGATGATCTTTTCGCCGCCGGCCCGTGAGGCCTTGGAGTACATGGCGTAGGCCTTGCCGCCGAAGACGCTGCGGCCGAGCACGTACATAAGGATGGCGGAGCCGAGGAGGACGACGGTGAGTGCGTAGGGCTGTGCGGAGTTCTCGACCTCCTTGAGGCCGTAGAAGATCTGGACTGGCGCGACGTTGTAGTAGTCGAACATCAGCGGCGTGCCGAGTTCGGTGAAGCTCCAGATGAAGACGATCGTCGCGCCGGCGAAGATGCCGGGGCGGACCAGCGGGAGGGTGATTCGGAAGAATCGCCGTCGCCAGGATGCGCCGAGGTTCTCGGCGGCCTCGTCGAGCGCGGGGTCGAGGTTGGCGAGTGCGGCGGTGGCGTTGAGATAGATGATGGGGTAGAGCGAGAGTGCTTGCAGCCCGACGACTCCCCAGAACTTGGCCTGGCCGAGGATGTCCCACTCGACGTGCAAGAGCGCGTTGAGCGCACCCTGCCGGCCGAGGATGGCGCGGACGCCGATCGCGCCGACGAAGGGCGGGATGATCATGGGGACGAGGATCGCGGCGTTGAAGATCTTCTTGCCGGGGAAGGTGTACCCGGCGGAGAGGACGGCCAGTGGGACGGCGATGAGGATGGTGACGACCGTGGTGGTGGCGGCGAGGGTGAGGGTTCCAGAGGCACTGGCGCAGGGTCGGGTCTTTGAAGACCATGGCGACGTGGCGGCCGGTCCAGCCGGTGCCTTGGACGATGTTGTCCGCGAAGCCGCCGCGGACGGTGAGGAAGATTGGGTAGAGGAGCGTGACGGCCAGGAGCGCGACGACGCCGATGAGCAGGCCGTAGTGCCATGCGAGGCGGGCGAGTCGGGCTTGGGTCGAGCCGTTCATGGTGGGCAGTGTATGACCGGTGTTGGATTGGATCAGATCATGTTGAAGCGAAGCGTTCGCGGAAACGAGCCCCACGCGCGAGCGTGGGATTTCTCCGAGCGTCCCCCCGCTTGCGCGGGGGGCTCGTCCGCGGGGCCGGTCACGCCGGTTAGCACGTCGCCTTCAGCGGCTCGGGCCCGAGGGTTTGGATCGTGATCTTGCCGAGTTTGCGGCGTGCGAGATAAGCGTTCACTCGGTCGAGCGTGACCTCGTCGACCTCGTGGGCGAGTTCTTCGAGGCTGCGAGGGCGGCCGAAGCGGAACTGGTCGGCGGCGAGCGAGGCGGCCCTTGCACCCGTCGATTCTCCGCTGAAGACCAGGCGGCTCTTCATGCCGACGACGGCGCGGTTGAACTCGTCGGGGGTGATCGCGCCGGCGGGGGTGTTGATGCGTTCCATCTCGGCGAGGAGGACGTCGAGGGACTCTTGGGCGCGCTCGGGGGTGGTGCCGACGTAGCCGGTGACGGACCCGAAGTCGCGGTCGCCGCGGTAGCCGGCGCTGACGGAGTAGCAGAGGGCGCGTTTCTCACGGACCTCGGTGAAGAGTCGGCCCGACATGCCGCCGGAGAGAACGGAGAGGACGATTTTTTCGAGCAGGCTGTCGGGGTGGACCTCGGAGGGGGCGTCTTGGACGACGACGATCTGGACCTGGTTGGTCTGATCGACCTCGTGGGCGTACCCGCGTGGGGCGTAGGTGCCGATGGGTGGCTCGGGGGTGTTGCCGGTCCATCCTTTGAGGGTCGAGTTGAGGACATCGAGCAAGGCCGGGGTGTTGACGGCGCCGGCGACGGCGAAGATGGATCGGCCCGGGACGGCGAGCCGTGACCAGGTGGACGCGAGTTCGTCACGGGTGAGCGCGGTGAGCCCGGGCTCGGTGCCCATGCCCGAGCGGTTGATGGGGGTGGGAAGATGGCGAAGCCGCGCGCCGAGCATGCAGCGCTCGGTGGGGTCGTCCTTGAGCGAGTCGAGCGATTGGAGCGCGAGGTCGCGCGCCGGTTCGATCGAGTCGGCGTCGAAGCGCGGGCTGCGCACCATGTCGACGATCAGGGGGAGAGTCTCGACGAGGCGCTCTCCGAGCAAAGTTGCGCTGATTTTGAAAAAAAATATTCCGGGCTCGGCGGAGCGTCCTGCGCCGAGTCTGTCCATCGCGTCGGCCCAGGCGCGCGAGTCGCGCTGGCCCGCGCCGCGCATAAGGATCTCACCCCACATCGCGCCCATGCCCTGACGGTCCTCGGGCTCGGTGGCGATGCCGGCGGGGATCATCCATGTGAGCGCGGCGGAGCGCACGCCGTCGATGTGCTCGATGAGCAGCGGGGTGCCGCAGTCGAGCGTTCGAGTCTCTTGGCGTGCCATGAAAGATCCTTTCGGGGCTTGAAATACAGGGAAAAACAACGATGGCGATTTCGTTCGTGGGCGAGCGTGCGGCATCGGCCGCGTGCGTTGGACACGAGAGTCTATCGTGCTTGCGCGTTGGACGGCGCGTCGTGGTTGGTTGGTGTTGACGGCGCGATGGTCGGCGTGCGCGCGGGTCGGCGTGCGGCGTGGTGGCGCGATCGGCGCTCGCGCGCGGCGAGCGGGCGAGCGTGCGCGGCGCGAGCGCGGACGACGACGTGCGCGACAGGTTGTCCACAATTCTGAAAATTTTGCGTGCTCTCTTGACGTGAAGACTCAAGAAAGTTGTGGTATGTTCCCGATAACACTTGCATGTCGGTGAGCTCACGCCTCGGCGGCGCAGCACAACACACCGACGAAGACTCTGTTCAGGAGATGATCATGGCGAAGAAGGCAGCAAAGAAGAAGGCCAAGAAGAAGACCGCGAAAAAGGCCAAGAAGAAGACCGCCCGCAAGTAAGCGGCCCCCCTCATGCGAGGGAGGGACAACGGCGGGCGACGAACAACTTCGCGACCCGCCGGCCCGGAACACTTCTCACCGGGCAGGTCCCACAAGAATCACAAATCGAAAACTTGCGATCACGGGGCCGAGCGATCGGCCCCGTGCTCGTTTTTGAGAAACGCGATCTCGCCGCCGCGACCTTGGGCCCGTGCGGCGGTCAATAATCCGGTGTGGGCCCGGATCAACACTCTGACCATCAGCCGGATCGTCGCGGGGATCGCTCGTCCCCGGCCTTCGGGCTTCGGCTGCTCCGCGGGCATCACGCGTGCAAAGTCCGGTTCGGAGAGCTGCTGATCCCCTGCCGGTACGTGCTGGACCCGCCGACGGGTCGGCCGGTCTTTCCCGTGCCGGCCCAGGTGCTTTCCGAGAACCGATCGCCGACGGACGACCCGGACGCCGAGGTGGTGATTTTCGTTCCTGATGATGGCCTCGACGAGTCGGGCGAGGTGTTGCAACTCCTCGCGGTGCCGACGGCGATCGACCCACGGACCCATGAGGCGGCGGACCGGCACCTGATCTATCACGGGCCTGCCAGCGAGCGATGCTGGGCGGTGTTTGAAGTGCTGAGCGCGCGGTGGATGGGGGGCGTGGTGAGCGGGGAAGAGATGGTGACGGGCAACCCGCTGCGCGGCGTTGAACCTCGGGTTTGCAAGGCCCTGAACGCGGAGCCGGGGAGGATCGCGGAGGCGTGCGGGCGTGCGACGGGCACGGTCCCCTCGTCGCCGCTGATCGTGGGAGTGGACCCTGATGGGATCGACGCCCGAGCGCGGTTTGGGATCATCCGGTTGGAGTTTGGTTCCGCGGCGGGCAACCCTGGGGAACTCTCGCGTCGGTTGTCCGAACTTGGGCTCGCGTGGTCGCCGTAGTGAGGGCGGAGCGACGCGGTGTTGGACCGACTGAGCGCGACGGTATGCCGAACAGGTGCTCGGCTGTCGAGCGATCAAGGGCGAGCTGCGAGGAGGACTGATGCAAACACCGACGACCGGGCTTCGCGAGGCGCACGCGCACATTCCCGCGCACGGGCGGGCGTTGTCGATGCTGAACCTTGCGAGTTGTTCCAGCAGCGCCGAGTGTGTCGAGAAGCTCCGCGGCGAGGCAGACCGGCTTGACGCCGCGCACGCGAGCGGGACGGAATGGGTGCTGGCCTTCGGAGCGCGGGTCGAATCGTGGGCTGATCGGTGCTGGCCGACACGGGCGGAGATGGACGCGGCGACGGTCGGGCGTGCGTGCGCGGTGATGTCGTTCGATCACCACGCGGTTGTGGCGAACACGGCGGCGCTGATGCGGTCCGGGTTCACCCCGGCGAGCCCGGACCCGATGGGCGGGGTGATCGTTCGTGATCCGCGATCGAGGGAGCCGACGGGGTTGATGTTGGAGTCGGCGGCGTACGCGGTATGGAACGCCGCGCCCGAGCCGTCGCTGGGAGCGCGGCGCGGGCAGGTGGGGGCGGCGCTCGCGGATCTGGCGGGGCTGGGGTTCGTCGAGGTCCACGACCTGCTCTCGCCCGAGTGGCTCGGCCCGATGCTGGCGGAGATGGACGATCGCGGCGAACTGGGCGTGCGGGTGAAGCTGTTCGCGCCGGTGGCGCAGCTCGAACGTGCCTGTGGGGATGCGAGGTCGTGGCGTCGCGATCGGGTGGAGCTCGGCGGCGGGAAGTTGTTCGCGGACGGCACGCTCAACAGCCGCACCGCGTGGACGCTCGAACCGTACCTGGACCCGCTGCCGGGGATGCCGTGCGGGAAGGTGATGGCCACGCGCGAGGAGATCGCGTCGGCGCTGCGGACGGCCGAGGGTTGCGGGTTGCCGCTGGCGACGCACGCGATCGGTGACGGCGCGGTGCGTGCGGTGCTCGACGCGGTGGAAGAGGTCGGGCGTGAACGGGAGGGCAAGGGTTCGCCCCGCCCCCGACATCGGATCGAGCACGCGGAGTTGATTCATCCGGGCGACGTGCCAAGGTTTGCGCGGCTAGGGGTCGTCGCGAGCGTCCAACCGTGCCACCTGCTCACGGATATCGAGGCGCTGACGCGTTCGCTGCCGGACCGGCTGGGCCGGGTGCTGCCGCTCCGGTCTCTTATAGATGATGGGTGCGTGCCGGGTGATCTGCTTATGTTCGGTTCCGATACGCCAATTGTCAGGGCGAATCCGGCGGACAGCGTTCTGGCGGCTACGAAACGGGGGCGGTCAAGCGTGAGCGGGGGTGTCGGAATCGCGCCCGAACAAAGTATTACCGAAAAGGAATGCTGGGCGGCATTCCGGTGATTTTCCGTGAGGATTCCGGGGGAACGATGAGGCAACGGTCCTGTCCGGAGGGCAATTCTGGGCGTCGTCGAGCGGCAATGCCGACGAAGGACTCCGTGAACCTGAACTGGAACATTATCGCACCAGGTGCGGTACATGAGGTATGAAGGAGAGCGGTCACTGGCTCTCGCACGCTCGTTGAGTGATGCTGAATCCAACGCGGCCGTCCGTCCGTTTTGTTGCAGATATTGAGAACGAGCGACTCCGGCGTCGGATCGCGCGTGACCGGACCACACACACCACGGGGAACTCGTCAATGGCACGGACCTACGGCAGCGCTCGTCGAGTCGGGTTTCAATCACGGCTGGTGGGGATCGCGGGCGGGCTGGAGACCTTGGAGCCGCGGCAGCTCTTGGCGGCCGACCCGGTGACGCCCGACAACCCGCTGTGGGTGGCGTTACCCGGCACGGCGACGATCGACGGCGTGCTGAACGAGGCGGCGTGGTCCAACGCGTTCACGATCACACGCTCGCAGCCTTTCCGCGATCAGAGCAACGCGACGGTCAAGCTGATGTACGGCTCGACCGGGCTGTACGTGGGGATCGACGTTCAGGACACGAACCTGTGGGCGGACGGGAAGGGCGCGGGGGTGGCGCAGCGTTGGGAGATCGAGACCGACGACGCGATGGCGTTGTACTTCGACCCCAACGGCTCGCGCGACGAGTTTTTCCAGAGCGACGACCGAGCCTTCGGCGTGAACACGGGGAACCCGGAAGATCTGCCGGTGAACCCGTTCGGCAACAAGCTCGTGAAATGGGTCAAGGGTGACGGCGCGGGCGGTTCGCCGGACGTGAACCCGGGCGGTGCGCTGGCGACGGGGTTGACCTGGCGCACGGTGCGGCACGGGACGGTGAACGACGACAGCGACGTGGATGTTGGTTGGACGACGGAGATGTTCCTGCCGTGGGACGCGCTGGGGCTGCCGATCACCGGGCCGAGCAACGGCAAGACGATCGGGATGAACTTCCAGTTGTTCTTTGACAACAACGGGCGTGATCGCGATCTGACGGACTATCGGGTTGCCAACGGTGGCGTGGACCGGTGGAACAACCCGGCGTTTATTGACGATCAGATCGAGGGTGTACACAGCAGCTATTCCGCGACGCAATCGGGAACGCACGGGCCGGTGAACTACGCCGAGTTGATGTTCCTGGACCCTGCGGCCAAGTCCGTGCCGGCGGCGATCACGAACTTGGCGACCTCGCACACGACGGGGTACTCGTCGATCCTGACGTTCACCGCTCCGGCGGGGGTGTCGGGGACGGTCCCGACCGGTGACGTTTCGAGCTATCAGATCCGCTACAGCAGCTCGGCGATCACGTCCGAGGCGGCGTGGGTTGCGGCGAGCGTGTTCGAACAGGCGTATGTTCCGCGACTGGCCGGGCTGTCCGAGTCGCTGCGGCTCATCAATCTCAGCCCGAGCACGACGTACCACGTGGTGGTGCGCGGCGTGGACGCGGCGGGGAACCTCGGCGGGCTGTCGAACGATCTCGTGATCACGACGCAATCGACGACGCAGGACGTCTCGGGCGGGCTCCGGCTGGTGCCGTCGCCGTTCGGGCGGACTTTGGTGCGTGAGAACAACCAGGCGTTCGTGGCGGTGGGGGATCACCTGGGGCTGAGCTGGAACTACACACGGAACTTGTACACGGGCGAGGTGTACAACTCGGTGAACAATACGTTCATCAATTTCAACACCAACCCATCGTACGAGGGTGTCGCCGGGCCGTACTTTGATGCGCTGCAGGCCAAAGGTGTGAACACGATGCGTGTGTACCTCGAGCTGCAGAACGTGTACAAGCCCCAGACGAGCGATCTTCCGCGGGGCACGTTGTGGCTGGAATCCAAGAGGCCGGGCCAGGCGACGCAGTTCAACGCGGACATGCGTCAGTTCATGCTCAACGTGCTCAAGCAGGCAGATTCGCACGGCATGTCGATCATCTTCTCGCCGTTCGATTCGTTCTCGTATGACGAGGCGTTCACGACCGAGTTCCCCTGGTCGTTCGCCAACGGCGGCCCGCTGGCGTCGATCAACGATTTCTTCCAGAACAGCGCCACGCTGGGGCTGGCCAAGGCCAGGATGGACACGGTGGTGGGTTGGCTGCAGAGCGCCGAGTTCAAGCCCTATGCGCACCGCGCGATCGGGTGGGAACTGCTGAGCGAGTGGGACAGCTACGAGTGGACGCTCAACTCCGAGGGGAACGCGGAGCCGGGGCGTGAGACCGAGTTCAGGCATCGTTCACAGTGGATCAACCAGCTCGCGTCGTACGTCCGGCAGCAGGATCCCGAGCGGCTCGTGTTCAACAGCACCGTGGCGATTGACCCGCGCGGGCCGATCGGGCGGGTGATCTTCCTGAGCCGGAACTTTGACGTGCTTTCCCCGCACCTCTACACGAGCGCCAACGAGGAGCCCCTGAACAATCCCGACGTCGATCGCGACGTCCGCGCCGCCGTCCAGAACGGGACGCTCACAACCTATTGGGGCCATCTCGCGGAGAACCATCGCCCGGTGCTCAACGGCGAATGGGGCATGACGCGGGCGCAGTGGCCGGGCGGCGTTGTGCAGTACGGGACCAAGTTCACGCAGAGCGAAGACGAGAGCATGTACCGCGCGATGATCTGGTCCGGGTTTGCCAGCGGGCAGTTCGGGACCAGTTTGCGGATCGCGACCGAGGAGCTGAACTTCCCGACGGGCACCAACCGGACGCAGGGGTACATCCTGACCGACGCCATGCGGAACTCGCAGAAGACGCTCTCGAACTTCGCGAACTCCACGGGCGTGATGCTCGACTACGCCCACTTCAACTACTCGTCCCTCGCGACCAACCTCGTCGTGACGAGCGCGGCCGGGAAGAAGCTCAAGTCGTGGGGTGTCAGCGATCGCCGGCAGGGGATCGTGTACATCCTGCGCGACGGGAATCTCTCGACCGGGAACGTGACCGACGGGGTCGTCACGATCAGCGGCTTGCAGCTCGATTCGATCATGGACATCGAGATCTGGTCGACCGCGGCCGGGGCGACCGCGCCGCTGGCGACGATCTCCGACCAGTTCGTGAGCACGGGGCAGTTGACGTTCGCGGTGCCGACTTTCGCCAAGGACGTGGCGATCAAGTTCAAGGCGCGGGCGTCGGCGGGGCAGTCGCAGCGGGTGGTTTCGATCGACGCGGGGACGGACTTGATCACGTTCTATCTCGATCAGGGCAACCAGCCCATCGCTCGGCTCCAGAGTTCCACGACGGGCGCTGTGACGCTGCAGGACATCTCGTCGATCGCGCGCTTTACGGGCAAGGTCGTGGATATGGACCCGTTCGTGCTCAACGGGATCGTGTACCTCGCGGTCACGGACGTGAACCACCACCTGTGGCTCTTCAAGGGAACGACCGCGAACTCCTCGTGGACGGTCGAGGACCTGACGGCGTCGATCAACGCCCCGGGGTTGACCAGCGATCTGACGCACTACATCCCCAGTTGGGGAACGATCCAGATCGCGGGGCTCGACGCACGCGGGCACGCGGTGAACTACTTCTACCAGCCGGGCGTGAGCACCGCGTGGCAGTTCTCGGATCTCACGGTCGCGTTCAACGGGCCGATCATGAAGCGCGGGCTGACGGGGTACGTCGCGCCGTGGGACGGGATCAACTTCGCGGGTCTCAACGAGGCCGGTGAGGTGATCGTGTACTGGTGGTCGCTGGAGCTTCTTCAGACCGGCTGGCAGACGTTCAACATGACCACGTACGCCAACGGCCCGACCTTTGTGAACCAGCTTGATGCTTACGTCACGCCGTGGGGCGGGCTGAACATCGCCGGGCGTACAAGCTCCGGCGAGCTGTTCACGTACTGGTGGGCACCCGGGACGCAGTGGAACGTGAGCAGCATCACCCAGGCCGCGGGCGCGCCGCTGACGAGCAACGGGACGGAGGTCACGGTGTCGGGCGACGGCGGGATCAACCTGTTCTCGACGGACGGGGGGAACGCGTTGACGGTTCTGCGCTGGACCCCGGCCGATCCGATCTGGCGGTACACGGACATTTCCACGAGCACGAACGGGAAGGGCGTGGAGTTGCCGCTTGGGGCTTCGGCGATCGGGGGTAGGATGATCGTTTCCGGGCGTGCGTCGGGCGCGACCAAGTCCTTGCTGGTGTTCACGTTTGATACGACGACCAAGCTCTGGTCGGGCGTCGACACGGGGACGGCGATTGAAATCTAATTCTCGGTCCACGCGGCCGAACTCGTCGTGCGGCGGCGATTTATGGGTCGCACCGTGCGCGGGATCGAGGTATGATGCCCTCGGCCATGTTCCGGCGTTTTTTCAGGAAGAACGACCTTCTGTCGGCGGGCGAGGTCGCCCGTCGGGTTCATTCTCTTTGGCTCACCAAGGCTCTGCGATCGGATCACGAGTACCCGCGCATCCCGGTGCGGGCGGTGTCGGCGGGAGG
>JBGAOD010000018.1:0-13899 GCA_044221955.1 Phycisphaerales bacterium | reverse complement strand
GGATGCGCCGGGCACGGATGATGACGAGCTTGTGGAAGAATGAGTAGTTGTTGCGAGTCCGTACAACACTCGGGCCTGATGGGGTGATCCTGAATGACGACCGACGATCGTTCGATCCAGCAACCGGCGTCCGGGCCGACCGAATCCACGTCGCTCGATCGCCGCTGGGCGTTCCGCATCGGGCTGATGACATTGGGGTTGCTGGTGTTCTCGTTGTGGGGGTTCTTCGACGCGACCGTGGCGTACCCAAACCGCGGAAAGAAAGTCGCGGAATCGGACCTGCGCGAGCTGATTCGGACGGCGTCGGACCAGGGGAAGATCGACCAGGTCAGCACGCCCGAGCCGGTGGAAGAGTTGAAGCGATTGACCGAACGTGAGCGTGAGCAGGGCGGGCTCAAGCCGCTCGAACAGGCCAAGCAGCGTTGGCTCGAAGCGCTGAGCCGCGTCGGGCAACTGACGCCCGACCACACCGTGATCGCAAACGTCTCGGAGAAGAAAGCCCAGCTCGAAGAGGCCGCGGCCAAGGAGACCGGGCAGGAGACGCCCTCGCGGCTGACGTTCTGGGACATCCCGGCGCAGTGGGGGATCATGGTTGTGTGCGGCGTGCTGGGGCTGTGGCTCGCCGGCCTCATAGCCCGTGTGGCGTCGGTCAAGTACCGCTGGGACGGCACGACCAAGACCCTCTTCCTGCCGGGCGGCGACTCGATCAGGCCGAGTGATATCGCCGAGTTCGACAAGCGAAAATGGCACAAGTTCCTGATCGAGCTGAGGATCCGCCCGGAGCACGCGACGCTGGGGGGGAAGACCGTCAAGCTCGACCTGTTCCGGTACGCAAAGTTGGAAGGCTGGGTGCTGGAGATGGAGGAAGCATCCGGGCTGGGCGTCCCGGCGAGCGAGCCGACCGTGGCACCGGCGTGATGCCTGTGCCTCATCGGCGTGGGCGCCCGCGTACCCTTCGCCCATGACCCGCTACGAACAATTCCAGGCGTACCGCACGAAGATGAACTGCCGCATTCTGGGCGACGACGCGGCGCGCGAGGGCAAGGTTGGTGCCACGCTGGTCACCAAGCGGTTCTTCAGCCTCGACGGCAAGACGTACGAGGACGGGACGCTGCCCGCGAAGACCAAGGAGCTGCTGGGCCTGGTCGCGTCGATGGTGCTGCGCTGCGACGACTGCATCGCGTACCACATCGACCAGTGCGTGAAGGCGGGCGTGAGCGACGAGGAGCTGTGGGAGTCGTTCGATGTCGCGCTGATGGTCGGCGGCTCGATCGTGATCCCGCACATGCGGCGCGGGGTGGAGTTTTTGGATCAGGCCCGGGCCGCGGTGGCGGCGGGGAGCTCGACGCCGGCTTGCGAGCGTTGAGCGAAGGATTTCTTCAGCGATCGGCTTTAGCTCGGTGCACCGGCCGCGATTCGGCCGCGCCACGCCCGCTTGCCGGTGAGGTGCAGGTAGAAGCTGTACCACTGCACCGCGGTCATCGCGATCACGCCGAGCGGGTGGACGAGCGCGATGAGGACCCCGAGCGGGCCTTGCCGGAGCCGGAGCGCGAGGGTTAGGCGTTGGGAGATCGCCATGGTGATGGCGCAGGCGGCGAGCGCGATCGTGCCGCGGTCGAGCGGGCCCACGCGCGAAGAGAGCACCGTGGCGTCGTTGGTGAACCAGCGCACGGCCTGGAGTTCGATCACCAGCCACGGCAGCACGTGCCCGACGGCATGGAGGATCGTGATGAACACGAGGAGACCGGCGGAGCCGAGGCCCTCGTAGGCGTTCTTGGCGAAGCCGCGCCAGGTCTGCGCGAGGCCGCGGTACATGCGGACTTGGCAGAGGTCCGAGCCGTCGAAGAGATCGGAGTGGAACCCGGCGCGGCGAGCCTCGCGCGGCATTCTGATGCCGTCGTGCATGGTGTCCTTGAACGCGGCGTGCCCGCCGAAAGCGTCGTAGACGCTGCGCTTGACGAGCAGGAATTGGCCGCAGCCCGCGCTGGTGGCGGGGTCCCTGGTGCTGCGCATGCGCGGCATGGGGAGGTAGCTGAAGAGGATGAAGAAGATCATGGGAACGATTAGCGCTTCGCCGATCGAGCCCAGTTCCTGGCGCGGGAAGGTTGAGAGCAGCCCGGCGTTGAGGCGCTCGGCCTCGGCGACGGCACGGCGGGCGGCGTCGGGTGTGAAGCGCACGTCGGCGTCGGTGAAGAGGAGCCATTGGCCTCGGGCGGTCTGGCTCATGCGCCAGCAGGCGTGCTGCTTGCCGTTCCATCCGGCGGGGAGGGGGACGGTGGCGGCGCGGCGGAGGCGCGACGTGCCGCTCGCGCCGGCCCTGCTGAGTTCTTCGTCGATGAGTGATTGGATGATCCGTGGCGTCGCGTCGGTGCTCTGGTCGTCGTAGACCACGAGCTCGATGTTGGGCTCGTCGCTGGCGAGGACCGATCGGGCGCAGGCCTCGATGTTCGATTCCTCGTTGCGGGCGGGGACGCAGACGCTGACGAGCGGGGTGCTCGGGTTGTTGTTGGTGCGGGTCGGCGCGTCGGGCTGTGGATGTGTTGTTCCGGCTTGGGTCGTGGTGATGATCGTGGTGGTCGTGCCGAGCGGGCTGCGTCGGTAGATGAGCAAGTTGATGATGGTCATCACGAGCGCGATGGCGCAGAGCACCGAACCGACGGCCATGAGCCAGGCGACGGTGGTCATGGCGTGACCTCGTGCGACGCGAGAGTGGGGGATGGGCGCGTGTGCTCGGTCTGGCGTGACGTGGCGCGGATCGCACCGGACTTGCCGCGGAGTTTCAGCCACCAGTCGTAGACCGGGTGGATGGAGGTGGAGTCGCCGCCGACGAGGCACTCAAACGCGGCCGGGTCGCGGGCTATGACGTGCGCGGCGAGTCGCTGGGCGTTGTCCTGCATGCCCTGCGTCATCGCGCGGTGCCAGTCGCGGACGCTCGGGCGCGGGGGTTGTTGCTCGCCTGGAGTTGTCGCGATCACCGGCGTCGCGATGGATTCGGCGCGGATGAATACTTCCGGTTTCTGATCGACCCAGAAGCCGTACTCGATCGCCACGCTGACGACGCGGCAGGTCGGGCACTTGGCGGCAACGCCCGCGGCCCCGAGCCTGTGCTTGATGGGCGCGCGCACGTCGGTGAACTCGCCCTGGGGCGTGATCCAGAGGGTGGGCCTGGTCTCGCGGGCGAAACGGTCGAGCACGTACTCGCGGAGCACGCGCAGGCCGTCGCGGTTGTCGGCCTCGACGCCGAAGAGCCCGAGCTTGCGGAAGAACGTGAAGCGACGGAGTTGCTCGGCCTCCATCGGTGCCATGGCGGATCGGCCCGTGATCTCGCTCTCGCCCAGCAGCACGCAGACGAGCGGGTCCCACCACGAGGCGTGGTTGAGCAGGACGATCACGGGTTCGTTCACGTTCGAGAGCGCGCGAAGCTGCTCGCGGGTTGACGCGGCGATGCGCACGGCGTGGAACTTGCGGGCGAACATGCCGCGCACGAACCGCGCGAAGAACCGGGCGAAGCGGGGGCGGAACTCGCCGGGGATGGCGACGCCGTGCGCGACGGCGTGCGTCGTTACGGCGTTGAGGTCGGAGCCGCCCATCGCTCGCTCCTGGCTGACATCGGGTCGGGTGTGGTCCCGTTGGGGCCGTGGGTGCCGGAACTGTTCGAGCCGATCGATTCGATCGATTCGATCATGGGCACGCTCATGGTCGGTCCCATGACGGAATCGCTCGCCTCGTGCCCCGTGCCCTTGGGGGTGACGCCCATGTCCTCGCAGAGCGACCACGCGGCCGTGACGCCGCTCATGAGGACCATGGGGACGCCCGGGCCGGGGTTGGTGCTGCCGCCGGCGAGGTAGAGGTTTTTGAGCACGTCGCTGCGGTTGCGTGGCTTGAACCCGCCCTTGAGTTTGCCGTGGGAGGCGAGCCCGTAGATCGCCCCTCCCTCGGCGTTGTACATGCGTTCGATGCCCGAGGGCGTGAGGTTTCGGTCGACGACGATGTGCTTGTCGATGTCGGGCATGCCGCAGCGGCGGAGCTTTTCCATGACGACGGGGCGGTACGTTTCGAGCAGACCGCTGGGGCCGTCCCACTGCTGGCCGGGGCGGAGGTAGGGCGTGTGGATCAGCACATAAAGAGCCTCGCCACCGGGCGGGGCCTGGGTCGGGTCTGTGCGGCTTGGCGCGGCGACGTAGAGCGTCGGATCGCGGGCGGGGATGCCGCGGGCGTAGATGTCACCGAACTCGCTCTGGCTGTCGCTGCTGAAGAGGAAGTTGTGGTGTGCGAGGTGCTCGTACTGGCGGTCGAGCCCGAGGTAGAGGACCACGCCGCTGCAGGCGGGGGTGTAGCTGGCGGCGACCGATCGTTGTGCGCTCTGCGCGGCGGGCGTGCCGACGAGGCCTTTGAGCGTGCGTTGCACGTCGCAGTTGGAGACGACGGCGAAGCCTCGGACGGTGGTGCCGTCGTCAAGCTCGACGCCGGTGGCGCGGGTGCCGTCGTTGAGGATTTTCGTGACGCGGCGTCCGAGACGGACATCGATGTTCTTCTCGCGGGCGATGCGTTCGAGCGTGCGCGCGACCTGGCGCGTGCCGCCCATGGAGTACCAGCACCCATGATCGACCTGGGCGGCCGCGATGAGCGAGAGGATGGCGGGCGCGAGGAAGGGGCTGGAGCCGACGTACTGGAGGAAGTGCTCGGTGAGCTGGCGGACGTGCGGCTCGGCGATGTGCTTGTGGGCGGTCGCACCGACGGTGGAGTGCATGCGCATCGCGAGGACATCGGCGAGCAGCCCGGGCTCGCGCGGCGGGGGTGAGCGGAACATGAGGTCCGAAACGCCGCCGAGGTTCTTGTAGAAGAAGACCTTTTCGCTGAGGCGGTACATACGCCGGCTGTACTCGACGAAGGAGCGGAAGCCGGGGCCGGCGTTGGTGCCGGGGAACTGGCGGTCCAGGGCCGCGGCCATGGCGTTGAGGTCGCCGAGCAGGTTGATGATCGTGCCGTCGTCGTAGAAGCAGCGCCACTGCGGGAGGAGGTTGACGAGCTTGATGTAGTCATCGACGCGGCAGCCGGCCCGGCGGAGGATGCCGCGGAGGACCTGGGGCATGGTGAGGATCGTCGGGCCCATGTCGAACGTGAAGCCTTGCTCGGTGAGGACGTTCATCTTGCCGCCGAGGTGGCGGTTGAATTCGATGAGCGTGACCGGGATGCCGTGGCTGGTGAGCTCGACAGCGCACGAGAGGCCCGCGAGCCCGCCGCCGATGATGATGGCGCGGTCGTGATCGCTCGAAACGTCGGCGGTTCCGCGTGAGAAGTTCGAGAGGTTGCTGTTCTGCGGGCTCGTGCTCAACGCGGGCTCCCTATCAGCGGTGCGGATGCGGCCGGCGAATCCGTTCGGCGAGTCGCGGCCTGAAGTGATTCGGAAGCGTTCGTGGTCCCGCTGGCGCGTGCGTCGGTGCCGAGTTCGGCCGACGGCGTTTGCGGCAACGTCACGCCCCCGGCCCCGCGCCCGCCGTACCACCACCGCACGGCCGCCGCGGCCTTGTCCACCCACGACGCGGGCAAAGGTTGGGTGTTGATTCGGAAAGGCGTGCGGGTGACAGATATGGTGACGGGGCGGGTCATCGCCAGCAGCCCCTCGATGCCGCGGCTCGCGCCCCAGCCGCTCTGGCCGAGGCCCGCGATACTGGTCGCGGGTTGACAGTTCGGGAAGAGCGCGTCGTTGATCAGAACGCTGGCGGAACGGAGTCGCGGCGCCAGCGCCCGAGCCCGCTCCGGGTTCCGCGTGTGGACCGAGGTCGAGAGATGCTGGTCGCAGAGATGATGCACCGAGAGCGCCTCTTCGAGGGAGTTGACCACCACCACGCCCAGCGTGGGCCCGAAGTTCCGCCCTTGGACCAGCTCGGAGTTCGGCGGGCAATCGACGATGGCGACGGGTCGAAACTCGCGCCCGATGGGCGGCTCGACAGTGCCGGTGATGCTGCGGCCGCCTGCGGCGATTGTGGCGAGCGTCTGCGCATGACAGAGCGCTGCGGACGCCTCATCAACGACGGTGACCGCGCGGGTGCCCGCGACACGCGGGGCGAGGGCCCTGAGAAAATCGGCGTAGACCGCGCGATGGACAATCGCCCGTTTGGGCGCGAGGCAGGTCTGCCCCGCGTTGAAGACCACGCCCGTCCAGATCACCCCGGCCGCAAGGTCCGCGTCGGCGTCGTCGAGCACGATGGCCGAATCTCGGCCCGAGAGTTCGAGCGTCGAAGGAGTCAGACTCGGTGCCAGTGTTTCCGCGATCGCGCGGCCGACGCTGGTTGAACCCGTGAACACCACATGGTCGAAGCGACCGGTGGAGAGCATGCTCGCCCCGGCCTCGCGCGTCGCGGGGATCCACGTCAGCGTTCCCGAAGGCAGGCCGCAGGCGACGGCGAGTTCCATGAGTCGCACCTGCGTGAGCGGCGAGCGCTCGGAGGGTTTCACGACCACCGTGTTCCCCGCGACCAACGCTTGGATCAACTGAATCCCCAGCAACTGCACCGGATAGTTCCAGGTTGCGATGATCCCGACTGTTCCGAGCGGCTCGCGCGTGAACCAGTGCTTCTGGCCGACCTGCCAGAACGCGCGACCTCGCGCACGGTGCGGCGAGAGGGCACGGTCGGCGTTCTTTTCCAGCCATTTGCACGCCGCGAGCAGGGGGAGAATGTCGCCGGCGAGGGCCTCGAAACGGACCTTCCCCAACTCACGGCACGCGAGATCACAAAGCTCGGCCTCGTGATCGGCGATCGCCATGCGGAAGAGTCGGAGCCACGTTACGCGATCGCGCAGCGGTGTTGACGCCCACGCGCTCGGTGAACCGGGGTGACTTCGAGAAATGCTTGTATCGCTGGTGGGCACGGCTTGAGTATAGGAATTCGTTCGGATGGGGCACGCCCTGACGTACTATGTTCGTCGCCCGATCGGTGCGCGATTCACGCGCCGACCGAATATGGCCGCGCAAGGGAGTTCCACTCGGAGCGCGCGAGGTTGCTCGCCGATCCAGGCCGGACGAATCGGCGCTTGGCTGAAGTACGGTCTGGATCGAGTCACGGATTTGCAAACCGCCAGCCCGGCTGCCAGTCGCGGGTGAGCGGTGTGTTGAGCAGGCCGGCGCGGACCATCTCGATGGGGATCGGGCCGTAGGTCAGGAGTTGGTCGTGGAAGGCCTTGTTGGTGAGGAGTTTCGTGCCGGGCGTGCCGGGCTCGACGAGCTGCTCGCGCAGAGCGCGGAGCTGCAGCCCGCCGATCATGTACCCGCACTGGTAGAGCGGTGAGTACTCGCCGCCGATGAAACGCCGGACCTCGCTGGTGGCGGTGAGTTTTTCGTGTCCGACGCGGTCGACGAGAAAGTCGATCATTTCTTTCGGTGTCATCTGCTCCATGTGGAACTTGAGGCTGACGATGATGCGGGCGCAGCGGTGCATGCGCCAGAAGAGCATGCCGATGCGGTCCTCGGGGCCGCGGGGCCAGTCGGTTTTGTACAGCACCATCTCCCAATACAGCGCCCATCCCTCGACGAAGAACGGCGTGGAAAAGATGCCGCGCTCGGGGCGCTCGCGGCGTGACATGTAGATCTGCAGGTGGTGCCCGGGGATCAGCTCGTGCGGCGTGACCAGTCGGGTGAAGTGGATGTTGTTGCCGCGCATGCTCATGAGCTTGTCGGCGTGCTTCATGGCGTCGGTTGGATAGCCGATCGTCATCGCCTGCTCGTTGTACGCGGCGAAAGGTAAGTATCGCTGGGTCTCGGGCGACGACATCTCGGTGCGCCAGGTCTCTTCCGCGAGCGGCGGGATGGTGATAAGGTCGCGGTCTTTGAGAAACTTCACGATCTCGCGGCCCTGCTTAGCGACCAGGTCGTCCTGCTCGCCCGGCGGCACGTTGTCGAGCTTGACCTTGGCGAGGGCCTTGTGCCAGTCGTCAATGCCCATCTCGGTCGCGGCTTTTTTCATTTCTGCTTCGCACCACGCGAACTCCTGCTCGCCGATGGCGATGAGCTCTTCCGGCGTGTAGGGCAGCATCTCGTTGCGAAGGTCGAGCATCAGCCCGTCGCGGCCGATGGGGTCGCCGACGAGCGGGTCGTCGGGCTCGCCCTTGATGCCCGCGATGTCCTTGCGGAGGAAGTTGGTGTAATCGTCGAGCGCGGCGATCGCCTCTTCGAAGGGCTTGTGGACCCACCACGAGAACTCGGGGTGATAGCCGTTGTGAAAGGTGTACCAGTTGGAGATCGAACCCCGGAGCATCCCGAGCATCCCGGCCGCACGCCGCGCTTGCACGGGCGAGATCTTGATCGCGTCGGCGGCCCGGGTGGTGTCCGTATCGGGCTTGCGCCCCTCTTCCACGCGGGTCTTCGCCGCCTTGATCGCGTCGGGGAACGCGGCCACCGCGTCGGCGGCGGCGCGCGAATCAATCGGTTCCATCCGCCCCGTGGCCTCTTCGAGCTTGAGCATGTCCGAACGGAACGGCGCGAGGGTCGTGAGCTCCACGAGCCGCGCGCGGTCCGTGCTCAGGTGCGCCAGCTCGTACTCCAGCCGGAACTTCAGGAGCAGGTAGTCGATCTTGCCGGCCTGGTCGAGCCCGTCGAAATTGACGGCCCCCAGCTTGGCGGCGGATTCCTTGAAGAACGCCTCCATCCGATCCATCCGCAGCTCGGACCAGTAGCGCGGGTAGAAACGATCGAGCGAGCTGCGGTCCTCGGAATAGTTCGAGAGGAACCTGGACAAATCATGCGGCCCGGCGGGGGGTGTCAGGGGCTGGGCCGGCAGGCGCGGCGCGAGCGCGGCCGCGCACGCGACTACCACGGCGTGCATCAGCGAACGAGCGGGTCTCTTGGTCATTGGCGTCGGTCCTATCGGGATCAGGTTTGTGTGGACTCGTGTCCGTGACGTGAATCAGGCACAGCGTACCGCGCGCAGCGGCCCCAGGAAGGCAGAAAAAACGACGGGCCGGGCGATGTTTGCCCGGCCCGCGGTGGTCGTCCATGGTGGTCGTCCGTCATGCCCGAACCGATCAGAACGGCACTCGTCGGCGTCGGTTTACTTCTTATCGCTCGCGGGCTTCTCGTCCTTCTTGTCGTCGTCCTTGTCCTTGTCTTCGTCCTTGACTTCCGCGATCTTGTCCTGCGGCGTGACGATCGTGACGGGCGCGATCTTCTCAAGGTCGGCCTTGATCTGCCGAGCGTCGCCCACCACCACCACGATCATCTTCGAAGGATCAACCATGTCCTGCACCAGCCCCGTGCACTGGTCGGCCGTCGAAGCGCTGATGCCCGAAACCATGCGGTTGAAGTACTCGGCGTCGAGTCCATTAGTTTCAAGCAGCCAGACATCCCCCGCCACCGCCTGCGGCGTCTCGCGCTGCCCCGCGAAGCCGCCCAGGAAGCTCGACTTGCTGATGTCGAGTTCTTCGCTGCTGGGCGGTTCGCTCTTGAGGCGATCGAGCTCCTCGAACGCCGCTTGCACGGCGGCAGCGGTCGAGGCCGTCTTGCTGAAGGTGTTGATCGAGAACTGACCCGCGAAGCGTTGGGCGCGGAACCCGCCGCCCGCGCCGTAGGTCAGGCCTTTCTTCACGCGGATGGTTTCATTCAACCGCGACCCGAACGCGCCGCCGAAGTAGCTGCCGACGACGCTGGCCGTGGCGTAGCGCGGGTCCTGCCGGGTCATCCCAACCTTGCCCATGCGGATCTGGCTCTGCACGCTGCCCGGCCGATCGACGAGATAGATGCGTGTCTGATCCGGCTTGGGGATTTCGGGGAGCGCGGCCGTGGGCTTGGTCCCGGTGGCCTTCCACGCGCTGAAGTTCGCCTTGGCAAGCTCCACCGCGCGGGACAGCTCGATATCACCCGCGAAGATCAGCGTCGCCATGTCGGGGCGAGCGTACTGCGTCCACCACGGCGCGAGCTCGTCGGCCTTGAGCGCGTCGACGTCGGCGAGCTCGCCGGTGGTCGTGTGGGCGTAGGGGTGCGAGCCGTAGAGGCGCTGGCGCAGCTCGCGGTCCGCAACGTAGGCCGCCTCGTTGGTCGAGATCGCCAGCCCCGTGCGCATCTGCGTGCGCATCTTCTCGAACTCCTTGGCGGGGAAGGTCGGCGTGAGCACAACTTCCGCCAACAGCTTGACCGCGTGATCGACTTGATCGGTCACGCATCCGGCCGTGACGCTCGAACTGTCCGCCCCCGCGCTCCCGCCGAGCGAGATCGCGTAGGTATCAAGCTCCTTGGCCAGTTCGCCCTCGGATTTGGCCGTGGTCCCTTTGGTCAGCATGGACAGCGTCATGTTGGCCACGCCGATCTTCGGCTCGCACCACGTCCCGGCCAGCAGCCCGAGCTGCGCTGTCACATACGGCACCTCGTGGTTGGGCACGCACACAACCTTGAGCCCGTTGTCGAGCGTCGCGCTCTGGTACTCGGGCGAGGCCTTGAAAGGCAGCAGCCCGCCCCGCGGCGGCGTCGCGGCCACATACTCGGGCCGCTTCACGCCCGGGCGACCCGGCGGCGGCGAGTTCTCCTCGGGCTTGGCCGTGATCGGCGCGTCCTCCTCCGGGTTCTTCTTGCTCCCGAAGACCGTGCCCAGCAGGTTGCGCTCGACCGTGATTTTCAGCGCCCGCTCGGGCGCGAAGTACTCCTTCGCGACGCGCTGCACGTCCTGGATGGTCACCGCGCGGATGTCGTCGAACTGTCGGTTGACGCGCGAGATATCGCCCTCAAGCACGGCCGCCTGACCAAGCACGCTGGCCTTGCTGGACACCGTCAGGTTCTGCGCCACGACCTGCTGGAGCAACTGGTTCTTGCCCTTGAGCAACTCGTCCTCGGTCACCGGCTCGTTGCGGATCTTCTCGATCTGCGCTTCGACCGCCTTCATCACCTTCTTGGTGTTGCCCTTGAGCGGCGACAGCACAGCCGCCGCGCCCGTGATGCCGTGGTTCTCCAGCGAGAACGCGCCCGACAACGCGAAGACCGCCATCTGCTTGTCCGCCACGAGCTCACGATACAGCCGGCTGCTCTCGCCGCCGCCCAGGATCGTCGTCAGCACGCTCAGCGCGTAGCTGTCCTTGTGCCCCAACGGCACGCCGGGGAACCCGATGCCGACGATCGGCGCGGGCGCGTTCTGTTCCTTGATCGTGATCGAGCGGGCCCTGGTGGGCAGCGGCTCGCGGACGCTGACGCGCTCGGGGTCGGGTCCCTTGGGGATCCATCCGAACGCTTTCTTCGCTTCGGCCTGCGCGTCCTCGTGCTTGACCGCGCCGACCACGACCAGCGTGGCGTTGTTGGGGACGTAGTACTTGGTCCAGAAATCGCGGAGGTCCTGCACCGAGGCCGCCCGCAGGTGCGGGATCTTGCCGATCGGCGACCACTGGTACGGGTGCGTCTTGAACATCGCCGGCAGAATCTGCTCGGCCAGCGTTCCGTAGGGCCGATTCAGACCCAGCCGCCGTTCCTCTTCAACGACCTTGCGCTCCGTGTCGAACGACTTCTGATCGATCCGCAAAAAGCTCATCCGCTCGGCCTCGAGGTACATCACCATCGAGAGCTGGTTGGCGGGCACGGTCTGGATGTACGTCGTGTTGTCAAAGTTCGTGTACGCGTTGCAGTCGCCGCCGACGCGGTGGACGTTGTCAAAGTGCCCGGTCGGGCCCAGCCGGTCGGTCCCCTGGAACATCATGTGCTCGAACATGTGCGCGAACCCCTGCCGCTCGGGGTTCTCGTCCTTGCTGCCGACGTGGTACCACAGGTGTACGGCCACGATCGGGCAGGAAAAATCTTCCAGCGTGACGACCCGCAGCCCGTTGTCCAGCGTGATGTCGCGGTAGTCAAAGAGCTTGCCGGCCGACTTTGCTTCCGGCGGGGCCGAGGGCGCGACCAGCCCAGGGCCGGCCGGTTCGATCCCGGCCGGAGCGGGCAACGCCGAGGCGTTGGTGAACGCGAACGCGGCGACGGCGGAAAGAGCAAGGGCGGCGAGCCCGCGCCCGGCGCTACGAGGACGGATTGAGCGATTCATGAGTGCCTCCACGATCGAGTGTTCCACGCCCCGGATTGGTTCGTGGATCGAGCGGGAAGGATACCGGCGAGACGCGCTCGCGTTTCAGATCACCCGACGATTTCGTCCGCGGGTCGCTCCGGGGTCCCGCTCGATGCGGGCGACGCCGGTCCGCCCGGGGCTGCTTCGATCTCCCCGGTGATCAACCGTGCCCCGCGATCAAAGAAGAAATACAGCCAGGCCCACTCGATCATCACCATGATCCGGTTGCGGAACCCGATCAGAAACATGACATGCACGAGAGCCCACAGCAGCCACGCGATGACCCCGGAAAACCTCAACCGCCCGATCGACGCCACGCCCTTGTTGCGTCCGATCGTCGCCAGGATTCCCTTGTCAAAGTAGTGGAACGGGCTGCGGGCACGGGACGCGCCGTTGCCATCGGTTCCGAATCGGGCGCCCGCGCGAACCTCGTCGGCGATGACCCGCGCGGCGTACTGGCCCATCTGGATCGCGGCCGGGCACACCCCCGGAGCAGGCCTGCCGGTCTTGGCGTCCGCGGCGAGCGCCAGATCGCCCACCACGAACACCCCTGGATGCCCGGGAATGGTCAAGTCCGGGTTCACGATCACCCGCCCCGCGCGGTCCATCGGCACACCCAGCGACGCTCCAATCGGCGACGCCCGCACCCCCGCCGCCCAGATCACGTTGGCCGCGTCGATCCGCTCCGCGCCGATCGCAACGCCACGCGCCTCAACCTCGGTCACCCGCGCGTTCAAACGCACCTCCACGCCGAGCCGTTCGAGATCCGATTTGGCCGCGTGAGAAAGCTCGGGCGGGAACGCGGTCAGGATGCGATCGCCCGCTTCAACCAGGATGATGCGGGCGGTCGCCGTATCGACCGATCGAAAATCGCGCGGGATCGCGCTATGCGCAATCTCCGCCATCGCGCCCGCCAGCTCGACGCCGGTCGGACCGCCGCCGATGACCACGAACGTCAGCTCGGCGCGACGGCGTTGCGGGTCCATCTCCCGCTCGGCGTGCTCAAACGCGATCAGGAAACGACGACGGATTTCCAGCGCATCGTCCACGGTCTTGAGCCCGGGAGCGTTCCCGGCCCAGTCGTCGCGCCCGAAATACGAGTGCGTCGCGCCCGCGGCCAAGATCAGCCAGTCATAGCTCAGTTCGCCGTCCGTGAGCTTCACGACCCGCCGCGCCGTATCGATCGCCGTTGCCTCGGCCAGCAGCACGCTGGTGTTCTTCTGACGCCGAAGCACGCGCCGGATCGGCGCGGCGATGTTCGCCGGCGACAACGCCGCCGTCGCAACCTGATAAAGCATCGGCTGAAAGAGGTGGTGATTCCGCCGATCGACCAGCGTGATGCGCACGGGCGCGGCACCCAGCGCCCGGGCCGCGTACAGCCCGCCGAAGCCACCGCCGACGATGACGACGTGCGGGCGCGATCGGTCGGATTGCGTTGCATCCGCGGGCATGTGGCCTCCGCGCGATCATACGAGCGCGACAGGGCACCCGGTAAGGCGAACATCTCACACGGGAACAGCATCGGGAGTCACATTCGCCCGCGAAACCGGAACGCTCCCGACTCCAGCCGCATCGCTCAACATCGCCGCGCTGATCTGGGCCGACAGGAAGATCGTCGGCAACCCGCTCCCCGGGTGCGTGCCGCCGCCCACGAGGTAGACGTTCTCGAACCCGCGCAGCTTGTTCTGAGGCCGCTTGTGCAGCATCTGGCCGAGGTTGTGGGCGAGGTTGAAGGTCGCGCCGAACTGGATGTTCGAGCCCTGCCAGTCGGCCGGGGTGATGACCTTCTCGGCTCGGATTCGTGAGCGCAGATCGCGCCGCCCGAGCTTGGTCGAAATCTGGTCGAGGGCCCGCTCGCGGAACCCCGCGCGCT
>JBGAOD010000187.1:0-4886 GCA_044221955.1 Phycisphaerales bacterium | reverse complement strand
GAAGTGGCGGAGTGGCAAAGTGGCGGAGTGGCGAAGTGAAGAAGAATCTTCCCCGTCTTTCACTTTACCACTTTGCCACTCCGCCACTTCGCCACTTTTCTTCCCCAAGCCACGTCGCTCCGCGATGATCGCCTCGATCGCCTTCTCGCCCGCGCCCTTGATCGCGCCGAGCCCGAAGCGCACGTGCCCGGCGCTCGCGGTGTGCGGCTCGTCGGGGCCGTAGACAACGGTGAAGTCCGCGTCCGACAGGTTCACGTCGGGTGGCCTGACCTCGACACCGGCTTTGATAACCTTCCCCGTACTCGGCTCGACAAACCGCGTGCGTCGGCAATCTTCAAGATACGGGATCCACTCGCTGACCTTGTTGGCCGCGGACTCGAAGGTCAGGAACGCGGCCATGTACTGGTTGGGGAAGAACGTCTTCAAGTACGCCGTCTGGTACGCCACGATCGCGTAGCCCGTCGAGTGGCTCTTGTTGAAGCCGTACCCGGCGAACTTCAGGATCAGCTCGAAGAGTTCCTCGGCTTTGGCTTTCGTCAGCCCTTGCTTGACCGCGCCCTCGATGAACGTCGGCCTCTCGGCGTCGATCTGCTTCTGCTTCTTCTTGCTGATGGCCTTGATGAGCGAGTAGGCGTTCCGCAGGCTGATGCCGCCGAGGCCGTGCACGATCTGCATGACCTGCTCTTGGTAGACCATCACGCCGTACGTCTCGGCCGTGTACTGCTCGACGATCGGGTGGACTTTGGGAACCTCGTCCTGCCCGTGCTTGCGACGGTTGTAGTCCGGGATCAGGTCCATCGGCCCGGGCCTGAAGAGCGCGTTGGCGGCGATCAGGTCCTCGAGCCGGTCGGGCTTCATCTCGACCAGCAAGCGGCGCATGCCGCCGGATTCAAACTGGAAGACGCCGGTGGTGTCGCCGCGGCGGAACATGTCGAAGACGCGCTGATCGGTGAAGTCGAGGCGGTCGAGGTCGAGCGGGTGCGGCCCGCCGTCGCCGATCTTCCGACCGACCGCCGCGAAGATCTCCGCCTCTGGCAACGACCCCACGATCAGCTTCTTCGCCCGCTCGATTACGCTCAGCGTGCGCAGGCCCAGGAAGTCCATCTTGAGCAGGCCCATCTTCTCGCACGTCGGGCCGTCCCACTGCGTGACGATCTCGTTCTCTTCCGAGCCCGATTGCTTGTACAGCGGCACGATCTCGTGCAGCGGCCTGGTCGCCACGATCACGCCCGCCGCGTGGACAGACGCGTGCCGCGCCTGCCCTTCGAGCGTGCGGGCGTTGTCGATGAGGCGTTTGATGCGCTCGTCGGAGTCGTACAGCTTCTTGAGGTCGGGCTCCTCCGCCAGAGCGCTGTCGAGTGTCGTGCCGAGGGCCTCGGGGATCAGCTTGGCGATGCGATCAACATCCGGCAGCGGCAGCCCGAAAACGCGCCCCACGTCGCGTACGGCCGCCCGCGCCTTCATCGTCCCGAACGTGATGATCTGGGCCACATGCCCGTACTTCTGGCGCACGTAATTGATGACGTCGCCGCGCCCGTCCTGGCAAAGATCGATATCGATATCCGGGTATTCGCTGCGATCGGGGTCGGTGAAGCGCTCGAAGAGCAGGCCGTATTGGACCGGGCAGGCGTTGGAGAGCCCCAGCGTGTAGCCGACCATCGTGCCCACGCCCGAACCACGAGCGAGGGCCGGGATGCCGCGTTGCCGGCCCCAGTTGACGAAGTCCCAGACGATCAGGAAGTACGCCGAGATGTTCTTGTCGGCGAGGATTTTCAGCTCGCGGTTGAGGCGGGAGTGGCGGAGGGCGAGAGACGAAGAGACGGAGAGACGGAGAGACGGAGTGGAAGAAGATTGCGGCGCGACGGTGCCATCGGCGAGATCCGAAGTGTTTCCCACTCCGTCTCTTCCTCTCTCCGTCTCTCCGTCTCTTTCCTCCGGCCCGTAACGCCAGATGAACCCCGCCTCGGCCAGCATCCGCAACGCTTCATCGCACTGGACTTTCGCTGCTTGGAGTTCATCCGCCGTCGGCTGCGACGTAAACGGCTTGAGCTCGAACTTGGCGCAGAACGCCTTGTACCACGCCGTCAGATCGCCCGCGAACTCGGGCGCATCGTGCTTGGGCAGGTCCTTGGGCTTGGGCAGGTCGATCCGCACCATCGGCGCGTTGTTGGCGCCCAGCGGCAGCTTCACGTTGCAACGCTCGGCGATCTTGACCGTGTTGTCGCAGGCCGTCGCCCACTCCGCGGCGACCTCCGGTGACATATCTTCCGTAAGTGCCCGCATCTCGCCCGGCGACTTCACATAAAGCTGCGGCGGGTAGCGCATCCGCTGCTCGTCCTGCTTGCCCTTGCCCGTCGAGATGCACACCAGCGTGTCGTGCGCGTCGTGGTCCTCGGCCTTGAGAAAGTGCGCGTCGTTGTCGCACACCAGCGGCAGATCGAGCTCCTTGGCGAGCCGGACCAGGTGCTTGTTGATCGAGTTCTGCTCGGAGATGTGGTGCTGGAGTTCGATGAAGAAGCGGGGAGAGGCATTCGGCATTCGATGTTCGGCATTCGTTGATTGCGGCCCGAATGCCGAATCACGAATGCCGAACGCCCTCTTGTGCCACTCCGCGCTCTCGACGGCCTTCTCCCAGTGCTTCTGATCGCCGGTTCGTTCGTAATCAAGCAGCGCATCACCGATCTCCGAGCCCAGGTGCCCGTTGATCGCGATCAGCCCGTCGCTGTGCTTGGCCAGCAGCTCGCGGTCGATGCGCGGCTTGTAGTAGAACCCGGTCAGGTAGGCCTCGGAGCAGAGCACGAGCAGGTTCTGCCAGCCGACGTTGTTCTCCGCGAGCAGCACGAGGTGGAACCCGCCGTCGCCGGTGCCCGTGTACGTGCGGTCTTGGCGAGGGCCCTGCGCGACATAGGCCTCGACGCCAAGGATCGCTTTGATGTTCTTTTCTTTGCAGGCCTGGTAGAGCGCGACGGTGCCGAAGATGTTGCCGTGGTCGGTGATGCCGACCGCGTTCATGCCCAGCTCAGCCACGCGATTGACGAGGCGATCGATCTTGTTCCCGCCGTCGAGCAGCGAGTACTCGGTGTGCAGGTGCAGGTGGACAAACTGCTGGTCGGGCGCGAGCACAGGGGCCGAGGCCGAGTGTGAAGCGGTGGGCGTGGAGTTGGATTCCGGGGAGGCCATCAGCGCGATGGTAGCGAGCGATCCGCGTCCGGTGCGCACCGCTCAACTTTCCTAATGCCGGCTCGATGAGTGGACCCCGGAGGGGTCGCGGGATGTAGCCACGGGTGCAGCGACGCGGCTCTGAGCGTCGCGGAACCCGTGGTACTCGATGCTCGCAGGAATCTTGCCCCGAAGGGGCAAAGGAATGGACGCAATTCTCCATGAGCCGGAGAGATAGAGAATCCTTCGCCCCTTCAGGGCGAGAAGCATCACACGGACTGTCCACGGGTTCCGCTCGCGGACTCGCTCCACCCGTGGCTACAGCCCTGCGCCCCGTCGGGGCGAGGACATCGCGCAACTCTCGTCAATGACCCTACACCAGATCCGCGTCACGCTTGTCAAATGCGAACCGACGTACAATCCCCGGTGGAGATTTCAACCTTCAACCTCTCGCAGCACGGCTCGCGGGTCTTTACCAGCGTCAACAGCCGGCCTTCGTTCTTTGCCCGCCTCGTGCTGTGGGTGCTGATCCTGGCCGCGGTCGCGCTGGCGATTGTCGTCCTCGTCCCCATCGGGCTGATCGTCGTGCTGGTCACGCTGTTTTTCGCGGGCCTGCGGGCGATCGCACGGCTGGCGATGGGGGTGCTGAAGATGGACGGGCAGGGGCGGAGGAATGTGAGAGTCGTGGTGCGTGAACGCACGGACACTTCCGACGCTCTCTAAAAAAGCATCCGCCCGATCACACCCCGGAATCAACAGAAGCAACCCACGCCCCGCGCACCGCCTTGGTCATCGGCCCCACCACCCCGTCGCCGATCGCCTCGCGCTCCACCTTCACCACCGGCAGCACGCCCCAGCTTGAGTTGGTCAGGAAGACCTCGTCGGCGTTGAGCACGTCGTCGATGGTGAGCATCCGCCGCACCACGTCCGTGCCGCGATCGCGTGCAAGGTCCATCACCGTCCGCCGCGTGATGCCGGGCAGCACGGGGCTGGGCATGACCGCGCGACGACTCCCGCCGCCCGAACTCCCGCCCGACAGCCCGCCGGGCACGCCCGCGCCCGACTTCCCCGGGCCGGCACCGCCTTCGTCGTCATTGTCGTGGTCGAACTCGTCGCGTCCCGCGACCTCTTGCTCTTCGCCGCGTGCGATGGGCGTGTAGAGCACGCCGTCCTTCACCACGAACGCGTTGCTCACGCACCCGCCCGCGAGGTGGTTGGTGACTTGGAAGACCAGTGCCTCGCCCGCCCGCTTCCCGGCCGCGACCTGCAGCTCGCGCAGCCGGCCCCAGTAGTTCAGCGTCTTGTGCCCGCTGAACGGATCGAGCGGGTTGACCTTCAGGTCCGCGATCACGGCCGCCACGCCGCGCTCGAACATTTCGTCGGGATAGACCGTCGCGGGCTGGGCGACGATCAACACCGTCGGGTCTTGTCCGCTCTTGCGCGCTCCCCCGTCGGTGCTGTCCGCGCTGGTGGAGGGCTTGCCGAGCATGTTGAGATCGCCGCCGGTGACGGTGAGGCGCACGCGGAAGCGATCGACGCCGGGCATGTCCAGGGCCGCCTTGGCGACCGTTCGAGCGCAGGCCTCGGCGAGCGCGTTGACGCGGAGAGATTCCGAGAGCCCCAGAGCGCGGGCGCTCTGCGCCAGCCTCTGCATGTGCGCGTGGACGGACCCGATGCCGTAGCCGCCCGACTCCTGATTTTCCGTAACGCCGCCCGAGGCCCGCACG
>JBGAOD010000186.1:1497-4892 GCA_044221955.1 Phycisphaerales bacterium | reverse complement strand
GCGCTGGCCTATGCTGGTCTCGCCGAAGTTTTTGAGGAGGAAGAGCGAGTTGAGGGCTGCGGCACGGGCGTTGTCCCACTGCCCGAGCATCGCGTAATTCTGCGCGATGGAGGAGTAGGCGTACGCCTGCTCGAATGGTTCGCCCTTCCAGAAGATCACGCCGCGCTCGCCGAAGATGCCGGCTTCGACGGTCGCGTCGTCGTTGATCCCCTGGCGGCGGAGTTGGAGGAAGGTCTCGAACATCACGGGCTCGGCGAGTTTGGGCTGGCCGTCGGCGAGCGTGACCATGCCGAGGCGCATGCGGTTGAGGAGGAACTCGCGAGATTCCTGGGCGGCGGGGGAGGTGTCGGAGACGATGGGGAGGAGTGCGCGGCGTGCTTCGGGGAATCGGCCGCGCTGGAGGTCGGAGCGGACTTGGATCTCCATGGGGGCGGGGGCGCAGGCGGGCAGCGAGAGAGTGAATGCGATGGCGGTGCCAGCAACGAGTGTGCGAAGGACGCGGCTAGCGTGCTCGCGTGTGAAGAGTCGAGCGGGGAGTTTGCTCGCGATGGTGGTCATGTTCGCTTGCGGGATTCGTCCCACGCGTGCGCGTGGGGTTCGTTGGTCGGTGGCGGGATCGGTTGTGTGTCTCTTCTCGGGGAGCGGCTAGTTGTACTGCACTCCGTAGGCGAGGCGTTTGATCTTGAAGACGTCCTGCCAGACGACCTCGCCGGTGGCGAGCGAGGAGATGGCGTAGGTGCATTCGTACTGGTCTGCGCGTGCGTCGCCGCCGCTGCGGGTGATGGTGCGGAGGGTGGCGTCCATGACGTGAGTGGGTTTGCGGTCGATGTTCATGTCGCGGGCGTCGGCGCTGTTCTCCTTGAGGCTGTCGAAGAATTCACGCGGGATGATGAGCTTGACGTTGCGCTCGCGTGTCATCGCTTGCATCGTCGGCGAGTTCGTGACGTTCTGGATGAGCGTCCAGCGGTCGCCGTCGCGGATGACGTCGTTGGTGTAGTTCACGGGCTTGGTGAGCGTGAGCGAGATCGGGTCGGAAGTGGCGGAGCGTTGGGCCATGAACGAGCTTGAGGCGAGGCGGAGGGCCATCTGTTCGACGACCTCGTCGATATCGGCGATGGTGATGAGGGTGGATGCGCCGCCGCGGGTGGCGGTGGGGGAGGCGCAGCCGGGGATGGCGGAGAGGAAGAGCATGAGCGCGGCTGCGGCGGGCGTGATGAGGCGTGGGTACTCAACTCTTGTCACGGCCGAACGGTTGGTTCGGGATGCGCGCTGAGTTCCCGCGAGGATCTGGGGCATTGGCCGACCGCGTGTCATTGTGAGATGGTTGACTGGAGGCTCGCGTGGTGCGACTGTGTAGTTGTTCGGGTTCAGTTGAAGGAGTAGGTTTGCTTGTAGTTGGGCTTCCAGACTTCTTCGCCGTCGCTGGCGCGCATGAGGGAGAAGTTGATGGTGAATTGGCGTGTTGAGCCGCGGTTGATGCCGTAGATTTCGCTGTTGAGGAAGTAGGTGAAGCGCTGGTCGAGGGAGCGGACGCCGGTGCCGGGGGTGGTGGGGTTGGTGGGGCCGGGGCCGAACTCGGTGGCGCGGAGGCGCTCGAAGTTGGCCTTGTCGCGGACGAAGCGGCAGTGGGCGCGGAGGTCTTCGCTCTCCATCACGGTCGATTGGAAGTTGGAGCGGATGGCCTCGATGTCGGAGCTGGGCATGGAGCCGGACTTGTTGGTGATGTCGCCGAAGACGATGGTGACTTTCTGCTGCTCGCCGTTGATTCGGAAGTCGCTCTCGGCAAGGCGGCCGTTGAGGTCGGCGATGAACTTCATGGACATTTTTTCGGTGGCGTCGTCGAGGTCGGAGATGTAGACCTGGCCCGAGCGTTGTTCGGCCTCGGTGGTGCGGCCCGGCTCGACGCGGCCGGTGCGGTCGCCGAGGGGAGGGGTGCTGCACCCGGCGAGGGTTGCGCCGAGCCATGCGGCGGCGAGGAGGACGAGGCCGGTGTTGGAGCGGGTGCGAGTGGTCGGGACGGTCATGGACGCGGTGGTCATGGTGTGAGTCCTTGTGTGGTTTGTTTGAGACCGGCCGAACTCGCGGCCGGGTGTGGTTCGGGGGCGCTGCGGTCAGGGATTATTCACAGGTTAGCGATCACTGACAATACATTGGACCGCCTGGCGAGCGGAATGTTCCACATTCCCGGCGGCGCGATCGCGTTCGCCTCGCGTTCAAAGTTTGATCGGGATGCCTTCGGATTTGTACTTCTGGATGAGCAATTGCAGTTCGACCAGCGCTTTCTCAAGGCGTGCCGCGGCGTCGTTGAGGTTGTTGTAGAGGTCGGGGTTGTTGATGAACTTGCCGGCGGTTCCGTCGCCCTTGTTGATGGCGGCGGCGATCTCGTTGACCTGGTCCGCGGCCGACCCGACGCGGCGCATCGTTGCTTTGGCTTCATCGATCGCGTCAGAAATCTTCGGGCCGAGTGTCGTGACCTGGGTGTCGGTGGACTTGGCGGTGGCGGTCCAGGCGTCGGCGGTGGTGCTGACTTTGGAGATTGCGGTCTTGGTGTCGGCGCGGAGGGCGTCGTCGTTGAGCCACGCCTGCGCGCCGGTCAGCGTTTTCTCGATGGACGCGAGGGACGACCGGATATTCGGTGCGGCCCCGGCCTGGACCTCGGCGGGCGTGCGGGGTTTCATGAGGTCGAGGGCCTCGTTGCCGACCTTGTCGTAGGTGGCGGCGAGCTTCTCGATGCTGTCGGCGACGACGTTGAGCTTGGCGAGGGGTTCGCGCATGGGGTCGCTGATGGCGTCAAAGAGGGTCTTGGCACGGCGTGAGTAGACGCTGCCGGGCTCGACGAAACCTGTGCTGGCGGGGTGTTCGGGGGTGGGTTCGGGGATGTCGAGTTGGAGGACGGATTCGCCGACGAAGCCGCGATCGACGTAGACGGTGAAGTTGTCGGGGATTCGGACGCCCTGCTTGATCTTGAGCGTGAGGACTACGCCCTCGGCGGGGTTGTCCTGGTTGCGTGACTTGAGGACGCCGCCGACCTTGACGCCGTTGAGCGCGACGCGGCTGGTTTCACCCAGGGTGCTGGCGCTGTTGAGCTTGAGGGTGAAGGTGTAGGTTTCCTGGACGACGTCCTTGAGGTCGCCGATGAGCCAGAGCGTGACGACGAGCCCGACGAGCCCGACAAGGGCGGTGAGCCCGGTGAAGAAATCGCGTTTGAGAGCGCTCATCATGGGAGGATGTCCGTTTCGTTGACGCGCCGGACGGGCGGCGCGGAGTACGTGGCGTCGTCGTCGGCTTTATCGTACTGCCCGGCGACGAAGTGCTGGATGCGCGGGTCGGCGCTCTGTTCGAGTTCTTTGTAGGTGCCGTCGGCGGCGACTTTTCCACCGAGGAGCATGACGACG
>JBGAOD010000186.1:0-1434 GCA_044221955.1 Phycisphaerales bacterium | reverse complement strand
TCGGCGACCTTTTTGGCCGAGACGAGGTCGTGGGTGACGACGATGCTCGTCACGCCCATGGTGCGTTTGAGTTTGATGATGAGCTCGTTGATGCCGTCGGAGCGGATGGGGTCGAGCCCGGTGGTGGGTTCGTCGTAGAGCACGACGCGGGGTTCGAGGACGATGGCGCGGGCAAGGGCGACGCGTTTGCGTTGACCGCCCGAAAGCTGAGCGGGCAGTTTTTCCTGGATTCCGTCGAGGTCAACGGTTGCGAGCGCCTGCGCGATCTTTTTCTTTCGTTCCGTGGGGGTGAACTTGGTGTGCTCGATGAGGGGGAAGGCGATGTTCTCGGCGACGGTCATGGAATCGAAGAGCGCGCCCATCTGGAAGAGCAGCCCGATCTGGAGGCGGACGGCGCGCAGCTCGCCCTCGCGGAGGGTGTCGATACGCCGCCCGTCGAAGTAGATTTCACCTGAATCGGGGCGGAGCAGCCCGACGATGTGCTTGAGCATGACGGACTTGCCGCAGCCGGAGGGCCCGAGGACGACGGTGGTCTGGGCCTGGGGGATGTCCAGGTTGATCCCGTCGAGCACGCGCTGCGGGCCGAAGGACTTGTGGATTTTGATGAGGCGGATGATGGGGGGCGTGGGGCTGCTCGGGCGTTCGCGGTTGAGAACCGCGGCCGGTTCGTGGGCGCTGGGAGCTGGCGCGTGGGTGGTCATGGGGCGGTCACGGGAAACCTACGCTCGGCGATGAGCGCGCAGAACAATACACCGTCCGAGCGGAGTTCATCACCCTCTCAGGCGCGAGTTCGATCCGACCCGCCCGCGTCGCCGGAAGTGGCCCGCGATGTGATCTTCCACGGTGCCAAGTACGATTTCGAGCAGCTCACCCTCCGGGACAAGCAGGGCGGGGAGATCAAGCGCCAGGTCGTCCGGCACCCGGGGGCGGCGGTGATCTTGCCGATTTTGGAGCAGACTTCGGGCGTGAGTACGACGGGCGTTCAGATTGTGTTTATTCGGAACTACCGCTTTGCGCCCCGCGTTGTGCTCTGGGAGCTGCCAGCGGGGACCATGGAACACGGTGAGGACCCGATGCTCACTGCGGCCCGGGAGTTGGAGGAGGAGACGGGGTACTCGGCCGCAACTCTGGTGCCGCTCGGCCGGTTCTATACGACGCCGGGCATGACCGACGAGATGATGCACGCGTATGCGGCGGTCGGTCTGCGGCAGGTTGGGCAAAGGCTGGAGGCCGACGAGAGCATCACAGTCCACCCGATTGGGGTAGGCGAGGCGATGGCGATGCTGGACCGGGGTGACCTGATCGACGGGAAAACCGTGGCGTCCCTGCTGCTGGCGGAAAGAAAGGGTTTGTTTCGGGGGAGTGTCGGGTAGACTGGGTTGGAAGGACCTGTTCGGCGAGTGGACCAACGGGAGGCGGTGCGTTGTGAACCCT
>JBGAOD010000017.1:0-41110 GCA_044221955.1 Phycisphaerales bacterium | reverse complement strand
CATGCCCGGCGACAACATCGAAATGGAAATCGACCTCATGGGCAAGCCCGTCGCCATGGAGAAGGGCCTCCGCTTCGCCGTCCGTGAAGGCGGCCGCACGATCGGCTCGGGTACCGTCACCGAGATCATCGAGTAAGAACTTCCGACCGAACACAGACCGTTCGTTGAAAACAGCGTCGGAAAGTGCTCGGCCTACGATTCTCAACCCGTCCGAGCCGTCGAAAGGCGGCTCGGACGGCTTCGTCAACGAAACATCCAATTTCCCGACCATCCGACCCGCACCGGCGGGGTGAAAGCCGAGAACGACCATGGCCAAGAAGAAATCCAACGCCCGCGAGTACCTCTGGCTCCAGTGCACCGAGACCGGAGACCTCAACTACCGCACCCAGGTCAACATCAAGGGCGGCATGCCCGAAGGCCTCAAGGAAGGCCTGATGAAGTACTCCCCCCGAGTCCGCAAGCACACCAAGCACAAGGTCAAGCGCAAGTAATCCGCGTTGATCCAGCTGGTGTGAGCCGGGGCGTGCCGCCCCGAATCTCTCGTGACTCAAGGTCCACCCGCTCCGTAAGCCTCTCCCGCTTCGCGCTCCCTCATGCCCAACGACCCTCAAAAAAACGATCCCAGTACGCCGGTAGCTCAATCGGTAGAGCAGCGGATTCCAAATCCGCAGGTTGCGGGTTCAAGTCCCTCCCGGCGTGATTTGGCCACCACGCAGAACGGCCGCGGCGGCACGGGCACTCCTGGGGGCGGTGAACCCCCCGTCGCCCTGGGCAAGCACGACCACCACGGCGGATTCATATTCAAATCCGGCGAAGGCTACTGGGTCCGCGTCCTCACCGTCGTCGCCCTCAACGCCATCTGCCTCGCCGCCGCTGGCTGGTCCTACAAACAGCTCGGCGCGATCACCCTGCCCACCGACCACTGGCAGGCAACGCTCCGCGCCACCGACGCCTCGCTCACGCCCGGCACGCCGATCAACCTCGTCACCACGAAGCTCTCCGGCGACGGTTCAGAAATGGTCATCGGCTCGGGGAAGTCCGGCGAACCCTCCACCGGACCCGCGGGAGAACCGATCGTCCGGCTGGATGCCATCGAACTCAACTCCGGCCGCTCCGTCGCCGAAGCCCAGGCCATCCGCAACTCCAGCAACAACTCGACCGCCGCGCCGATCCCGGTGGCGGTCATCAATCCCGTCCCCGTCTTCCCGCTCTTCTACCTCCAGGCCGGGTTCGCCGCCGCGATCGCAGCCTTGGGCGTATTCCTCTCGTATCTATACGTCGGGCGCAAGCCCTCCAGCGTCGAGTTCCTCATCGCCACCGACAGCGAGATGCGCAAGGTCAACTGGTCCACCCGCCGCGCGATCATGGGCTCCACCTGGGTCGTCATCGCCGCCTGCATCCTCATCGCCGGAACTCTCTTCGTCATCGACTTCGGCTTCTCCAGCTTCTTCCAGGCGATCGACATCCTGCGAACCAAGTGACCCGCTTGGTCCCCCCGCTCGGGCACGGCCAATCAACCGTGCGTCCGTGATTCGGCCTACGCGATTCACAGGCACCGAGGGGGTTCCCCTCTCCCAGCTTCCCCGCAACGCTGGGCCATCGGCCCAGCGTTTATCATTCTGTTCAGACCTTCCAATCTGACTTCTTCGCCCGAACCCGCGACCATTCCACCAGGTACCACTCTCACGAGGTGACCCATGAGCGACGAAACCAAAGCCACCAAGTCCGCCACCCTCGACGGCCGCCCCGACGAACGCGTCGGCCTGGTCTCCCCCGACGAGGCCATCCGCGCCGAAGGGATGAACTGGTTCGTCCTCCGCGTCGCCTCCAACAAAGAGTCCAGCGTCCGCGAAACCCTCCTCCGTAAGGTCCAGATCGAACGCATGTCCCACCTCGTGGGACGAATCCTCGTCCCCACCGAAAAAACCAAGACCATCAAGGGCGGCAAGCAAAAGATCACCGAGACCAAGCTCTACCCCGGCTACGTCTTCGTCGAGATGCGCCTCGAACTCGACGGCCGAATCCCCCAGGACGTCTTCTTCCTCATCAAAGAAACCACCGGCGTCGGCGACTTCGTCGGCACCGCCGGCCGCCCCACGCCCATGAAGGACCACGAGATCGAAAAGATGCTCGTGGACAGCCGCAAGCCCGAAGACCAGCCCAACATCAAGATGGTCTACGAAAAGGGCGAGCACGTCGCCATCAAGGAAGGCCCCTTCCAGGGCTACGAGGGCACCGTCGAAGAACTCGTCCCCGAAAAGGGCCTCGTCCGAGTCCTCGTCACGATCTTCGGCCGCCAGGCGCCGATCGAACTCGAAGAATGGCAGATCGGAAAGTCCGAAACGGCGTGAGCAGCGTCGGCAAGGTAGGTCGGCTCTCCGAGCCGACTCTTCATTGGTCCAACAGCACCATCAGCCCGACCCTTACGCCTGCGCTGATGAATCGAGCGCTTGGTGAGCCACGAACCCTCTGGGTCCGCGCGTTTTTTCGTCGCATCTCGTCGCAGCTACGAATGAAGGACCCCGCGTGCGTGCTGACCGCCCCAGCGTTGTGATCACCGGGCTGGGGGCCGTCACTCCGCTGGGTGTCGGTGTGGCTGCGTTTGCTCGCGCCCTCCGCGCGGGGCGATCCGGCGTCACGCCGCTCCCATTCGCCGACCCGCGCCTCAAGTCCAGCGTCGCCGCACGCTGCACCAACTTTGACCCGCGCAGCGTCATGTCGGCCGCGGACATCCAGCGTGTCCCCGCGCTCATCCCCATGGGCGTCGCCGCCGCACGCGAAGCGATGACCCAGGCCAAGCTCCCGTTCCCGCTCGCCGACCAGCCGCCAGTTCGGCCCGCCCCCAACGCAACCCACGACCTCGAACCCACGCGCCAGATCGGCCTCATCCTGGGCACCGGCGGCGGGGGCATCGACTTCACCCTCACCCAGGCCGCCGCGTTCCACGCCGGTGAACGCACCTCGCTCTGGACCATCACCAACGCCACCCACGGCAACCTCGCCGGCGAGCTCTCAATCACCCTCGGCCTGCGCGGCCCGTCGCTGTGCGTGTCCACCGGCTGCGCGTCGTCCTCCGACGCCGTGGGCATCGCCATGGACCAACTCCGCAGTGATCGGCCCGGCGCGCCCCGCGCCGTGGTCGTCATCGGGGCCGACGCGCACGTCCGCGTTGAAACACTCATGGGCATGGAACTCCTGCGCGTGATCTCGACGCGCAACTTCCGCGAAAACCCATCCCAGGCCGGCACCGCGTCGCGCCCCTTCGATCAATCGCGCGACGGCTTCGTGCTGGGCGAGGGCGCCTGGTCCATCGTGCTCGAACGCGAGGACCACGCGGAATCACGCGGCGCGCTCCCAATCGCGCGCGCGCTCGGCTACGGGGCAACCTGCGACGCCTACCACCGCGTCCGCCCCGCCCCCGACCTCCACGAATCCGCCCGCGCCATCGAGCTCGCCCTCGCCGACGCAACGCTCGAAACCACCGACATCAACCTCGTCCATTATCACGGCACGGGCACGCCACTCAACGACGCGACCGAGACGGCCGTCATCAAGAAGGTCTTCCGCGACCACGCCCCAACACTCCGCGGCCATTCCGTCAAATCCAGCATCGGCCACCCCCAAGGCGCCGGCGGGCTCGCGGCCCTGGTCTCCACGCTCGCCGGCCTGACCAACGCCGACGCCGGGCCCAGGGCGTTCCTGCTCCCCACGATCAACCTCAACACGCCCGATGCCCAGTGCGATCTGGACTACACACCCAACCACGCCGTGCCCATCGCGCAACAGCGCGACCACAACATCCTCATCAACTGCCTGGCCTTTGGCGCCAAAAACAGCGCCCTGGTCGTGCGGTCATTCACGCGGCCTTCCCAGTAAGTCGGCTCTCCGAGCCGACTCTTCGCTCTCGCTTTGCCCTCTCAACATCCAAGCAAAGCGAACATCCGCGCTCCCCACTCGTACCATCCCCTCCCATGCCCGACCCAGCCCACGACCCAGCCCAGCCCTCCGGCTCGCTCCCCAACCTCGCCAAGCCCGCGCTCTCCAAACGCTCCGGCGTCGCCATGGTCGTTCTCACGCTCCTGGGCTGGTCGAGCATCCCGCTCTTCCTCAGGCACTTCGCGCCGCTGATCGACTGCTGGACCGCCAACGGCTGGCGCTACGCACTCTCCGCGCTCATCTGGCTCCCCGTCCTGGTCCTCGGCTGGAAACGAAAAACACTGCCCCCCGGCCTGTGGAAGGCCGCCCTCGTCCCCAGCCTCTTCAACGTCCCCGCCCAGGTCGCCTTCGGGCTCGCTCCGTACCTCGTCGATCCGGGCCTCATGACCTTCAGCATGCGACTGCAGATCGTCTTCGTGATGACCGGCGCTGCCATCCTCTTCGCCGCCGAACGCGCCATCATCCGCACCGCCGGGTTCCTCCTCGGCATGAGCGTCGTCCTCATCGGCACCGCCGGCACGATCTACCTCAACCCCAAAGGGCTCGGGGGCGGCACCGCCCTGCCGCCCCTGGCCGCGTTCGCGGCGGTCAGCCAGTACACGGCCGTCTCGCTCTTCGTCCTTATGCTCATCTTCGCCAAGCACGACGGCCAGCACGATTTCGGCATGCAGGTCTTCAAGCTCGACGCGGCGCAAATCAATCTCTTGGCGCTCTCGGCCGTCATCGGGATCGGCCTGGGCCACACGCTCTACTTCGCCAGCATCGCCCGCCTGGGCCTCGCGGTCTCGGCCGGGGTCGTGCAACTGCAGCCCGTGATCGTCTCGATCCTTTCGATCTCCCTCTTCAACGAGGCCTTCACCGCCGGACAGTGGGCCTGCGGAATCCTCGCCATCGCCGGCGCAGTTTATATGCTGGCGACGCAAGCCCTGGCACAGAAAAAACCGAGAACAACGCCCGCCGTCTGATACGGATCGCTGGTGAAACTCAGGCTTCCGGGGTACCCCCACGCTCCGCGTGGGCTACGCCGTCTCGTGTTCTTCCCTACCGCTCCTACTCCCTCCGCCGCACAATTTTCACCAGAGATCCCTCTGATTCGGTCACAGCGCACCGACCCGCCCATCGACACACACCGTGCGTCAAAGACACCAGCTTCGATCACGGATCCAGTGCACCTACGACCGACTCGAACTCCGCAATGTCAACCAAGACAGTGTTTTCCTGCCCATCCATCGCAGCAACCGTTGCGATTCCCGGCGAATCCAACCTATGGCGACCACGAATGGCTCTCAGCACCGCCAACTGCCCCGCGCTCCCGGTGAACAGGTAAGGAAGGACATAGTACTTTCCGGGTGGTGCGCATGTTTCGAAACACATGCAATCGTTCGATTCAGATCTACCACTCCCCAAGAACGCATAGATACGCTTGCCGTCTTCCGAAACGAGGGTCGCACCGGCGATCTGAAGCTCCCCCATAGGTCTCCGAGGGTACTTGCCCGCCAGCTCGACACATACCGCCGCCGTTCTGGGCGTCGTATCAAAGATCACGTCTCCGACGTACACGTTCTCCGGTGATGCGCCAATCGCGACCGAAGCAACAACGGGCGTGCCTTCTCCTTGAAAGAAAATCTCGGTCGCGATCCCTCTTGGGATCCCGCCGATCTCGAACAGCTTCCCTGCGGTTGCTCCCTGCGGCCGCCCTGCCACCCCCGGCTGAGGGAGGGCTTGAACGGAGATTGGTTCGCCGGCATCGGTCACACCCCGCCCAACGACGAGTATCGTCAGGCCCGCCTTGACCTGCAATTCATAAGACTCAACCCCGGGCTGAAGTAGCACTGTGTACTTGGACTGAAAACAGTTTTCCTTTTCAAGTTTGAACAAGGCGAGAGTTTCTTCAACCCTTGGATAACCCTCCCCGGCCCGCCGTTGGCCTGTCAACTGAACAAAGATCGCTCTTGTTTCCGCGAGCACCGGCAATACGAGAACCGCCTTTCCATTCTCATCCGCGTTCGCCGAGAAAAAACTCTCTTTGGAGAAAGATTCGCCGAGTCGAGTGAACACCGCCACCCTCGTCAGGGGCTTTCCGTCCTGCTCTTTGAGGTGTACGGTGACCGTGACCTCCCGAGTGGGCGGCACGGTCGACACCGTTGACGACGGCGGTCCGATCAATCCTTGAAACACAAGCACAAGCACGGCCAGAAAGAACATCGCGCGTGACCTCGGGAGGGGCTACGAGAGAATCAACTCGCGCAGTCTACAACAAAGCCCGGACCATCCCGGCCCGGGCTTTGAATCGAACAACGTGACAGCATCGGCCGCGTCGCGGCGAGCGATCAGTTGACTCTCTTCTCAGTTCTCAATCACACCGGCTCGATCGACCCCAGTAGCTGCTCGAACGCTGGTTCTGGTCGCCCAGGATCGCGCCTCCGAGCCCGCCAGCAATCGCGCCGAGCGCCGCACCCTTGCCCATGTTCCCGCTCAGGCTGCCGATCCCCATGCCCGCCAGCGCGCCCAGGCCGGCACCGCTCAGCCCGCCCTCGAGCGCGTTGTTGCAACCGGACGAGCCCAGCAGAACCGCCGCGCCCAGCACGCCCGCGACCAACCGTCCACCAGCGGAACCCAGCCCACCAACACTGCGAAACTCCAAAGACCAGACCTCGCCGGAACCTGATTCTGTACGGTTGAATGAGTTGATCATGGCTTGCTCCTTCCACTCCCAGCACCCTGGAAACGGGCTCGGCACGCCCGGGCACCGCACTCTAAGTATAGTACGTCCAAACTTGCGGTCGAGTTTCGCCTTTCCCCGCCGATTCCCAGACTCGCCAACCCCCCATATTCGCGCCCGCCTTCAAATCGGGCTCACGGCGTTCTGGGTCCTTCCTCCATCCCCTTGGAATCCCGGACCCACCAAACCCGCCACGACCGCCTCTCGCAAGATAGACTCCCTGTCACAACATCGGTGGACGGGTGAATGAATCTACCCCAGGCTGGGAAACACGCGTCGGTCAAGGGGTCGCAACCTGTGGTGGTGACACGGTTGAACGCTTCCCGATTCGGAGAACTTTTCGTACTTCACGCTCGCAAGTTCTGGTGTGTGGCGGCGGCGGTCGTGGGAGACCGTCAACGTGCGAGCGATATCGTACAGGAAGCCGCAGTCATCGCGCTCGGCAAACTCGACGAGTTTGACGCAACAACAAGCTTCGAGGCTTGGATGGCCCAAATCGTCCGTTACGTGGCTCTCAACGAAGGACGCAAAAAGCGACGCGACGTGCCCACGCTGACCGACCCAACACAGATGGACCACGGGCGCGGCAGGACGCTCAACGATCGAGCAGTTTCGGTCGATCCCCAAGGGCAAGTGACCAAGTTCCAAGAAGAGTTCGACGACGCCGTATGTTCGGCCCTCGGAGGGCTGGAAGAAATTCCTAGAGCGTGCCTCTTGCTCAAGACAGTCCTCGATCTTCCGTATGTCGAGATCGCCAAACTGCTCGGCGTCCCCGAGGGCACGGCCATGAGCCACGTCCACCGCGCCCGCAAAGCAATGCGCGATCGCCTCGTCGCGCACACTCTCACCCAGAAAGGGGGGCGATCGTGAGCACGAACACCCCGAACTGGGGGAACATGCTCGAGTCCTACCTCGACGGCGAACTCCGCGGTGCCGACCTCGCCGCGTTCGAGTCCGAACTCGCCAACGACCCGGATCTCCGCGCCGCAGTGGAACTCAACCACCGCATCGGCCGCTCGCTCCGCCGCGCTTTCGCACCACCCGCCGCGATCGAGATCCCCGCCCCGGAAACCACCGCGGCTCTCAACCTTCCTCCCGCCGCTCACGCCGCCGAGATCGCAACGACCGCTCGTCCCAAGAACGTCCTGCGCCAATTCGCGCTCTACGCCGCCGCTGCGATCGTGGCGATCGTGGGCGCGGTCGGGCTCAACATCTGGTCAGAAAACCGCACCCCCGACCCCGTCGATACCAGCCCGGACGCAACCTACGCCCGCATCGTGCAAGCCGGGTTTACACCGCAGTGGAAATGCGAGAACGACGAAGAGTTCCAGAAGGCCGTCGCGGACCGGCTAGGGCAGCCTCTCGTCCTCGCCAGCGGGCTCCCCGGCGTCGACGTCCTTGGCTGGGCCTACTCGGGCAATGGCTACGACTCCGCGCCGCTCACCGGGCGAGTCATGATCCTGCTGACCAACGCGCAGGGCAAAGAAGTTCTCGTCTTCATCGACCAAAAGAAGAACGACACCAACGCGCTCACCGTGCGCCACAAGTCCGGGCTGCACCTCTTCCGGCGCGAGATCTGCGACCTCGTGGCCTACGAGGTCACACCCCTCCCGGAATCTCGGATCGTGCAGAATCTTTACGAGCCGAGCCGATAACCCCTGCACGGCGGACGCTCGGCCTACCCCCTTTTCCCCAAATCAGGCGGCCGGACGGGCCCGGTCACCGACCCGCCGGAAGGGTATTGGGGTTCAGATTGAACCATTTCTAAACACCCCAACCCAGGTGCGCCGCTACGCTATCCCCCTTCCCGCGAGGTCGATCACGCCCTCGCCGCCCGGGTTTCTGCTCCGACGCCTTGAGGGATCTGACCATGAGTGACCAGAACAACCGTTCGAGCCCGAGTTTCGCCAAGGCCTTCCTGCCCGGACTGGCCGTCGGGCTCGTCGTCGGTGTCTTCGGAGGCGTGTTCGTATCGCCCTACCTCAACAGCGGCCCAGTACTCGGTGCTTCCAAAAATCCCGCCCCGTCCGGCGGCGTTCGGCCACGCGAGGGCGAAAGCATGGGCGACACGTCAAGTGCCCCCACCGATCCCACGCCCGCCGACCCCTCGAACATGGAAGGCAAGCCCGCCGATCCCAAAGCCGCACCCGCCAGCGAAAAACCCGCCGAGCCTAAGCCAAGTCCCGCCTCCCCATCTCCGGCTCCCAAGTAAGTGAGACACCCCGGTTCCGCACCAGGCCGCCCCCATTTACCAACCACGCCCCACGCCCGGTGGATTCCCTTGACACGGCGGCCCGGGTGTGTCAAGCTGCCCTAGGTCTTGCACAAACCTGAACAATTCTGAGAGCCGCGCCGGTGGGACGGTGCTTCGGGTTGGGGCGGACGGGGGAGCATTGACATGATGGACTCGCATACTTTCAGATCGCTTTCCTTCCGGAGGGCGGCGGCGCTGGCCATGGTGGCATCCGTCGGGCTGATGACAACCGCACGGGCTACCGACGAGGTTGTGTACTGGAACAACGTCCTGCTCGACGAGTTCCGCACCGACTTTGGGACCGGGTGCCCCTGCCCGCTCGCCCGAGCCGGCGCGATGACCCAGCTCGCCGTGTTCGAGGCCGTGAACTCCATCGCCCACGAATACCACCCCTACGTCGCCTTCCTCCCCGCCCCCGCGACCGCTTCCAAAGAAGCCGCGACGGCCGCGGCGGCACACGACGTCATGGTCTCGCTCTTCCCCGCCGCGATCGCCAGCCTCGACGCCAAGTACGCGGCTCGCCTAGCGCTCATACCCAACGGACAAGCCAAGACCGACGGCATCGCCGTAGGGCAGGCCGCGGCCTCAGCGTGCATCGCGCTGCGAGCCAACGACGGTTCACAAAACGTCGAGTCCTACACGTTTGGGAGTAACCCCGGCGACTACATCCCCACGCCGCCCAACTTTTCCGGGCTCTGCAACCCCGAATGGAAGGACGTCACACCGTTCTGCATGACCTACGGCGCTGAGTTCCGCAGCAGCGGCCCGCTCGGCTTTTCGGTGATGACCGACTTACTCCAAAGCCCCGGGTACGCGGCCCAGCTCAACGAGGTCAAGGACCTGGGCGCTCAGGTGAGCGGAAGCCGCACCGCCGAGCAAGAGCGGATCGCCTTCTTCTGGGCCAACGACCTTAACGGGACGTACAAACCACCGGGCCATCTCTTCTACATCACGCAGGTTGTCTCGGCCGACCACGCCCTCACGCTGACCCAGAACGCGCGGCTCTTTGCGCTGGTCGGGCTGGCGATGGGCGACGCGGGGATCGCGGCCTGGGATATGAAGTACGCAACGGACATCGACCTCTGGAGGCCCGTGAGCGCGATCCGGGCCGCAGACTTGGACGGCAACCCGCTGACGGTCGTTGATCCCACCTGGCTCCCCCTCAACCCCTTCTCACCGCCCTTCCCCGCTTATGTGTCGGGGCACGCGACGTTCGGTGCCGCTCATGCGGGAGTGATGGCCGAGTTCTTCGGGACCGACAACGTCACGTTCACGGTTGATTCGGAGGACCCGTTCTACAACGCCCTCCCGACCCACGGCCCACGCACGTTCACCAAGTTCTCCGACGCCGCGTGGGAAAACGCGCTCAGCCGCGTCTACCTCGGCGTCCACTTCCGTTTCGACGCAACCGACGGCAACATCGCCGGCCTGGCCTTGGGTCACATGGTCGGGCAGAACTTCCTGCTCCCCCTCTGCCCCTCCGATTACAACAAGGACGGGTTCGTCACCGGCGAAGACTTCGACGCCTTCGTCGCCGACTTCGAGCTGGGCAGCCTCGCCGCGGACTTCGACGGCAACGGCTTCGTCACCGGCGAGGACTTCGATGATTTCGTCGTGAAGTTCGAGGCAGGTTGCTGATCGGTTCGAAGATCAGACGCCACGTCGCGAATCAGACTCAATGGGCTCGGGCTCGCCGCGATGCGGTCGGTCCCGAGCCCTTTCAACTGAAAAGACGACCACCCGGCCGCCATCTCAGCGTGAACGGAAAACCCTCCGAGCCCGAGACTACTTCCGCTCGGTGCGGCAAGTCAGGATCAGCAACCCGTCCTCGGGGCGGATCGAGAGCACACGCACACGTCGGCCGTCCCCCGGCGAGAGCGTCGGGGACGCCGTCAGAGGGACCTCGCCTGCGAGCGCCTGGAGCAACCTCGCCGTCTCAGGCAGTTCGCGAAGCTGCCTAGGGAGCGATTCGGCCCGCGCCGCGCTCGACAGCAGCAGCGAGGTCGGCAGCGGCAGACTTCCAAGGGAGATCCCTTCGGCCCGCATCCAGAGCGATCCGTCCGCGGCGAGTTCAGGAACAAGCGACGCCGAGACGATCCGAGGTTTACCGCGCACGCGGACCGCGGGCTTGCCCGGGGAGCCCGCGGCCTGCTCGGTCACCTCGCTGACACGCGCGCCGATATGGATCATCCCGCGCGCAAACTCGACCTGAACCTGCTCGATCTCGTCGGGCCACACGAACGTGCGCGGGCTCGACTTGGACGCCGCGCCCTCTCGCGGTTGGGCCGAACTCGGCTGGGCTCCCGATTCGATGCCCCGGTTGGTGACCCACTTGGGAAGCCGCGCGTTCACCCACGCGTTGGCGTCCGCCGCTCTGATGGCGATCGTCCACGGCTCGCTCTGGTACGGCGCGGTCGTCGTACTCCTGGCCGCGGGACGCACACGGCTCACGATCTCGACGATCTGGTTTTCCAGCTCCGTCCCCGCACGGACCGTGCTCTGGCTGCGCGGATCGATCGTCCGCCACCACGACGGGGCGCGGGCCATCATGCCCAGCGCCAGCGGCACCCCGACGGCGGCGATGATCGCCGCCACCGCGCCTCCCGCAAGCAAAACCCGGCGAACCAACGCCCGGCGACCACCCCTTACCCCTCGGTCCTCCTCGCCCCCCGGCGGCGCAGGCCGTGACCGCATCGCATCGGCCAGCGCGGCCCGGACTCGGCGCATCACCCCGGCCGCGTCGGCAACGCGGGAGGCGGGGTCGGCCGGAAATCTCTGGGAGAGGTCTGAGGACATCGGCCGCCCGGTCTGGGAGTGCTATTTCTTCGGAGAACTCGCAGGGTCGGCCGGCTTCGTTGCAGAAGCACCGGGCTTGGCAAGCAACGCCCTCACCGTGGGCGGGATCTCAAAGCTGTTCGCCGGGACCGTGTTGAACTCCACTCCCGTCACCGTCACCGATTGCACGGAACTGCCGACTTTCGAGGTGGCCTTCGTCGGAACAAGGATGTCGCCGAACTTCTTGAACTCGGCGTAGGTGGTGTCCACGCCCATGTCGCCATTGGCCGTCGGACGCATCACGATCTGTCCCACCAAGAGACCGGTCTCGGTGTCGAAAAAGAGCGTTGTCTCCTTGGGTTTTTCGGGCTCGGGTGTGCTCGCCGCTCCCGGCACCTCCGCGGCGCCGGGCTTGGGCGCGTCCGCGATCGGGGTCGCCCCGACCTTGTGGCACGGCTTGCCGTCGCGGTCTTCGATCCCCATGACGCGGAGGTTGAACCTCGTTGCGAGGTTGAGAGGGCGGTAGAAATCGCAGGTCAGCGCGCGGTACGCCAGCTCGGGGCCCGAAAGCACACGCGCCCCGGCGCTCGTCACGTCCCACGCAACCGTGCCGTCGAATCCCTGAACCTGTTCCCCCAGCGACTTGGACGAAACAACGATCACGCGGCGGTCAGGCGCGGCCGTGATCGACTTGAAGTCGGCCGTAATGCCGACCATCTGGATGCTCCCGACATCGACACGGCTCGTCACCTTGCGCAGGGCCGCCTCGCCACCCAACGCCTCAACGTACCTCTCCACGATCTGCGCCGCCGACGGCACCGCGACAGCGGGCATCGGCTTGATCGCCGGGGGTGTTTCGGTGACCGGCTGGAGAGGTGCTTGGGTTTGGCCAAGAGCACGGGCCGGCGCGACCGCGTGGACCGCATGGACCGCGGCGAGCACGGCCGCGATCGTCACAACCCCGGGCTGACCAGCGATACTCCGCGAACGATAAAGTCTCATGGTGTCGTACTCCCGAGCGCGCGCGCCACGCGGCAGCGCGGTGCCAAACAATAGCAGCGCCGCCCGGTCGCTCGGGAGCGCAGGCCCTCACCGACTCGCGGAATCGTTCGAAAATGTCGCCGCCGCGATCGCCCCGAGGCGTCCGCCAATCGGGCACGCGGACGGTCCCCCGTTTTCACGAAAAGCTGACCGTGCTCCCGCTCGCGCTGCCGCCAGCGCCGGACTCCGGCGCGTGACCCTCGGCGTGTTCGTCGTCGTCCTCGTACTCGTCCTCACGCTCGGCGTTGAGCTTCTCGATGTTGAGCACCCGCACCAGACCGTCCTTGAGCCGACGCTCGCCGAAGTTGATGATCAGCCCAAGATCCAGATCCGCGGCCTTGAGCTGAGCCCGCAGCTGCGCCCGCTCGAACCCACCGATCTCGCCCGGGCGGTTGAGCAGCGTGACGATGAACTTCCCTTCGACGAACAGGTCGGCCACCGCAACGCCGATCTTCGCGCCCTTGTACACCACGTCGAGCGTGTGCCCGAACGACCCGACCACGCCAACGGTCTTGAGCTCGCTGGCCAGCGCGGCCCGGTACACGTCGATGGTGTAGCCCGGCCCCAAGGTACGGTGAACGTCAATCGCGCACCCGATGACCTTGCGGCTGCACTCGGTAAGCGCCGGGTCGAGTTCGGAGAGCGGCATGCCCCGGCGCTCATGCTGCGCGCCGTACCCGCCGCCCTGGCTTGAACCGTGACCCCCTGAACCGTGACCCCCGCTGTACCCGCCCCCGTACCCGCCACGCCCTCCGCCGCCGTAGCCCTGCCCTCCGCGCCCCCCGCCGTACCCGCCCTGCGAGTCTTGGGAGCCACGGGAATAGTCATTTCGAGATTGGTCGCTGTGCACGGGTCATCCACTCCAAACGGGGCCGCGGCCCCAAACACAAGGAAGAAGAGGGCGACAGAATATCAAGAAACGGTGAATCCCGTTGGGGTCCCAACGCCAACCCGCGCCTTTGTCAACAAGATTCTGGTTCTGAAAGAAACTCTGGAGCCACCCCGAGAAGTTACCGGGCAGCTCGGATCACCAGCGCAGCGTTCTGACCGCCAAAGGCCGAGGTGCAGACCAGAACGTTCTGAAGGGCAGCGGGGCGCGAGCCCGAAGCCCCCGCCAGGAGCCCCGGTGACGGTTTTCCCGCGTGAATCCGGGCCGGGAGAGTCTGGTGCTTGATGCACAACGCCGCGACCGCGGCCGCCAATCCGCCATTCCCCGCCATCGCGTCACCGAGATTCGGAGTCAGCGTGACCAGCGGCACGCACGCCAGCCGATCACCAAAGATCGCCCGTAGGGTGTCTGCCTCAGTTGTGTCCATCTCGGGAATCCCAGACGCGTGGGGCACGATGGCGTCGATGTCCCGGGCCGCGAGCCCGGCGTCGGCCAGCGCACTCTCGATCGCGCCCTGCAGCCCCTCATCAACGCCGTTCGCGCACTCCCGCCCAGCAAGATGAACATGCTTGGGCCCGGACTGACCCGCCCCGAAGCCCGCAACTTCGGCGTAAATCTTCCCGCCTCGCGCCTTGGCGGATGCAAACTCTTCAAGGATGACAATCCCCGCGCCCTCGCCCAGCAGCCCGCCCGTCGCGTCGGGGTCGTAGGGGCGCACGAGCCAGCCGCCGTCTGTCCGGTCGCCCGTCGGAGCCAGCCGCCCCGCGAGATTCATCCTGAAAACACCCATCAGATTGATCTTGGACTCGGCCCCTCCCGAGAAACACAGGTCGGCCGCGTCGCGCTGGATCACCCGCACGCTCTCCCCGATCGACAGCAGCCCGCTCGCTTCCTGGCAGGTGATCGTGTTGCTGGGCCCTTCGGCCCCGTGCAAAATCGTGACGTGGCAGGCCAGCATGTTGGGCAGGTACTTCAGCAGCCACAGCGGCTGGAGATTGTTCATGCCGCCGGTCCCGCCCTGCCGCGTCCCCCAGGCCCGGACGTCGAACCCGCCGGAGTTTGCCAGAGCCGGGTTGTCGGTCTTGGCGCTCGCCAGCGCCGAGGCCAGCTCGTCGGCCTCGGTGGCGATCAGCCCAGCGCCGATCTGGCACCCGATTCGGCCCGCCGGGTACGTCGTTTGCCCCGCGATCTCGCCCTCGGCGTCGCCGCCAGCGCTCGCGGCCGCGAGCGTCGCCCGCGTCACCAGCCCCGCGTCCTCAACCGCGAACTTGGCCGCCGCGACCGCCAGCTCGATGTCCCGCGCCATCACTTTCACCGCCTTGCGGTAGTACTTCGGGACGTGGTCCTTGGCAGAAAAATCCTTCGCCTCGCCCGCCAACCGGCACGGGTACCCCGAAGCGTCGAACCGCGTGATCGGGCCCAGCGCCGACCGCCCGGCCAGCAGCCCTTCCCATAAGGAGGCCGCGCCGACTCCCAGCCCCGTCACCGTGCCCAGACCTGAAATGACTACTCGTCGTGAAGACATCGTGAGCGATTCTATTTCACTCGGAGGCCCGGGGCGGGCCTGTCCGGGGAATGGGCCGCGGACTCCCTCGCGCGGTCGAGAATGTCCGCGACGATGACATTGAACTCAAGGCTGGAGAGCGGATCGACCTCGCACTCGCCGCGAACGACCTTGCGCAGGTACGTCCACTCGTTCTCCAGATGCGGCGGCTTGGCCGGCGGCTTCACCGTCCTCAGCGGGGCGTTCTCGTCGCGCAGTTGCAGATCGTCCCACTTGCCGGCGTGGATCGATCCGTGCTCGGTAAAGAGATCCGCTTCCTTGTTGTCGTGCGTCCACGCCCACGACGCTTCGATGACAGCGGTCGCGCTCGGGTAGGTCAGCACGATCGTCGCGTCATCATCGACCCGTGGGTACAGAGCGGGCTTGAGCGTCGTCGCGCTGGCGGTGACGGTGGTGGGCCGCGCCCCGTTCATGATCCACGTCGAGATCACGGCCCCGTAGCACCCGAAATCAACGATCGCGCCGCCGCCGTTCTGGTCCGGGTCGGTCAGCCAACTCACGAACTCGGGCCCGCACCCGATTTCTTTGGGGCCCTTGTGCCCGTGCCGGAAGATCATCTTGCGGACCGGCGACATCTCGCCCGATTCAACGAGCCGCCTGGCCTCGCGGACCGACGCGTACCAGCTCGTCTCAAAGTTGGTGAGCACGAGCACGCCGTGCCGACGCGCGAGTTCTTCGAAACGCGTGGCGTCCTCGTTGCTGAAGGCGAGCGGTTTTTCGAGCAGAAGGTGGACCCCGCGCGGCGCGCACGCTTCGACGGCTGCGCGGTGATCTTTGATCGAAGTCATGACGCTTACTGCCTCGGGCTTGGCGGCGTCGAGCATCTCGTCGAGCGAGGCGTGGTACAGGGCCGGATCGAGCCTGTACTTGGCCGCGAGCCGGTCGAAGAGTGCGCGGTCCGGCTCGAAGATGCCGACGATCTGAAGGTCCTTCCGCTGCGAGGCGTTCCACAGCAGCCCTTCGACGTGCCCGTGGACAAGCCCCACGATCCCGATGCGCAGCGGGCCGGTTGTGGAGGAAAGTCGGAGCGGGGCCTCGGCTGTTCCCGCGGCGCCTGGCGGAGTGCCCGGGCCCGCGCTCGCGAACGAGCTTGCGAGAACGATGATCGCAAGAACAATGCTGTGATACGGCATGTTTCGAGCGTAGCCCGACTCGCCTGTGCGCCCGCCCGTTCGAACTTCTCTAGACTCTGCCCGTGCGACTCCCCCAAACCAGCCTCCCGCTCTGGCCCGGCGGCATCACGCCCGCTCGCTTCGCCAGCACCGTCCGCACCGACTCCCCCGCCGGCTGCAAGATCGGGCTGATCGGGCTGGCCGACGACTTCGGCGTACGGCTCAACGGCGGGCGCTTCGGCGCGGCCGAGGGGCCCAGGCTCTTCCGCGACGCGCTCGCCCGCTACGGCGTTGCCAACCCAGACGGGGTCGAGTGGCCCAGGGTCTTCGATGCCGGCGATGTGATCCCCTCGGGGACCATGAGCGAGAGCGGGCTGGCGGAAACGCATCGGCGCGTCACGGAAGTTACCAAAGCGGTGCTCGACCTCGGGCTCTTCCCGATCGCCATCGGCGGCGGGCACGATCTGACCTTCCCGTTCGTGCGCGCGGTCGCGGCCAAGTTCCCAAATCTTGGAGGCGTGTACGCCGACGCCCATCTGGACGTGCGCGAGCAGGCCGGGTCGGGCATGCCGTTCCGCCGCTTGATCGAAGAGTGCAAGGTCGGGCCGCTGTGGGTACACGGCATGCAGCCGCTGGTGAACTCGGCCGAGCATGTGAGCTGGTTCTTGGCGCACGGCGGGCGGGTCGTTGATGAGGACAAACGCGGAGTTGAGCAAGAAACCGATCTCGCCTCCCCGTTCGCCTCCACCGACGAGAACAGCGCTCGCGACCTCTTCGTCAGCTTCGACCTCGACGTCATCGACGCGGCTCACGCTCCCGGCGTCAGCGCGATGAACCCCGCGGGCTGGAGCACGCAGCGCGCCAAGCGCTTCGCCCTCGCCGCCGGTCGGAACCCGCGCGTGCGCTGCTTCGACATCATGGAGCTCTGCCCCGAGCACGATGAGAACAACCGCACGGCCCGGGTCGCCGTGTTTTTGTTTCTGACCTTCCTTGCCGGCTTCGCGGAGCGTGGTTCGTGAGCGTGCTCATCCGCAACGCTCGCGTGCTGACCCTCGCCAACGGCCCGAGGCCGCGCCGCGTGTCGAACGATCCATCGAGCGATCCGTCGAACGCCGGCGGGCTCGGCGATCTCTCCGTCATGCCGCGCGGCGACGTGCTGATCGAGGGCTCGGCGATCACGGCCGTCGCGCCGCAGATCTCGACCTTCAAGCCCGCCGACACCACCATCGACGCCGCGGGCCGCGTGCTCATGCCAGGGTTTGTGGATTGCCACACGCACGCCTGCTGGGCCGGGGAACGGACCGACGAATGGCAGCGGCTGCTGCGCGGCGAGCCGTACCTGGACATCCTCAAAGCCGGCGGCGGGATCATGTCCACCGTGCGATCCGTGCGGGCCGCGAGCGAGCGTGAGTTGACGCAACTGCTCGTCGAACGTCTCGGCGTGATGCTCAAACACGGAACAACGACGGTCGAAGTGAAGTCCGGCTACGGGCTCTCGACCGAGCACGAGCTGAAGATGCTGCGCGCGATCCGCGCCGCCGCGGGTTCCTGGTCGGGAACTCTGGTGACGACGGCCCTGCTGGGGCACGCGATCGACAAGAACGTGCCGGGGTTCGTCGAGCGGACGATCACCGAGACGCTCCCGGCCGTGTCGCGAGAGTTCCCCGGCATCACCATCGACGCGTACTGCGAGAAATCCGCGTGGTCGCTCGCGGACACGGTTCGGCTCTTCGAGGCCGCTCGATCCGCCGGCCACCCCGTGCGCGTTCATGCGGACCAGTTCAACAGCCTGGGCATGGTCGGCGCGGCCGTGCGGCTCGGAGCGCTGAGCGTGGACCATCTCGAAGCGTCGAGTGTCGAGGACCTGGACTTGCTCGCGGAATCGCAGACCTTCGGCGTGATCCTGCCGGTCTGCGGCCTGCACACCGACGGCCGCTACGCCAAGCCCCGCGAGTTCATCGACGGCGGCGGGCTGCTGGCAGTCGCAACCAACTGCAACCCCGGCTCCGCCCCGTCAATGTCGATGCCGCTGGCGATCGCGCTGGCAACGCGTTTCTGCGGGCTCGACGCCGCCGAAGCCATCGCGGCCACGACCGTCAACCCCGCAACACTTCTCGGGTTCAACGACCGCGGCACCATCGCCCCCGGCCAGCGCGCCGACCTCGTCCTGCTCCGCCACCGCGACGAGCGGATGCTGACCTACGAACTCGGCGGCAACCCGGCCGATCTGACAATCTGCGCTGGCAAGGTCCTCTGAAAGACCTGTGATCGCGGATCGTTCAGTGTGCGGAAAGCGCCAGCGCCACATTCAGCCCGTTGAACGCAACGTGCATCACGACCGGCACGCCCAGCCGCTTCGTCCGTTCATACGCGAGCCCCATGCTCACCGAGAGCGCGAAGATCGTCACCAGACCGTACCACGGCATCACGCTCCAGTGGATCGACGTGAACGCGATCGAGACCACAAAGATCGCGGCCCAAGGGCTCCGCGTGAGTCGCAGCGCCGCCGACTGCAAGAACACCCGGAAAACAAGCTCTTCAACGATCGGCGCTCCAACCACCGCGCAGCCCATGAGCACCCACGCCCAAGGGTCAGAAGAGTTCTCGATCATGGTCTGCAAGCCCGAATGCGCCATGCTGTCCGGCGCTCGGTGCGTGATCCGCGAGTAGACAACGCTCGCCCCTTGCGAGACCGCCGCAACGATCGGGTACGCCGCCAGTATTCCCACAACGCCCCAGCGAATGTCGCGCCACGAAACCAACAAGCCGGTATTCCGTCCCGCGCCCGAAGCCCGGCGGAACAGCCCCACCAGCAGCAGACCGGCCGCGATCGCGGGAACGTACCCCGAAAGATTGATAATCGCCTGCAGCCTGAGCGGGAGCGAAGAAAGCGTTCCCGACGAACCACCGCCAGCGAACATCGCCATGCCCGCCGATCCGCCCAGCGCCTGAGCCGCAAAGGTGAGGAAAGCAGCGATAAGCCAGGCCCAGGACGGGTGCCCCCCCACCTCGCGCGGTCCCGCCCTTGCGAACGACCCAGGCCGAATCACGTCCCGCAGCCAGAGAATCACCAGCACCAGCGGAGCCGTGATAAGCGTCACCAGCCCGAGCAGGTCCATCGCGCGAACGCGCGGCACTTGGGGCGTCACCGGAGGAACGCTCTCGGTTATCGGGAGGGCCGCACTCTGAGAAAGCACGGTCAGACACCCCACGGGGCTGCCCAGCGAGTCGATACACCACACGGGCCTCGAATCAACCGCAAGTGGCGTGGACCTCGCGAAGCCCGGCCCCGCGCACGCTCCAACAATCACCGCCGTGAGCAACCCTCTCCCCGCCAGCCTCTCCGCCATCATCGCCCGCAAGCGCGAGGAGGTTGATCGCGCCAAGGCCGCCATCCCCTTCAACGAGCTCGAGGCCATGGTCGCGCAGGAAGAAGCCCCCCGCAACTTCTTCGCCGCCGTCACGCGCCACGCCAACGCCAACCACACCGCCGTGATCGCCGAGATCAAACGCCAAAGCCCCTCGGCCGGGCTGATCCGCCCCGAGTACGCCGGCGATGGTTTCAAGCCCGAGGACATCGCCAGACGGTACCACGCCGCCGGGGCCGCCGCGATCTCGTGCCTGACCGACCGCGACTTCTTCGGCGGCGACCTGTCGTTCATCCGCCGCGCCAAAGACGCCATGCCGCTGCCCGTGCTCCGCAAAGATTTCATCATCGACCCCTGGCAGCTCTGGGAGGCCCGAGCCTACGGCGCGGACGCGATCCTTCTGATCGCCGAGTGCCTCAACGAGAGCGAGATGGTGGACATGCTCATCCTGGCCCAGCAGCTCGGGCTGACCGTGCTGCTCGAGGTCCACGAGATGGAGAACCTGCTCCGCGTCCGTCCGCACGTCGGGTTCCCGCATGCCAGCTACGGGCTGCTGGGCATCAACAACCGGAACCTTGAATCGATGACCACCGACCTCAATCACACGCTTCGGCTGGTGGACCTGGTGGACGATCGCCGCACGCTGGTGAGCGAGTCAGGCATCAAGACCCCGGCCGACCTCAAACGCCTCCGCGAGGTCGGCGTGCAGATCGTGCTCGTCGGCGAGCACCTCATGCGCGACCCCGACCCCGGCGCGGCCCTTCGCAAGCTGCTGGCGAAAGAGTGAAACCCACGCCGCTCGCCCGCGCGATCGCAATTTCGTGCCGGGAGATCGCGGTGATCGCGGTACACTTCTCTTCGCCATGCCACACCGCACCTCTCACACGATTCGTTGGTCGCTCGCGATCATCAGTGCGCTCGGGCTCGCTTCCATCAGTCGCGGCCAACTTGCCGACCCGCCCAGCGAAGGTGAGCCCACGCCCGTGCTCCAGCCCGAGCCCGCCCCACAACCCCCGCCCCAACCCGCAGCCGAGGCCGACCCGGTGGACGCCGGCCTCCGGGCCAAGCTCAAGCTCACGATCGACTCTTACGCGCAAGCCAAATCGCTCTCGTTCCGCTCGAAAGTAACCTACTCCGGGCTCCTCGAAGGCAAATCACCGGCGACCGAATCCACGGTCCGCATGACTCGCCCCCTCGAGAACCCGGCCGCCTGGCTCATCCGCGCGACCGGCTCCGGCAAGAGAAAACCCACCGACACCGCGATCGAGTTCGACATGCTCTGGGGCCCACAGTCCATCTACCCGCCCGCCAAGAAACTCTTCGAGCGCCCCGCCGGGCAAGGCCGAGGCCTCGCCGTGCAAATGGCCGCCGGTTCAGTCCCAACCCAGATCACCGAACGCATCCCCTTCTCCAAAGAAAACGTCGCCGAATCCATGACGCTCGACAGCGCAGAGCCCGTCGGAGGCGTGCCCTGCGAACTCCTGACCATCCGACCCAAAGGCAAGCACAGCTCCATCAAACTCTGGATCGGCGTGGACGATCACCTGCTCCGCAAGGTCGAGCGCGTCAGCGAATCTTCCAGCTACGGCAGCTCCACCATCATCGAGTTGACCGACCTCAAAATCGACGAAGGAATCACCCCCGAATCACTCGCCATCACGCTCCCCGACGGCTTCGAGCGCGACAGCGCCGTCGTCCCCACCCCCAAGCCCACGCCCAGCACCAGCGAGGTCCAACGCCCCGTCGTCGGACCCGACGGCACCCCCCACTCGCGCCCCGGCGGTTCGTCAATCGTCGCGCCCGGTACCACCCCGGCGCCCGGAGTTTCACCCTCGACCCAGAGCCACGCCGACCCCGAAGCAAACCCAACTCCCTCCAACCCAGCCTCCACAATCGGCGACCCCCAGCCCGCAACCCCGGGACTGCCACCGCTCCCGGCGTTCTCGGCCATGGCCAGCGACGGGACACGCTTGACCAACGAGTCGATCCGCGGGCAGCCCAGCGTGCTCTTCTTCTTCGGGAGCTGGAGCCTCGCCAGCCGCGCGGCCGCACCCGTTCTATCCAAAGCAATCGAAGACGTGAAATCCGCCACGCCCCTCGCAAACGTTCGCGTCTTCGCGTTCGCCGTCCGTGAACGCTCAAAGGACCCGGCCGCGGATTTCGTGGGCTCCTCCCACCCCGCCGCCGTCGTCACGCGCGGCGACGAGGCCGCGACGGCCCTGGGAGTCCGCGTCTACCCCACATTCCTGGTCGTGAACGCCGATGGGAAGATTCAAGCCCGTCTCGAAGGCTTCCGACGCGACGCGACGCCGGACCAGTTGACCAAGGCCTTCAAGGCGCTCTTTGGTCTGGAGATCCCTCCGGACAAAGCACCAGACACACCGACCGCACAACCCACGCCAACCCCCGCCCCCGGGCCCACAAGCAACGTCGAAATCGACCGAGAGTGACCCGACACGGATCGACAGTGAAGCTCGAGCGTCCGACGTACCCCCACGCTCCGCGTCGGCTACGCCGTCTCGCGCCTTCCCCTTCCGCTTCTCTCTCCGCAGCGCGGGACTTCCTGGCGATTCGTATCAGTGTGAGCCCGACGCAGCCACAACCCCACGGTACCACTCGATCGTCCGCTTGAGCCCTTCCCCGAGCGGCGTGCGCGGCTCCCAGTTCAACACACGCCGCGCCCTGGAAATATCAAGGCATCGCCGCGCCTGCCCGTCGGGCTTGCTCGTGTCCCAGGTGATCCGACCTCGGTACCCCGCGTGCCCGGCGATGGTCTCGGCGAGCTGCTTGATCGAGACCTCGCGGCCCGAGGCAAGATTGATCGGACTTGGTTCGTCCATCTCTTCCGCAGCCCGCAGCACGCCCTCGGCGGCATCGTCGATGAACAGAAAATCGCGCGTCGGTGCGCCCGACCCCCAGCACACGACCTCGGCGTGATCGAACGCCGCGGCCTCGACGAACTTGCGGATCAGCGCGCCCGCGACGTGCGAGTTCTCCGGGTCGGCGATGTTGTCGCCCGGGCCGAACAGGTTCACGGGGATCACATACGCCGAGCGGAGCTTGTGTTCAAGACGGAAGGCGTCGAGCATCTGCCAGAGCGCGAGCTTGGCAACTCCGTAGGGGGCGCTCACGGCGTCGGGATAGCCGTTCCACAAGCTCTCTTCACGATACGGGATCGGCGCGGCCGCGGGGTACGAGCACATCGTGCCGATCTGCACGAACTTGAGCCCACGCTCGATAAGACCGCGACGCTGAGATTCGACGGCCAGGTTCAGGCCCATCGAGAGATTGTCAGCAAAGAACCGTGCGGGGTAACGGCGGTTGGCGCCGATCCCGCCGACGAACCCAGCGGCATGAATGATGAGCGAAGCGCCCAGGCCCGGGAACGCGTCGGCGAGCAGGCGGCGCACCGCCGCTGCATCGGTCAGGTCGTAGTCACGGCGGCGCGGCACGAAGACGCGATCGTCCGCGACGCCGCGCTCACGCAGAAGCCGGCAGATCGATCGGCCCAGAAACCCGGCCCCGCCGGTGACGATGATGCGCTGGTTGGTGAGCTGGTGCATGAAAGCTCCGAGAGGCGAGGACCGAGACGATCGAGAGCCGGGAAGATTAGGTTCCGATCGCGCGGGCCCGTCTAGGCTTTGCTATGTCCACGCCGACGAACCCGAACTCCGCGTCAAACCCGGTCAGCCAGCCGCACATGCCACCGGCGTTGCAAGCGCCGTGGCGGTTGAAGTACTTGGAATCGATGGACACGAAGGAGCCGGTGCCCAAGGCCGGGGCGAAGCCGGCGGGCGGCACGCCGCCGGCGTCGGGCTCGTTCCTCCGCGACTATTGGCTCGACCCGGACTTTGACGAGAAGAACCACGTCATCGTGCGCACGGACGCGGGGATGGTCCTGCTCAACGCGTACCCGTACTCCAACGGGCACCTGCTCGTGGCGCTGGGCGAGCCGCGGCCGACGCTCCTGGACTACGCGCCCGACCAACGCGCGGCCCTCTGGTCGCTCACGGAATCGGCTACGGAACTCATGCAGCGCACGCTGGAGCCGCAGGGGATCAACATCGGGATCAACCAAGGCCGAGCGGCCGGCGCGGGCGTGCCGCAGCACCTGCACGTACACCTCGTGCCGCGCTGGGCGGGAGACGTGAACTTCATCACCATCGTGGGGCAGGTGCGGGTGATCCCGTCGTCGCTGGAAGCAATGGCCGCGCGGTACCGGTCAACATGGGCGTCGATGCGTGGGCGAGACTGATCTCCGACAACCGGTTCTATCATCCGCGTCCCATCGCCCAGGTTCCTGTGAAAGCACCCATGACCACCACCGATCCCACCCCTTCCGCCCCCGTCCCCACGCACAAGCTCGAAGCCCAGCGGCGCGAGAACCGAGCGGCCGTGGCCGCGCTCGGGCTGAAGCCCTACGGACAACGCACGGGCGAAACAGACCTCATCACCGACATCAAGTCGGCCCGCGATCGCTACGACGCGAACGCCGACGCGGCCCATCAGCAGTCGAGCAAGGACGCCAAGGCGGCGGGCCCATCTGCTCTAGCCCCGGCCGGGCCGATCGTTGACCAGCGCCCCGTCGTCACCGTCGCCGGACGCGTCGTGCTCCATCGCGACAACGGCAAGCTGGTGTGGATGAACCTGCGCGACCACACCGGCGACGTGCAGGTGGCCGTCAGCCAACGCGAGTGTGCGGCGACCGGTTTTCAGCTCGGCAAGCTCACCGACCTGGGCGACGTTCTCGTCGCGCGCGGCCGACTGATGAAGACCAAAACCGGCGAGGTCACGATCTGGGCCGATGATCTCTCGCCCGCGAGCAAGTGCCTCGTGCCGCCGCCGGAGAAGCACGCGGGCCTGCAGGACACGGAGATCCGCTACCGCCAGCGGTACGTCGATCTGTGGGCAAACCCCGAGACGCTGAGCGTCTTCACGCTGCGCTCGCGCATCGTCACGCGGATGCGGCAGTACCTGGAAGCTCGCGGGTTCCTGGAAGTTGAAACCCCGATGTTGCAGACGCTGGCGGGCGGCGCGGCAGCGAGGCCGTTCAAGACGCACATGAACGCGCTGGACATCGACCTGTTCATGCGGATCGCGCCCGAGCTCTATCTGAAGCGTTTGCTGGTGGGCGGCCTGCCGCGGGTCTTCGAGATCAACCGCAACTTCCGCAACGAGGGGCTCGACAAGCAGCACAACCCCGAGTTCACGATGCTCGAAGTCTACCAGGCCTTCGGCGATGTCACGACCGTGATGGACCTGACCGAGGGCCTAATACGCGACGCGGCGACAATGGTCGCGGGTTCGAGCGCAAACCTGCATCTTCCCTTCGGCGATCTCTCCATCGACTACGGATCGCCGTTCCTACGCGTCACATACGGCTCCCTGTTCGAGAAGAACCTCGGCTTCGAGATGACCGACACGGCCCGCGCCCGCGCAGAGGCCCAGAAGCGCGGCCTGAAGGTCAAGAACGAAAAGGGCGAGCCGATCGACGACGCGTTCATCATCAACGAACTCTTCGAGACCTTCGCCGAGAAAACCCTCGACCCCACGCGGCCCACCTTCATCACGGACTACCCCAGCGCGATCTCGCCGCTGACGCGCCCCAAGCCCACCAACCCCGCCCTCGCAGACCGGGCCGACCTTTTCATCGCGCACATGGAAGTCGCCCCCCACTACACCGAGCTGAACGACCCCGACGTGCAGGAGGCCAAGTTCCGCGAGCAGTTGAAGGGGCTCGACGACGAGGAATCAACATTCCGCAACTTCGACGAGGACTTCGTGCGCGCCCTCAAGGTCGGCATGCCCCCGGCTGGCGGTCTGGGCCTGGGCATCGACCGCCTGGTCATGGTCCTCACCAACCAACGCACGATCCGCGACGTGATGCTCTTCCCCATGATGAGGCCAGAGGTTTGACGCGCTCACCCCCCATATTTGTCGGATGAACCCGAGTTCGCGTCCCAAGATTGAGCGTTCGCGGCCCCCGGGCGGCGCGCTGGTTCTCCGCCCGAAAGCAACGCTCCTTGGGGTTCAAGAACCACACCAAAAACCCGGTTGCACCCCGTCCCCTGATCCGGTATCGTCTTCCGTCCTCGCGGCCGTCCGCGTGTGATTGAACTTCCCCGAAACCGTGTGATGACCCCGGAGACATTCAATGAGGTCCTCCACCATCGCGACCGCCCAACTGATGACCCTCGCCCTCGTCGCTGGCCTCACCAGCTCTCCCGCCAACGCCGACGACCGCCGCCTCGCCTACAGCGACGAAGCCCGCGTCACCCCCAAGGGCCTCATCGAGTTCGAGCAGTGGGTCACCTGGAAAACCCACACCCGCGACGAGAACGACTTCAACAAGTTCCAATTCAAGGAAGAACTCGAGTTCGGCATCACCGAGCACGCGCAGATCGGGCTCGAACTCCCCGCGTGGCACTTCCAGACCGGGCCCAAAGGCGAGAAAGACGGGCCACGCCTCGACGCCATCGCCGCCGACCTCCGCTACATCTTCACCGACCCGGTCACCGACATCGTCGGCATCGGTTCCAAGTTCGAGGTCGGCATCAGCGAGGACGTGTTCAGCCTTGAGGGCAAGCTCATCGTCCAGAAAACCTGGAACAAGTTCGAGCTCGTCTACAACGCCAACATCGAGGCCGAGTGGGAGTCCGAGGGCGACAAACGCTACACCATGAAGCACGGCGAGTTCTCCCAGACCATCGGCGCAAGCTACGAAGTAACCGGCGGGTTCTTCCTCGGGGCCGAACTGCTGCACGAAGCGCCCATGCCCGACTGGCACACCGGCGAGGTGCAAAACCTCTTCATCGGGCCCAACGCATCGTTCCACTCGCCTCTCGACGAGAAGCAGCGGAACTGGGCGATCACCGTCACGCCGCTGGCGTTCGTCGCCGGCGGTGACGACGAACCACGCTTCCAGTTGCGCATGATCTTCGAGATCGAGTTCTGATGCACCCAAGCCCGGGCAAACCGAGCGAAAAAGACCGGGCCCGGGGAGCGTTCAGAACCATCACCTCGGGTGCTGGGTGTGCGGTGTTTGGCGCGGCACTGTTTTCATGCGCGGGCATCGAAGCCCACGTCCCAGCCGTCAGCGACGCGATGGTATCGAACGCGCCGGGGGCCTCGCGCGCCGAGCTCGACCGGGGGCGAACTATCCTGCTCACCACCTGCAACCGCTGCCACGGCGTGTACGAGCCAGCATCACAGACCCACGAAGAGTGGGACCACATTCTCCCGATCATGGCCCGCAAGGCAAACCTGAGCCCCAGCGACGCGAACCAACTCGATCAATACATCGCAGCCGCGCTCCGAACGCCCGCGACAACCCCGACAAAGTAATCCGTCTTTGCATTCGTCTCCGCGCCTTGGGTACCACCACATTCCGCGTGGGCTACTTCTTCTACGACTTCGCTCCGTTGGTTCGCACGATTCTTGTTTTCACCGTTCATGCCACATGACCGGCACAACCCCGCGCACTCACGCCCACGCTCCCACCACCTCCCGACATCGCCCGATCGCCCGCGCATCACCCTGCGCCCGAAGAAACCGCTCGGCCAGCCGAAAATACTCGCGCGCCGCCTCGCGGTCGCCGCACCCCGCGCACGCCAGCACCAACTGGCAGTACGTCGTGCGCACGAAATACTCCGCGTAAGGCGACTGACGCGTCGAGCGCTCCAGCATCGGAACAGCCGCCTCCAGCATCGGCCTCGCCTCCGCGTGACGCCCCTCCGCCACCAAAACCTTGCCCTCAACCAGCGCGAACGCCCGCCGCGCCCACTGCGCCATGGTCATCCCGCGACACTTCTCGATCGCCTCGCGCGCCTCGACGGGCCGTCCCAACTGCTCGGCCAACACCTCCGCCTTGGACAACCACCCGATGTAGTCCTCGGGCACAAGCGCGATCGCCTTTTCAATGCACGCCAGCGCCCGCTCGTGGTCGTGCGCGGCACCGTACACCAAACTCAACTGAAAGAAATACGAGGCGGGCGGCACGCTCGGGTGGTTCCGAAAAACCTCCAGCCCGCGCACACCCTCTTCCGCCCTCCCAAGGTGCGCGAGGGCCCGCCCCTTCCACGTCTCCATCTGGAGCGAAGCGCCCACACTCCCATATCGCCTGAACGCCCGAGCCGTTGACGGCCCAAGGTCCAGCACGCGCTCCCACTCGCCCGCGACATACGCCCGCTGAAGCGCGTGAAACCCTCGCTCGCCCCGATACACGTACACCGATATCAGAAACGGCAGCGACAGGACCGCAATCGTCAAAAACAAACCAGCAGGCCAAGGGTGCTCCAAAAGCGCCGGCCGATCTCGCCCCAAAAAACCAAGAACCGTGAAACCCCCAATCAGCCCAAGCACATAAGGCACCGGGGCGAGGATGTAGATCCTCGCCGCAGAAGGGTTGAGTTCCGACATGATCGACCGCGGACTCGCCCCCAGTTCAACGCCATCAAACACCCGCACGCCGCAAAAGTTCGTCGCCAGCGAGTCATCGTTGACCAGCACAGCTTCGGCGTACCCGTTCGCATCACACCACGCCAGCGCGGCCTCGGCCGAACCCGCCATCACCCAGCGGACCGACGCACGCCCAGAACCGCCCTTGACCCTGACCATGTAGCGATGGTCGGGAGCCCCCCTCGCTTCGCCTTGTACGGGTTCTCCCACAGAACCAGACTACCACAGCGAGCATCCCGCCCCCACCGCCCATCAAACCCGCCGCGACGGGTTGCACAAAAAGAGACCAAACCAGCCCGAAACCTTGACGTGCCCTAGGTTTTCGGTCACGATGCTGGGTTCATCAAACGACCTTGAAAGGACTGAACGAATGACGACCGCAACGCCGATCGACAACCGCACCCTCCGTCGCGGGCACCGAACAATGTTCGCCCGCCTCTCGCTCGGGCTCTTCGCCGGGCTCGGGCTCGCGGCCGCCGCGCTCACCAGCACCGGCTGCGAGGGCAAAGAAGACAGCAAGACCCCCGCCAAGACCGCCTCGGAAACCAAACCCACCGCGGCCCCCGGCTCATCGACGCCCACCACCGGCACCAAGGCCGCCCCCGAAGCCGCACCCGGCGACGCCATCCTCATCGGGCACTACGGCTCCCTCACCGGTTCCAAGGCCACCTTCGGAAAATCCACCGACAACGGCATCAAGCTCGCCGTCGAAGAAATCAACGCGGCCGGCGGCGTCAGCATCGCCGGCGGGCCCAAGAAAAAGATCAAGCTCATCAGCCAGGACACCGAGGGCAAGGCCGACCAGGCCGGCAACGTCGTCACCCGCCTCATCACTCAAGACAAAGTCGTGGCCGTGCTGGGCGAAGTCGCCTCGGGCATCACCCTCGCGGCCGCTCCCGTCGCCCAGCAGTTCGGCGTCCCCATGATCACGCCCAGCTCCACCAACCCCGAGGTCACCCAGAAGGGCGACATGATCTTCCGCGTCTGCTTCATCGACCCCTTCCAAGGCCTCGCCTGCGCCAAGTTCGTCCACAACGACCTCAAGTTCACCAAGGTCGCCCTCCTCGTCGATCAGGCCTCCCCCTATTCCGTGGGCCTCAAGCAGGAGTTCGTCAAAGGCTTCACGGGCATGGGCGGCAAGATCGTCTCCGAGCAGACCTACAACGAGGGCGACAGCGATTTCAACGCCCAACTCGCCCGCATCCGCGAGTCCGCCCCCGAGGCCATCTTCATCCCCGGCTACTACACCGAGGTCTCCAACATCGCCATCCAGGCCCGCAAGCTGGGCATGAACCTTCCCCTCGTCGGCGGCGACGGGTGGGACTCCGAGGACCTGGCCAAGAACGCCGGCAAGGCCATCGAGGGCTGCTTCTACTCCAACCACTACGCCCCCGATCAGCCCACCAAAGAGATCACCGAGTTCGTCACCAAGTACAAGAAGAACTTCGGCGGCACGCCCGACGGCCTCGCCGCCCTCGGCTACGACGCCGCCAACATCCTCTTCGACTCCATGACCCGGGCCAAGAGCCTCAAGGGCAAGGATCTCCGCGACGCCATCGCCGCGACCAGGGACTACAAAGCCGTCACCGGCAACATCTCGATCGACAAGGATCGCAACGCGGTCAAGGCGGCCGTGATCGTGGAAATGAAGAACGGCGTGCCGGTCTACAAGGCTACGGTTAACCCCTAATCGCCCGGGGGCGGTGTTTTCAAGTTCCGTGATGCACGGGTATCCGTGATACAAGGGCGGCACGTCGCGCGTGGACCAGTTTCTTCAAGCACTCAAGGACGCCGTAACCATCGGGAGCCTCTACGCGCTCATCGCGCTCGGCTACACCATGGTCTACGGCATCCTCAAGTTCATCAACTTCGCCCACAGCGATGTCGTGGTCCTGGGCGCCTGGATCTCTCTCCTCACCGCCAACAAAGTCCTGCAACTCGCCGGAGGCGACCACGCCCCCGCCTGGGTCGGGCCCGTCGTCCTCGTTGTCGCCATGCTCGCCTGCGGCGCGATCAGCTTCACCATCGAACGACTCGCGTACAAACCACTCCGCAAAGCTCCGCGGCTCAACGTCCTCATCACCGCCATCGGTGTCTCACTCCTCCTCCAGAACACCGGCCAGCTTTCGGCCTTCTTCGGCACCAGCCCGCGCAGCATCCTCCCCCTGCTCGGCGACAAGGCCGTGTTCACCTACGGCAAGGTCAACGTCAGCCTTGTGGATGTTGTCGGCACAGGCACCGCCATCGTCCTCATGGTCGTGCTCGAATGGCTCGTCTTCCACACCAAGCTCGGCCGGGCCATGCGGGCCGTCAGCTACGACACCCGAAACGCGGCCCTCATGGGCGTCCCCGTCGATCGCGTCATCAGCTTCACCTTCGTCGCCGGCGCGATGCTCGCCGCCGCGGGCGGCTTCCTCTGGGCCCTCCGCTACGTCGCCATCAAACAGCCCGCCGACACGAGCTGGACCCTGCTCGGCCTGAAAGCCTTCGTCGCCGCCGTGGTCGGAGGCATCGGCAACGTCCGCGGCGCAATGCTCGGCGGACTCGCCATCGGGCTCCTCGAAACCTTCGGCTCGGCGTACGGCCCGTCCGACCTCCGCGACGTCTACGTCTTCGGACTGCTCATCATCGTCCTGCTCGTCCGCCCGTCCGGTCTTCTCGGCAAGGCCATCGTCGAAAAAGTCTGAACCAGATCGGAGTGTCCCCTCGGTGTCCAGTCTCAGCCAAAGCGCCAACCGCCTCAGCCCCGGCTTCGCCAAAGCGACGCTCGGCGGCCTGTGGCCCGTCGCGCTCGGGCTCGCACTCGCCGCCTGCCTCCAAGTCTTCATCAAGCCACACGTCGACGCCTACTACGCCCTCATCGCCCTCAACATCGGCGTCAACATCGTCCTCGCGGTCTCCCTCAACATCGTCAACGGATTCACCGGCCAGTTCTCGATCGGCCACGCCGGGTTCCTCGCCGTCGGTGGGTACGCCGCCGGGGCCGTCACCTACTACGGCTCCATCCGCCTCTTCGGCTCCGCCGACGTCCACGGCGGACTCCTCAGCGGCATGCCCATGGACACCGAAGGCCTCGCCTTCCTCGGCTCGGGCGACGCACTCTTCCTCGTCGCCCTCATCGTCGGCGGCCTCGTCGCCGCCCTCGCCGGCCTCTTGGTCGGCCTTCCCTCGCTCCGCCTCCGCGGCGACTACCTCGCCATCGTCACCCTCGGCTTCGGCGAGATCGTCCGCGTCCTCCTCCAACAAACCGGCACGCTCATCAAACGCAACGTCGGCAGCGAAACGGCCGAGCAGTTCGCCCAGCGCGTCCGCGACACGCCCTGGTGGCAGCTCCCCAAGTCCGTCGGCGGCGCCCTCGGCTTCACCGACCTCCCCAAGTACACCAGCCTCTTCTGGGTCTACGCACTCGTCACGATCATGCTCATCGTCGCGTTCCGCCTCAAGGAAAGCAGCTACGGCCGGGCGTTCCTCAGCATCCGCGAGGACGAGATCGCCGCCGAATCCATGGGCGTCAACACGACCCGCTACAAGGTCTGGGCCTTCGTCATCGCCGCGTTCTTCGCGGGCATGGCCGGAGGGCTCTTCGCCCACCAACTCGGAACCTCCCTCAGCCCCGTCAACGCCGGGTTCCAGAAGAGCTTTGACGTCATCATCATGGTCGTCCTCGGCGGGCTCGGCTCCATCTCCGGCGCAACCCTCGCCGCGATCATCCTCACCATCATCCCCGAGTGGCTCCGAGGCGTTGAACTCCAAACCTCGACGATCTTCGTGCTGATCGGCCTCGTGCTGCTCGTCCTTGGCATCGTCAAGGCGCTCAAGGCCCGGGCCATCGCCAAGAAGACCGGCATCGAGGACCGGGCCGCACGCCGCCGCCGGATCATGCCCGTCATCGGCATCCTCCTCATCTCTCAAACCTTCTTCCGAGGCCACCTCCCCGCCTCTCTGCAAACCACGATCAACCTCGGCGAATACCGCATGATCCTCTACGCGCTCATCCTCATCGTCATGATGATCGCGCGCCCCAAAGGCCTCTTCGGCGTCCGCGAGCTCTGGAACATCGGGCCCTGGGCCAAAAAAGCCCGCATCGCCCGTCAGAACTCCGGCGGTATCGTCCCCACGCAGGGCGGTGCCGCATGAGCGAACTCCTCCTCGACGTCCAGGGTCTCCACAAAAGCTTCGGCGGCCTCAAGGCCGTGCAGGACTTCAACCTCTCGCTCGTCCCCGGCGACCTCCAAGGCCTGATCGGCCCCAACGGCGCGGGCAAAACCACCGTCTTCAACCTCCTCACCGGCGTCTACAAGCCCGACCGCGGCCGAACCACCCTCGCCGGGCAGGTCGTCAGTGGCCTCAAGCCCAGCCAGATCGCGGCCGCGGGAATCGCGCGAACCTTCCAGAACATCCGACTCTTCGGCGAACTCAGTGTCCTCGACAACGTGATGGTCGCCTGCCACCTCCGCGCCCAGACCGGCATGGCCCAGGCCGTGCTCCGCACCTCGGCCCACATCGGCGAGGAGCGCGCCATCGAAGAACGCGCCCGCGAACTCCTCTCCATCTTCAACCTCGACCACCGCCGCTACGAGCAATCCAAAAACCTGCCCTACGGCGACCAGCGCCGCCTCGAGATCGCCCGCGCCATGGCGACCGATCCCAAAGTCCTCCTCCTCGACGAACCCGCCGCGGGCATGAACCCGCAGGAAAAGAAGAGCCTCCGCGAACTCATCCGCAGCATCCGCGCACGCTTCAAGCTCACCATCCTCCTCATCGAGCACGACATGGGCGTCGTCATGGACATCTGCGAACGCATCACCGTCCTCGACTACGGCCAGATCATCGCCCACGGCGTCCCCGCCGAGATCCAGAAAAACCCAAAGGTCATCGAGGCCTACCTCGGCGGCGCAGAAGAAATCACCGCCCCGCACGGCCCGCAGCCCTCAAGCACGGGGGCCGCCCATGCTTGAAGTGAAAAACTTGCACGTCCACTACGGCGCGATCCACGCCCTCCACGGCGTCACCCTCTCCGTCAAGCAAGGACAGATCGTCACCCTCATCGGCTCCAACGGCGCGGGCAAGTCCACCACGCTCCGCACAATCTCAGGCCTGCTCCGCCCCAGCGAGGGAACCGTCGAGTTCGAGGGCAAGCCGCTGACCCGCCTCGAACCCCACGAGATCGTCCGCCTCGGCATCGCCCAATCGCCCGAAGGCCGCGGCATCTTCGCGAACATGACGGTCGATGAAAATCTCGAACTCGGCGCGTTCACCCGCCACGATAAGGCCGGGATCGCCGCCGACCGCGAAAAATCTCTGAACCTCTTCCCGCGCCTGCGCGAACGACTGAAGCAATCCGCCGGCACGCTCTCCGGCGGCGAACAGCAAATGCTCGCCATGGCCCGCGCCCTGCTCGCTCGCCCGCGCCTCCTCCTGCTCGACGAGCCCTCCCTCGGCCTCGCGCCGCAGGTCGTGCAAACGATCTTCACAATCATCCGCGATATCAATAAGACCGGCACCACCATCCTGCTCGTCGAACAGAACGCCCACATGGCCCTCAAAGTCGCCCACCAGGCCTACGTCCTGCAAGTCGGCCAGATCGTCATGCAAGGCTCGGCCGCCGAACTCGCCGCCAACGACGAAGTCCGCAAGGCCTACCTCGGCGTCGGCTAGTTTCCTCTCCTCATCTTCCTTCACAATCTAGTGGGGCAGGTTTTCAACCTGCCTCTACCCAACCTCTGCCTTCTGCTTTTCCTCACTCTCCAAACTCACTCACACCACCAGGACACACCCATGCCCAAACCCACCACCAAACCAAACTCCTCCACCGCCGAAGCACCCGACGGCTCCCACCTCCCCATCCTCTCCACCGACTCCCGCCCCAACGGCCTCATCATCGACGAACTCAAACTCGGCACCGGCGAAGAAGCCAAGCCCAGGTCCACCATCACCATCCACTACCACGGCACGCTCACCAGCGGCAAAGTCTTCGACTCCACCCGCGGCGACCAGCCCGCCACCTTCCCACTCAACCGCCTCATTCAAGCTTGGCAGGAAGGAATCCCCGGCATGAAAATCGGCGGAATCCGCCGCCTCACCGTCCCCCCCGAACTCGGCTACGGCCAGGCCGGTGCCGGCGACGACATCCCGCCCAACTCCACGCTCGTGTTCTCGATCGAGCTGGTGAGGGTGAAATAACACCGCCCTGAAACCGTCGCCGTTGTGTGCCGTACCGATTCTGGTCGATCGGGGACGGAATTGACGACGGTTCAGGCCGTGAAGCACACACGCACCGTCAACTTCACCGCCGCCCTCGTGTCCTTGATCGCTCGGTCCTCGGGCCAAACACCGCCCGACTACGACTTCACGTTCGTCACCATCGGTTCCACCGGAAACGCTCCGTACCTCGGGCCGGACGACTCTGGCGTTGTCCGTGGCCGCGGCCGCGTCGACTACTCCTACCGCATCAGCAAGTTCGAGATCAACACCGCCCAGTGGATGGAGTTCGTCAACACCTACTCCACCCAATCCGACGATCTACGTTTGTTCGGCGACCCGGTCTTCTGGGGAGCGACCATCGACGGAACCTACTTCGGCCCGGGCCGACGCTGGGTTCTCGACGGGCGGCCCAACGATGCACAATTGCCTGTCGCCGGCATGTCCTGGCGCGACGCGGCCATGTACTGCAACTGGCTCACCAACGGCAAGGGCTCATCGCTTAACGCGATCAAGAACGGGGCCTACGACACCGCAACGTTCATCACCGACCCGTCCACCGGATCTGGGCAACCTCAGTGATCTCGCTGGTACGATTCAGGTGCTCGCTGATTATGCTCATATTACTTCTGTAAACGTCCATCGAAACATGATCAGCCCTGGCATCGTCTATGCCGCCAACGGCTCGGTCGGCTCGGTGGTCGTGACCGGCAACATGACCGACACAAGCACGTCCGGCGAGAATCGAGTTCTGGCGCGGAGGGGGATCGAGAAAGTCGTCGCCGCGTCGCTCAGCTACTCGAAAACCTCCAACCCCGACGGCGGTTGCCGCATCATCGCCAACCGCACCCCGCGTGTCAACAACGGTGGTTTCGAACTCACCGACGGCAAGCTCGGCCGCCTCGAAACCACATCCGGGGACTGCAAGGCACTTGTCCAGGCCTTCGGGCTCGGGTCCGGCTCGACCGACGGCATCTTCATCGCCGGGCATCTCCAAGGTGATCTCGAGAAGGAGATCGGGTTCAGCAGCGTGCCCGACGGGCCCGCCTCGCCGCCGATCACCAAGCCGATCCGAATCGCGGGCGACCTAAACGCCGCAATCACCAGCGACGGCGCCCTGGCCTCGACCGGCTCCATCATCATCGGCGGCTCGCTCAATAGCATCATCACGATCCGCGAAGGCCAACCGATCGCCGGGCAGATCATCATCAACGCGAACAACAACGGCGGCATCTGGGCAGCCTCAGCGGCCATGTCAAGCGTAGAGCATTATCCGATGACCATGTATCGCTCGACCTGACCACCGAGCTCTACACCGAGACCTCGATAACCGACCTCGGCGGCGGCTCCGTCGGCGGCGTTCCGTTCAAACTCCACAACTCTGACTGTTTGCCGGTCAACAACGCGGCGACCTCTTCTTCGAGAAAGCAGAGCCAGTTCATGACCACCTGCCAGACAACCGTCCCGGTTGAGGTCGAGTTCTACGGCCCTGTCAAGGCCGGCGCAAACCCGCCGATCGTGCGGGTCTATCACCGCATCGGTGAAGCCGCGTACCCGGACGGCACGAACTTTGACGTGACGCACCGTTGTGATATCTCGTTTCTGAACAGCAGAACGGTGTCCATCAAGGGCAAGTCGGGCTACTTCTTCCTCCCGACCGATCAAACGAGCGATCCTTCAAACTACGTGGTCGTGAATGCCAAAGACGGCACGACCCTCATTTCTCCCTTGTGCGACAGCGTGACCGGCAACCCGCCCGCGTCCGTCTTCACATACACCTTCGAGCTGCAATCCGATTGCGACGCCGACGGCAACGTCGACACGATCAAGGACCAGTGCGCCAAGACCGGCTATTGCCTCTGGGACATCAACGGCGACGACTTCGACCTTTTCGTGATCCTGTTCGAAGCCGGATCAGAACTGGCGGACGTAGATAACAACTACTTTACCAACGGTGAGGACTACGACGCCTTCGTGACCGCGTACGAGGCGGGTTGTTGATCCTGCTTTGGGTACCCTCGTGTTCAGCGTGATTCCCGTTTTTTCTTCGGTTCGCCTCCCCCTGCCTCTCTCGCTGATCCATCAAAGATTTTCTCGCGCAAGATTTTTGCTGTTTCCGAACTCGCGCACGCCCCGCTACCGGCGGCGTGGCACCAACTTCGTGCCATGAGATCGGCTCGTTCGATCATCCACACACCCACCCTCATCCAGTGAGATCAACAACAGCCCTTGTGCGCACAAACCACGTCCATGTTCCACGTGGAACACCTTCGCACTACCCGCGCCGGCTCGCCCGAGGCAGCAACCCAAACAGCACCAGCCCCGCCCCCCCCGCGATCACCCACAGCCGCGACTTCTCTTCCATCGTCCAACGCATCAGCGTGGACTCCACGTGCTGGCGCTGCGGCAGCACCAGCGGCGGGGGTTCAAGCGCCGGAAAGACCGAGGCGTCCGCGGCCCGCGAATCGGGGCCCGCGCCGTTCCATCCGTCCACCACGCGCCGATCGGCCGGGATCTCGTTGAGCTGGCTGGCGGCCAGGGCGACGACCAACTGCCGGTCCTTGGACGACAGGGCGTTGAGGTACTCGCGGTAGCGGTCGATCCGCGACTGGCGGTGCTGCTGGATCAGCTTGGCCCGGTCGCGGAGGAACTGGGCCTCGGACAGGTCGTCCGCGGCGGGAATGAGCACGGTAGCCCCGAGCAACAGAACCCCCGCGATGACGAAGAGCCAGCCGGGGTCGAAGCCGCCGGAAGAACGCGCGGCGACAGCGAGGCCCGGGCCGCCGACTGAGAGCGTCGGTGCCGCCTGGGATTCGCCGGGCCCGGGGTCAGAAGAACCCTGCGAAAACCCGGAGCCCGAACCCTGAACCGGCCCCAAGGCCGGCGCGATCGCGTCCATGGGGGTTGTATCGGGTTTCTGAGGCGGATTCATGGAGAGATCTGTGGGGGCGGGCAGGGGGTGAGGCGGAAGCGGTGATGGGGCACGAAGTCACCGCGACACCCCCGGGTTCTTGCACGACGACCGTCGATCCTCGGTCGGGTTCAGCACCCGGACTCGAAGGCGGCGACGTAGGCGTCGAAGTCGTCGCCGTTCACGAACCCGTTCTTGTCAAAGTCGGCGAGCGGGTTTCCGGCCTCGAAAGCGAGGACGTAGGCGTCAAAGTCGTCGCCGGTGACGAAGCCGTCGGCGTCGAAGTCTGGCGGGCACCCGAAGGAGCCGGACCAGTCAAGCCCGGAACCCGAGACGACCGTGGACCCTGAAACGACAACCCCGGCCGCGTTGCGGATGGTGGCGATGCCGTCCCAGGTGACGCCCGCCCCGGAGAAATCGGCGTCGCCCTTGCTGATGATGCCTCCGAACCCGCCGGAGCTGCGGAGCCCCGCGGAGATGCGTGCGTAGACCCCGAGAGTGAAACTCTGCCCGAAGGTCATGGGGACCGAGAAGGTCACGGTGCCGTCGACGGTGCGGGAGTCGAAGGGGATGTTCGAGTAGGTCGCGATTCCCCATCGCCCGTACTGCTGCGAGGTTCCCATGATGTCGGAGTTTCCGGGGTCGAAGTACGGGTTATTCTGGAGTGTGATTTCGTTCTTGTACGACGCAAGCTCGATGAGCGCGCTCCCCGAATCTCCGGACGCGCTGAGAGCCCCGCGGGTCCTGACCTTGAACGTCATGAAGCCGGCCTGGCCGGTCAGTGCGGGGTTGTTCACGGTGAAAGATTCCTTCCACCCGCCGTTGCAGATGCCGGCCGGGAACGGGTTGGTGGTGAGGGTCGAGTCGAAGGCCCGCCCGCGGAAGCCGCCGAGGGTGACGGTTGCGCTGGCGCTGTTGGTGGTGCTGGGCGGCCCGCTGTACGAGGCCGACGCCCCGCAGGTTGAGTCGCCGGCGAAGGAGTGTTCCTCGAAGGACTGTCCGAGCCCCATGGTCGCGAGGTCCGCGCCTGGTGCGATGGAGGAGCTGGTGATGGTGTAGCAGGCGGCTTGTGCGAATCCGCCCGGCGCGGTGATGGTGATCTGCGAGATCCCCGCCGATGCGCCGGCCATGACGGAGATTGATGCGGCCAACGACAGACAACGGAATGAGCAAAGTTTCATCGCGTGAACTCCTTGAAAGCTCTTGAAGTCCTGGTGGATCGGTCGGGCGGCCGTGAACCACCGGGTTCCGAGAGCCATGCGCCAGTTTTTTTTGCAGCGCAGGTCTGAGAACCACTTGGATGTGAGAAAACACTGAGATCGGTGGGAACCGATCTCAGTGCCACGAAGTTGGGTGTGCTGGGAGGTCAGTGTTGCGCGGTTGCGCGGCGGCGGCGTGAGGTCCATCCGAGCCCGGCGAGCAGCAGCGCGGTGGTTCCGGGGGCTGGGGCTTCGAAGGGCGAGTAGAAATCGCAGATGGGGCTTACGGAGCCGTCGGGGTTGCGGATGACGGCTTCGATTCGGGTGTAGGAGGCTTCGGCGTTGGTGACGCCGTTGGCCCAGTGGGTGCCGACGCCGGGGGTACACCCGTGGTACCCGCCGTTTTCGTAGGCGCTGACGTAGAACGCGCAGTCGGGTCCGACGGCGGCGAGGTCGCCGTAGGACTTTCCGAGGGGGAGGCTGGACGCGATGTCGAGGAGGATGGGGGAGCTGGTGTAGGTCGGGCCGAGGTCAAAGCGGGTGATGGAGCCGTCGTTGTTGTTGGCGTAGATCCGCCCCGGGACCATGGAGCTGAAGGCGAGCCCGTCGGGGAAGTGGGCGAGCCCGGTGATGGAGGCGAGGGGGACTCCGGCGTTGCTGATGACGCGGAGGCTGGAGTCGGACTGTCCTGCGAGGACGATGTCGCCGGTGGGCCCGGCGGCCATGCCGTCGATGAGGACGCCGGTGGGAGCGGTGTAGATGAGCGAGTTGGTGTTGCTGGAGGGGTTGTAGACGTACACGTTGCTTCCAGCGCCGCTGCTGTCGGTGTAGGCGATTCGTCCGTCGGGGAGGGTGGTGATGCCGTAGCCGGAGCTGGGGACGGCGGCGACGGTGGTGGCGGTCCAGGCGGAGGTGTCGATGCGTTGGAGGCCTGAGGTGGTGTTGGCGTAGACGTAGCCGTTGAGCCCGTTGGTGAGCCCGACGCCGCTGCCGATGCCGCCGAGCCCGGCGACGGGGTGGACCGTGTTCACGCCGTGGGCGGTGGTGCCTTGGTGGAGGTTGGCGGTGGCGGCGGCGTTGTACTCGACGATGTTGGAACCCCAGCGTGTCAGGAGGGAGCCGGAGTTGGTCCAGGCGAAGCCGCCCTCGCCGGACTGGAGCGGTCCGGTGTAGATCTGCTGCTGATAGCCCGGGTCGAGAACGGCGAAGTGCTGGGCGTGGGCGCATGGGAGGAAGCTGGCGACGGCGAGGCCGGCGGCCAGGACGTGGGACCGTGCGAACGTGGCGCTGTTCATGTGTGTCTTCTCCTCTGGGCTATGAGCGGGCGCATCCATCGGTCGGAACAACCGACCGAGGGGTGCGTTGGAAACCCGAGGTCCGGGCGGCGGAAAGCCCGGACCGCGGCCGCTCGCTTTGACTTGCCGGGAGAAGGGGGGACCTTGCAGGGGATTCTGAAAAAAGTGGTTGAGGGGGTTCGGGGCGATGGGGAGGCGGTGTTTATCGGCGGGCGGCATGCTCGCCGCGATGAGCGAGTATGGCTGTGCTTCAAGATGACTCGCCGGACATACCCGCTCCGAGCAGCGGGCATGCCACCCGTCGAGGATTTCGGGAGGGGCAAGAGCATCGAAGTCTCAAGAGACTTCGATGGCACGGGCAAGGTCAGGTCAGAGGACTTCGATGCCACCCGCCGGACTACTCCGTCGCGTACGCGATGGCCGGCTCCGTTCACGGCCCGTTCAAACGCATCGGCACGGTCCTCAAACAAGACCCTGCCATCGCCACCGGCGCGGGGCACCACAGCATCATCCACGAGGTGCCGAGCGACCAGTATTACATGGTGTACCATCGCAGGCCGCTGGGGGATAAGGACGCGAACCACCGGGAGGTTTGTATTGAGGTGATGGGGTTTGATGCGGAGGGGTTGATTGTGCCGGTGAAGTTGACGAAGAGGTGATGATCCGGGTGGCATGCCCGTGGCTCGGCACGGGTATAGCGTGAGCCGGCGGGACAAACCATGCCCGCTCAAAGCAGCTGGCATGCCATCCACCGCGGCCGAAATCACTGTGAAAAGTTCGGGGGCGACGCCCGAGAACGCGACATTTTGGGTTGTGACGGGAGACAGCATTTCGTAGAATGATGACTTCCATCGTCTTCAGTGTCCTGCGCTCGATCATGAGCGCCGAAGAGGTGCGTCTCATGGTTGCTATATTGAATCGCGCTGTGCATGCGGTGGTGGGAGCGGCATTTGTGTTCGTGCTCTGCGGGAGCGCTTCGGCGCAGCTCTCAATCAAGGCTCAATTTACGGCGTCGGGCAGCGGGATCGGGCTGGCGTACGACCATACGGACAACACGGTGTGGCGGTACGCAGGAGGCTCTACTATCCAGCACTATACCGCGTCGGGAACGGCGTTGGCAACGATCCCGCGCCCAGGAGAGGCCGCAGATGACGCCGATCTGGAGATCATCACGGTCCCGATGACTCTCAGCACGACGTCGCTGCCCGTGGGTACCTTGCTGCTCATCAATGGCGAGTCGGGCAGCGCCGACATTTACGCGGTGAACAAGAGCACCGGGGCGGTACTCGCCACGCTTGTAACGAGCTTTGGTGTCAGCCATGTGGTGGGCGGCGCGGTCCACCCGGGCCGCGGCACGATCTTCCTCGTGCAAGACAAGGTCCCTTC
>JBGAOD010000185.1:0-5103 GCA_044221955.1 Phycisphaerales bacterium | reverse complement strand
GACATGGTGGCGCCGGTGGTCAGGACGTCGTCGATGAGGATGATGGTGGTGCGGGGCTTGGTGATGAATGGGCCGCGGGGGCGGAAGGTGCCGGCGACGTTGTGCGTTCGCTGGCTGAGGGGGACTTGGAGTTGGGAGGGGCGGTGTTGACGGCGGATAGGGCGGGCGAGTTGGGCGGCGACGTGGAAGGGGAGATGGGTGGTGAGGATTTCGTGGACTCCGCGTGCGATGACGAGCGTGTGGTCGATGCCGCGGGCGAGTCTTCGGCGGAAGGTGGTGGGCATGGGGACGATGAGGAGGTGGTGAGGCTCGTGCGGGCTGTCGTGGTCGGCGTGAACGAGAGAGATGAGCTGGCGGCCGAGTTCTTGGCCGAGGGTGGTTCCGAGCTGTCGCCAGCGATCGAACTTGACTTCGTGAATGGCGTCTCGGAGGAGCCCGGTGTAGGTGCCGAGTCGGACGCAACGTTCCCAGGGTCGGCGTTGGTTTCGGCATTGGGCGCAGGTGGGGCGGGTGATGGAGAGGCTGGGTTGTGAGGCGGAGAGTTCGTGGGGTGCGACGGATTGGCCGCAGGTGGGGCAGTAGGCGGCGGGGTCGTCGGGTTGCCAGCCGGCGTTGGCCGCGCGGACAGGCCAAGGCGCTTTGGTGAGGCCGAACCAGTGGTGTTCGATGGTGAGGAGTTTGGATCGCCAGTAGGAGTCGGGCGGGGGCGCGTGGGGAAGGGGCGGTTGCAGGGAAGGTACCGCGAGAGGAGGCGGGGCGTCGGGCGTTCGCGGGGGCTGGAGCGGCTGATGAGGGTGGGGATTTGGTGGTGAAGGTCGTGGAGTTGGCGTGAGAAGAGGCGCGGGTTGGTCGGTGGTGAAAGGGTTGTGCGGAGTCTTTGGCGGCCAGATGAAGCGTTCAGGGGAGGGTGTTGGTTGATGCGAGTTCGCGTCCGACGCTGGGGAGTTGTGGTTGTCGTCGGGAGCGCGGGGCATGGAGCGGAATGTACCCGGGGGCGAGGGCGATCGCATAGGATTCGGGGTTGCGGGCGGGGCTTTGGAAGTTGAGCGATGAAGGCACCGGTATCGACATCCGCGGGTTTTGAGGCGCTGGATGAGGGGGCGTTGCTGGCGCGCCTGCGGGCCGGGGACGAGGGGGCGTACGAGTTCTTTGTGCGGTCGCAGGGCGAGGTGATGCTGGCGGTGGCGCGGCGGTTCATGCGGAGCGAGGATGATGCGCGGGACGCGTTGCAGGACGCGTTTCTGGCGGCGTTCAAGGCGTTGCCGAAGTTTGAGGGCGGGTCGAAGCTTTCGACGTGGCTGCACAGGATTGTGGTGAATGCGTGCCTGATGAAGCTGCGGTCGTCGCGGCGGCGTCGGGAGTCGTCGATCGATTCGCTGTTGCCGACGTTTTTGCCGGACGGTCATCGGGCGGAGGTTGGGCGTGGGTGGGAGGCGGGGGCGGAGGAGTTGCTCTCGGACGGAGAGACGGCGCGGATGGTGCGGGCGAAATTAGACGAACTCCCGGAAGATTTCAGGACCGTTTTGGTGTTGCGCGACATCGAAGGGTTGGACACGGCGGCGGCGGCGTCGGCGTTGGAGATTTCGGAGGCGGCCGTGAAGACCCGTTTGCACCGGGCGCGGCAGGCGTTGCGGACATTGCTCGAGCGTGAGTTTTCCCGATGAGCGAGTACATCACCTGCAAGGAACTGATTGGATTTCTGGACGATTACGCGTCGGGGACGCTGGCCGCGCCCGCGCGTGCGGAGTTTGAGAAGCACCTTGGGGTGTGCCCGCCGTGCGTGTCGTATGTGAAGTCGTACAGGGAGACGATCGCGCTGGCGCGGGGGCTTGGGAAGGCGGGGGAGTGCGGGGGCGTCCCGGAGGAGCTGGTCGCGGCGATCCTGAAGGCGCGGCGCGCGGGGCGTTAGGCGGCTCGGGCACCACAAGGCCGTTGCCTGGCGGGGTCGGTTTTCAGCCGGCCTTCTTTGAGCATTGTCGCAGGTTGAAAACTTGCTCCACCAATCAACGGGCGTCGGTGCGTCAGCATCCTGCCTCGAAGGCGATGACGAAGCGGTCGAAGTCGTCGCCGGTGACGAAGCCGTCGTGGTCGATGTCGGCGCGGGGCGTGCCGTTGGCGAACTCGATGAGGAACTTGTCGAAGTCGTCGCCGGTGACGAAGCCGTCGGTGTCGAAGTCCGAGAGGCAGCGTTGGAGGGCAATCTCAAAGTTGGCGATGGGGCCGCGTGGTTTTCCGGCGGAGCTGACGTAGGTCGGGAGGAGGCAGCTCCAGCGGAGTTCTCCTTGTGGGAGCAGGGAGCTGGTGATGCCCGACCACGAGACGGTTTGGCCGGTTGCGGTGGGAATCCAGGGCGTGCGTCCGCTGCCGAGGGTTGGTCCGTTGTTGTAGCCGGAGGTGTTGGTGAAGGCGTACCACGGCCCGCCGGAGAGAGCGCCCGGGTCTGGGATCCAGTCTTCGAGGGCGCTTTTTCCGTTGCGCCGATCGGCGAAGATGATCCAACCGAAGCCGTCGCCCTTGGTCCAGGTGCCGGAGTGGTTGTCGAGTGTGAGGTTGAAGGTGTAGCGGTATGTTCCGTCGTTGAGGTCTGTGATCGAGTACGTGAGGGTGAGTGGTGGTGAAGCGTTTGCAGCGGTGCAAACCACGGCGAGGCACGCCGCAGCGGCCAGGGAACGGAACCCCATGTAGGAACTCCTGATAGACCCGCGAGGCCACGCGCTTGGGCGCGACCGTGTGTCGTGCGGGTTCAATCCCGATCCGTGCCGTTCTTGGCCGTCGGGTGCGTCAGGATCGCCAAATGAGATGACTTGTCAAGACCATTTGTGGTCAATTGGGGAAATTGACGCACAAAGAGGGGCGTTCGCACCATCTGCTTCGGGAGTTGGTCGGGGTCAAATACCCCTTTTTCACAGGCTTTCGAGATCGTGAGTCGGTTTGTGCACGGGGTCGCGTGCGGCGGATTGCGGCGCCGCGCGGTGGGGCGTGCGCTCAGCAGCCGAGCTCGAAGGCGACGAGGAAGGCATCGAAGTCTTCGCCGGTGAGGAAGCCGTCAAGGTCGTAGTCGGCGCGGATGTCGCCGAGCGCGTAGGCCGCGACGTAGGCGTCGAAGTCGTCGCCGGCGAGAAAGCCGTCCTGGTTGAAATCGGCGCGGCACTGAAGGACCGCGGGCTCGAAATCTGCGATCGGGCCGCGGGGTTTGCCGAGCGGATGGACGTAGGTGGCGAGGAGGCAGCTCCACTTCAAGTCGGCGGGAGTGAGTGCGGAGTGCGTGACACCGGACCATGTGACGGACTCGCCTTTGCGTGTGGGGACCCAGATCGCGCGGCCTTCGCCGAGGGTTGCGCCGTTGTTGTAACCCGAGGTATTGGAGAAGAAGCTCCAGGGTCCGGTGCTGAGTGAGCCGGGATCGGCGGTCCAGTCGAGGAAAGCGCCGGGCGTGTTCTTGCGATCGCCGAAGATGACCCAGCCGAAGCCGTCGCCTTGGGTCCAGGTGGAGGCGGGGTCGTCGAGTGTGAGCACGAAGGCGTAGCGGTGGCTTCCGTCGCTGAGGTCGGAGGTTGAGTACCGGAGCGTGAGGGGCGGGGAGGCGTTGGCGAGGGAGGCGGTGGCGGCGAGGAGGGCCGCGACGGAAAAAGGTCGGATCTTCATGCGCAGGGTCTCCTGAGAGAGCTCGTGCGATCGCATCGGTCGGGTGCGCGATCGGGGTCGTGAAGGCCGCGAGAGTTGAGGAGGTTGGCGATCGGGCGCGACAGGATCGCCGAGGTCGGGATCATCGGGCACGTCCGAGGCGTCTGGGCTGTTCTTGACGAACATCGGGCGTTCGCACCGCAGAGCACGCTTGGACCTGAAGGCCACTGCGATGGCTTCCGATGGTGTTACGGGGCGTGAGAGCGGGTGTTCGCGCGGAATCGGGGAAATGTGCTCCCGCGTTAGCTGGGCATCGAGCGATCTCGGAATGTTGTCTCGGGTATTCCACCCAGTATTGGTTGAGACGTAGGCGTCGAAGTCAGCACCGTTGACGAAGTCGTCGCCGTCGAAATCGGCGGCGAGGTCGCTGTTGAGGAAGGCTTCGACGTAGGAGTCGAAGTCTTCGCCGGTGAGGAATCCGTCGTTGTTGAAGTCGGGGCGGCAGGGGGGCTTGCAGATGACGGAGAGGACGGTTCCGTTGGAAACGGCGAAGGGCGTGGAGAGACTCCAGATGAGCGGGGGCGTGCTTTCGGTGACCTGGGAGGCGATAGTGGCGTTGGCACCGCCGTCGGCGGGGGAGGTCTCGATGGAGTCGTAGAGGAACTGGGCGTAGACGCAGTCACGGAAGCCTGCGGCGGCGTTGACTTGGCACTGGAAGGTGACAGTCGGCGAGGTCGGGCAGCACTCGAAGCGTTTGAAATCCCACTGGACGATGAGCTTGTTGTTGTTGAGTTCGATCCAGTACACGTTTCCAACGTGGTTGCCGATGTCGGCCCAGTAGGGGAGGAGGGACGTGCCCTTGCCGAACGCGTCGTTGCTGGGGAGCGGGCCGGGGATCGGGCCGAGGTCCGTGAGGGGCGGGTTGAAGCCGATTCCGCCGTTGTTTCCGACGATGACTGTGCCGGCGGGGTAAAAGGCGTTTCCGACGGTGGTGGTGATGGTGGCTTCGTCGTCGCCAGCGAGATTGAGGGCGATTCGGCCGGGGAGGTTCTTGATGTTGATGAAGGTGCCGGGGACGTTGTTCACGATCTGGAGTTGAGCCTCGGCACGCGGTGCAAGGAGAGGCAGGCACGAGGCGATCAGGGCCGCGGGTGCGAGCAGGGAACGCGAGCGTGTGTTCATCATGGACCAGTGCTCCCTCGGTGTGGCGGTGGCGCGTTGTCCGCACAAATCACTCCGCCGGCTGATGTTAGAGCGACAGCGCGGGACGGGACTCACGGCGAGCGCGAGGTTGTGCGGATGGTGATTTGGAGAAGATCGGGGTGTTGGGGAAGGGCGCGGGTGGAAAGGTGTGGCGTGGTGCATGGAGAGAGTGCGGGGAGAGAGAGAGGTAGAAAAGACAGAGAGCCCACTCGGAGCGCGGGGGTACGCGAGGCGGGGGTGAGGAGGTGGATGGAAGAGTCGGCTCGGAGAGCCGAC
>JBGAOD010000184.1:0-5773 GCA_044221955.1 Phycisphaerales bacterium | reverse complement strand
CCGTCACGTTGCTCGCGTGAACCAATGCAACCAACGCGGTCTCTAGGCGAATCGCGCGGCGGATCAGATCAGGATCAACAACGCCGTCCACAGGATCGCACGGCACGCACGTCCACTCCACGCCCTCGTCCGCCAGAGCGTTGAACGGACGCAGCACCGAATTATGGTCGAGCTCGGTCGTCACCAAATGCACCGCGCGGCCCGGCCTCGCACGCCGCGCGTGCCGCACGATCCCCTTGATCGCAAGGTTCAGCGCGTCCGTGGTGTTCAGAGTGAACACGATGTGGTGCGGGGATTCGCCGTTGATCAGCGTGTTCAGCCGCTCGCGGCACTGAACAATCAGTCGCCCGCCCTCGCGCGACTCCGCGTAATTCGCACGCCCCGGCGTCGCGCCGATCTCCGTCGCATAGCGGAACATCGCCTCGTGGACCGCGGCCGGCTTGGGGAAGCTCGTCGCCGCGTTGTCGAGATAGAGTCTTGAAGAGGCCATGATCGATCTCGTTGGCGAACACGCGCCACGGCGTTCCGCCCCGCGATTCGCCGCGTTCCCTTACTTCGCGGCCTTGTAAAACGGCATCGGCACGACCTTGCCCTCGAGCAGCCCGCGCCCCGTATCCACGACGAGCGAAGTCCCGACCGCCGTCTTGGCCGAATCCACAAACCCCATCGCGATCGACGCGCCCAGCGTCGGGCTCAGGCACCCGCTGGTCACCACACCGATCTCCGAATCGCCGATCTTGATGACGTTCCCCTGCCGCGCCGCACGCTTGCCGTCGAACTGCATCCCCACGAGCTTGCGGGCCGGGCCGCCTTCCTTCATCGTCTTCTGCAGCGCGTCCATGCCGACGAACCGCTCGCCGCGTTCCATCTGGTCCTTGTCCAGGCTGATCGCAAAGTCCACGCCGCTCGACAGCGCGTTGATCTCCTCGCCCAGTTCGTGCCCGTACAGGGGCATCGAGGCCTCCATCCGCAGCGTGTCGCGCGCGCCCAGCCCGATCGGCTTCACCGCAGCGTCCGCCGATTTCATGTCCAGACCTTTGCAAATCATCTTCGTGCCGCGAACCCGACCATCGACGCGGGCAGGATCACTTCCACGCCGTCCTCGCCCGTGTACCCGGTCCGGCTCACGATCAGCTTGGTCACCACGAGGTTCTTGATCGCGAACCGGTACCGCTTGAGCGCCGGGATTTCTTTGCTGAACTTCTCGACCATGCTGATGACCTTGGGCCCCTGCACCGCGATCATGGCCGTGTCCTTGGTCTGGTCGTCGATCTTGAGCGTCAGGTCTCCGGCCGCGCGCACCTGCTCGAAGTGACCCAGCAGCTTCTCACGGTTCGAAGCGTTGACGACGATCAGAAAATCGTCCTCATCAAAGCGGTACACGATCACGTCGTCGCGCACGCCGCCGCGCTCATTGCACACGAGCGAGTACCGACACTGCCCCGCCTGCATGTCGCTGATCTTGCGGGTGCAGAGGCGTTCGAGGAACTTGCGGGAGTGGCGCCCGGTGATCTTGACGCGCCCCATGTGAGAGACGTCAAAGATCCCCCCGCTGGTGCGGACCTGCTTGTGCTCTTCGTGAATGCCGGCGTAGCGGATGGGCATCTCCCAGCCGACGAAATCGACCATGCTGCCGTTGTTGTCGACGTGGAACTGGTACAGCGGGGTTCGGAGCAAAGGGGATCTCCTGCGAGAGAGTCTTATAGAGAGCGCGGAAACCCGCGGGAGTTCGATGGCACGCCGGGCCCGTGCGTGACGGGCGACCTGTGCGGCCGTTCAGGGCGATGTTAGCACTCCGATGGATGGTTCTCGAAACTTGGGACGAGACAGGGACGTGATACAAGAGGCCAGGGCGCGTTGTCGATCAACCGTACTTTTCCCACACGCGCGGCGATGAGAGCGCGAGCCGCGCGGGACGACTGGCTCAACGCGAGGAGCGTCGCCGAGTCGCGGATTACCGCGTACTCGGGCTCGATCCCGGCGTCGCGGAGAACGCGAGCCATGAGCGCTTCGGCCGAGTCCGCGGATCGCTCGCGCGCGCCCGCCTGCAGCGCGCAAGAGATCGCCAAAGCTCGGGCTCGGTCTTCGGGTGTAAGGAAGACATTTCGGCTGCTCATGGCCAACCCGCCGGGTTCGCGGACGGTCTGAACGCCGAAGATCTCGACGGGCATTGAGAGCATGGCCGTCATCTCGCGGACGACGGTGAGTTGCTGCCAGTCTTTTTCACCAAAGACAGCGACGCGCGGGCGGACCAACTCAAAGAGGCGTCGGACGACTGGCAAACGCCTGCGGTGTGTCCCGGTCGTTGAGGTCTTCGAGCTTTGTTGTGTTGCGGAGCACGGGAGGCTGGGTACCCGGCGGCGAACCCGTGCGGGTAGATCATGGAGGACTTCCGGGCGCGAAGAGCCAGTCGCGTCGTGGGATCAGTTAGAGTTGGGCGTCGGCGTCGAGCGTGCGCGGGTAGCGTGCAAAGTCGGCACGTTCGTTGAATTGGGTTGGATTGACAAAGACGCTGAGGACAACGCCCGCGAGGCCGCGTTCCTTTGATATGGCGAAGGCGTGCCGGACCAGCTCAGCATGGCCGGCGTGGAGGGCGCCCATCGTGTGGACGAAGACGCTGAGATCTTGAAGCTCGGCGAGCTGTGCCTCGGTGTGGATGATCTTCACGGGGAAGGCTGGCGGGGGTGGGGTCGGATGTCAAGAGGGATTGAGCGGTCGGGGCGGAATCCCGCTACACGCCGTCGCGCATCGGGTGCGGCAGATGGCCGTTGCGCTTGAGGAGACGCTCGAGTTCGATCACGTCGCCGGGGCGGGCGGCGACGACCTGGTGGGAACGCTCCCCGGCGATGGCCAGCAGCCGCTCCATTGGTTCGTGCAGCGGCTCGGCGCTTAGCACAAACGTTGAGTGATGGACGGGGAGAAGATGCGTGCCGCGCATGGCCGAGAACATGGTCCAGACCTGCTCGGGGGAAGCGTGGTGATGGATCCATGGCTCGTATGCGCCGATTCCGAAGATGGCGAGGTCGTCGCCGGGGATCGCGTCGTAGGCATCGGTGAACGCGGTGTCCCCCGCGAAGAGGACCTTGCCGTTGGAACCTTCGATGAGATAGCTGTTGTACCCGCGGTGGCGGTCCCAGGCGGTGCAAAGTGCCCTGCGGGGCGGAGCGCGGCGAAGTTCAGCCCGGCGATTTCCTGCTGGACTCCCCAGTCGATTTCGTGAACCGCGCCGAAGCCGCGCGGGATGAGGCGTCGGGTGTTCCTGGCTGTGACGACCACGGTCTCGGGGCGTTTGATGGCGCGGAGCGTGGGTTTGTCGAGGTGGTCAAAGTGCGGGTGCGAGAGCAGGACGACATCGATCGGCGGGAGATCGCGCGCGAGCACGGGCGGGAGGCCGATGCGGCGGACGCCGAGCGTGACGGGGCCGATGCCGACGCCGATGCGGCTGGAGAGGACCGGGTCGGTGAGGATGGTCTTGCCGCCGAGGCGGATGAGGACGGTGCAGTGACCGAGCCAGGCGGCGACGGGTCGAGTTCCATACAACGGTTCCGCACGCCCGTGTCCACTCGCGCGCGAAATCGGCCGGTCGTGGGAGTGGTCGTGGACCCGGGCGTAAGCTCCTGGACCGAGTTTCGGTGCGGGTAGCGTCGCGGCGATGGACTTCACGGCCTGCTGGAAGAACTTGGGCTTGCGGGCCATCCGAAGATGCTAGGGATGATCCGGTTTGCTCTTCGCCAAGGATCATGTGCCTGGACGAGCGATTAATCCTTCTCGAACGCCGCGTCGAAGGGCGTGGCCGAGGCGGGGAAATCGACGCGGCACGAACTCGCACGATTCGGCGGCTGCGCCCCGGTCCATACCGGCGTCCTCCCACTCGACGCTCAGAGGGCTCCAGTCGATGCGGTTGAGGGCACGCACGATGGCATCGAAGTTCACGTCGCCGCGGCCGACGGATCGGAACTCCCAGCCGCCGATGATCGCCGAAGGGAGGTGGGGAGCCCAGCACGCCGTTCACGCCGTTGATGTTGGTCGATACGTCCTTCATGTGGACGTGGAAGATTCGATCCTCGTTGTCGACGAGGAAGGCCGCGTGGCCGATGCCCTGCCAGAGGAGGTGGCTGGGATCGAAGTTGAACCCGAAGGCGGGGTGGTGGCCGACGGCGGCCAGGGCCCGCTCGGCGGTGTGGATGTCATAGGCGATCTCCGTGGGATGAACTTCGAGCGCGAACTTCACGCCGAGTTTCTGGTAGGCGTCGAAGATGGGCCCCCAGCGTTTGGCGAAATCGTCGAACCCGGCGTGGACCTCGGCGACGGAAGTGGGCGGGAAGAAATAGAGCTTGTGCCAGACGGAGCTTCCGGTGAAGCCGTTGACGACGCTCACGCCGAGCTTGGCCGCGGCCTTGGCGGTGGCGATCATTTCCAGTGCCGCCCGCTTGCGGACGCCTTCGCGGTTGCCGTCGCTCCAGACGCGCTTGGGGAGGATTGGCTTGTGCCGCGCGTCGATGGGATCGCACACGGCCTGCCCGACGAGGTGGTTCGAGATCGCGTGGCAGACCAGCCCGTTTGCTCTGAGGATCTCGTGCCGGGATTCGAGGTACTTCTTGTCGCGTCCGGCCTTGACCACGTCGAGGTGATCGCCCCAACAGGCGAGTTCGAGCCCGTCGAAGCCGAAGGATTTGGCCTTTTTGGCGACAGTTTCGAGGGGAAGGTCGGCCCACTGGCCGGTGAAGAGCGTGACGGGTCTGGGCATGTTTGGGCTCCTGGGAATGTGCGACGGCAGTGTACAGGCCCAGCGTGAATCGGGTATGCTCCCCGCTTGGCCGACCCCGTTGGTCGCGCGTTCCTCGGAACCGACATCGAGCAACCCCATGAGCACACCCGTCCCGACTGGCACGCAACCCGAGTTCACGCCCCCTCCCGGCGGCACGTTCATGGGACATCCCAAAGGGCTGTTCCTGCTGTTCTTTGTCGAGATGTGGGAGCGGTTCAGCTACTACGGGATGCGCGGGTTGCTTGTGCTCTATCTCACGGCCGCGCTCGCGGCGTATCAGTTGACGCCGGGTGTATACACCAACACGCTGGAGATCGAACAGACGGTCGGTGGCGAAGGAGAAGGAGCCGGGAAAACGATCATCCAGCGGGTTCCGCTCACGGTCAAGGTGGGGTCGGGGCAGGTTGTCGCCCCGGCCCAGATCACTGGTGACGCGGGGCCGTTGAAGTTCGAGCTGGGGTCGTTTTCCACGAACGCCGCGGGCGAGCGGAAATGGAACCCGGCGAGCACGGGGATCACACCGATCAACTTCGCGGTCGAGGCCGGAAAGAAAGCCGACGGCGAGCCGATCGTCTATCGCGTCACGAACACGGGCGACAAGGACGTGAAGCTGGTCATGCGCCTAGCTCGGCCCTACCCCGCCGAAGTGATCGCCAAGGACGCGAGCAAGGCCGACAAGCAGGACCCGAATTACAAGGTCTACTTCAAGTTCAACGACACCTCTGGCGTGATCTCGACGACCATCCGCCCGGAAACCACGCGGAAGGCTGATGAAGAGCCGTTTGACCTGACGATCGAGCCGAACCGGATAGACAGCGGTCGATCGTGGATCAAGGCGGATGCGAGCACGCTGTACGGCTGGTACACCGGGATGGCGTACCTGCTGCCGATCGTGGGCGGGCTGATCGCGGACAAGCTGATCGGGACGCACCGCTCGGCGGTGGTCGGCGGGCTGCTGATCGCGCTGGGGCACATCGTGCTGGGCGTGTCGGGGATGAACGGGAT
>JBGAOD010000183.1:0-5357 GCA_044221955.1 Phycisphaerales bacterium | reverse complement strand
GGGTGTGGGCGTCGGGCTCGCGTGGCACGGGCGCAAGGCGGTGGACGCGAAGAACGCTGGATGGAACGAGGGGCACACCATCCACGGTGTCTCGGCCGAGGGCCCGTTCGTCGGCTCGACCGGCTTCACCGTCCGATTCCGGATGGACGTTGAAGAAAAATCCAGCGGCAAGCGAGTGCTGATGCACGAGGTGGGCGTTTACACCGTCAAGAACGGCAATATCGTGCAGGAAGAGTTCATGTACGGGCCGACTGAGGCGGTGAAGGTTCCGACCAGCAACGCATAAGCTTGCAATTGCCCCGAGCGGGAGTCATGCCAATTCTGTTTCACATCTGCGCGGTGGAAAAGGTTGGGACGCCTTTGCCGCGACGCGGCGGAGGTCAGTAGGCGTGGGTCGTCGCGAACGGGAAACCCACGGACGGGGGGACAACACGCGGCGGCACCACGGCGTGGCGCGGGTAGCGTGAGGACGGAGCTTCACCACTTCGTGGTGAGTTCCGCCGAGGGGCCTGTTCCGTGGGTGCCGCGTTTGCGGCGACCCACGGCTATTCACCGCGACGGCTTCGCCGTCAAGAGTCCACACACGCGGATTGTGGGCCGAATCCGTATCACGGCCGCCGGGTCACGACCAGATCGCCCGCGCGTGCTCCCGGAGAGAGCTCCCACCCGGGTTTCAACTCGATCGTCCAACCATTCCCGCTGGACGCTTTCGGATCGGAGGGTGCCGGAACGCGTACTTCAACCGCGATGCCGTTTTTCCGCACGAGGATCGCACCGTCGGTCACGACGAGCACTCCCCAGTCGTCTACGAGACGCATGTTCGGGTACACAGAAGACGTCTCGTCGTAACCCGTCACACCGTTGGGGTTGTAGGTGTAGTTTGCGCTCGGGCCGAGGGAAACAAGCAGCACACTCGACTGAAAGAACTTCTGGCGCCATTCGGCGAGTCGCTGCTGCCTTGCTTTGTCACGGTTTTCCTCGAACTTGACGAGTTCAGTGCCGCGGTACGGATCCAACCGTTGGGTTGCGGCTCCGGCCGGGTCTGTGGGCGCGGACCAGGCGATCGCGGCGGCGAGGAGTTCGGGGAGATCGGCAGAGTCGGTGAGTCCGCGCCGCCATTGGGGTGCTTGGGCGTCCAGCAAGAGCCCGTAGGCTGGGCCGGTGGTGTAGGAAAAACTCCGCGAGAACGGGTCGTTCCATTCGTTCTGTTCCAGCGCGAGCGCTGCCCGGGATTCGGCCGCGCTCTCCGGCAATCCGCAGAGCTTCCACCCTGTGTATTCCGCGATTCCCTCGTTGAGGTTGAGTGATCGCTCTTCGCTGATAGCTCGGGGGAACTTGCTCAGCCGCGCGGATCGGAAGAGCAGCGCGTCGCGCTCGGCCGTTCGGCGAGCTTCGCCCGAGCTGAGAAGCGCGGCGTCCAAAGCGCGCCACTCGAGCCGGAGGTAGAGCCGCCCGTCCATGGTGTCCAAGTGGCTGTTGGCGGGGGAGGCCCCCGGAAGCCCGATGCGGCCCTGAACGCGGTGGAAACACTCGTGCATCATCAGCCGCGCCCGCGCGTAGCGAGCCTCGGGCAGCGGCCACATGACCATTGTCCATCGAGCGCCGCCCCATTCGACGGCGGTGTTCGCGATGCCGATGGTCTCGGGTAGTTTTCCGACGAAGACATCGCCGTGAGCGACGAGGTGGTGCTCTTGATCCTGCTGGTTGGCGACGACTTCCTGGGTGCGAGGATCGGCAAATATCATCGGGCCGCCGATCTCGATACCCCACAGGTCGCCCCCGTCATGTCGCGACAGCGAGGCCGCTTCGTCGAAATATTGCTTGGCGAGTTGCTCGTCGATACCACCGTTGGCCAGGTGACCGAGTGATAGAGCGCTAAGGACGACGGCCCACTTGGCGGATACTCGGCGCATAGAGAACTCCTGAGATTCATGTCCACGTTGACTGGATGCGTGATCTCGGAACTTCCGTCGCTGGCGTGACGCGGCACTCGGTGGGCAGGAGTTCTTGACCTACTTCGGTCCACCCTTGGGAGCGGGAGTCGATTCGGGCAGCGGCTTCCCCGTCTTCAGATCTTCGCCCCGCAGGCGGCGCGTCATGTCGCGCATCAGTTGCTGGCCGCGGACGCGCTGCTGCGGGTTGGCGTGCTGTCCGACGTCCTGGTTCATGAAGGTGAACATCCGCCCGAGGGCTTCGCTGGGGGGGCGGCGCTCGGGGTCGCTCATGTTCTTCATGTCGCGCTGGGCCTGCCGTTTTCCCTCGGCCAGGCGTTCTTCGTCGGAGATGTCGCGGGGCTTCCCGCCGACGGCCTCCATCATTTTCGTGAACTCAACGAACGATTGGTCCACGAACTCGCCGCGTTTTTCTTCTTCCACCTGGTCGTAGTCGGCCGCGAACTTGTCCCAGGTATCGACCGCGAGGCGCGAGCCGTTCGCCATCAGTTGGTCGCGTGCCGCGCCCGCGAGCCCCGACGCGAAGGACGCCATGAGCACCGAATCGCCCGCGCTCATGTTTTTGAGCCGCCCGACGAGGTCGCCGATCAGCTTGAGGCGTTGGTCGATGGGGAGCTTGTTGAACTCGTCGGTGAGCAGTGTGTACCCGAGCACGTCGTCGAGGTCGTCGTCGAGGTAGTTGGGCTGGGGGACGGGCCGCAGGAGGAGGTACGCGCCGAGTCCCAGCCCGATCGCCGCGACCGACCCGGCGGCCCAGAACGCCCGCACCGCGCGCTTCCTGCGCGGGGGGTCCTTCTTGACAACCTCCCACCACCCGCCGATACGGCGGCGGAACGGGCCCGCGACGGCGTCGCTCAACCGCCGCGACATCGGCACGCGTGGCGCGTTCGATGCCGGACCCGGCAGGTCCAGCGAATCGAGCAAACTCGGCATCGTCTGGTTCATTGTTCTCTCAATCCCGCGGGACGCGCTGCATCAAACTCCCGGTCGATCGGTCCGCGCGGGCTTACTTGCCCAGCCCACCGAACTTGAGGATGTCGGCGATCACCAGCGTTCCCTCGTCCTTCGTCGGCAGCTTGGCCCAGTCGGCCCGCCAATCCGACATGTACAAACCGTTCCGCGGAAGGTCGGTCTTGCGGACCTTGTGCCAGTCGCTGAAGTCCACCATGATCGACCAGTCCTTGCCCTGGTCGTGCCATTTCTCGAGCGTCTTGGTGACCGCAAAGGAGATCTTTTCAGGCCTGATCGTCGCCATCTCCGCGAACAGCATGTAGAGCCCCGGGACGTAGTCGTAGCTCGTGCCGGCCGTCGCCCACACGGGCCTGAAGTTGGACTTCTCATCGTTGGACTTCAGGTCCGACGGGCACTTGTACGGATCGGTGACGATGTACTCCGAGCGTGCGTTCCCCGAGCGCCGCGGTACGGGGGCATCTACGTACTGCCCGAGCAGGTCGAGCAGGGACACGTCGGAGTCCTTGTTGTTGCTGCCCGTGCTCCCCATCGCGTCGTGCAGCGGCTTCACGCGCGGCAACAACCCCTTGGACCGCTCCATCATGTAGATGTTCAGCCCCATCCCGATGCCCTTGAGGTTCGTCAAGCACTTGAGCCTGCGTGCGTTCTCGCGGCTTGCGCCCAGCGCGGGCAGCAGAATGCTGATCAGCACGGCGATGATCGAGATGACCACCAGGAGCTCGATGAGCGTGAACCCGCGCGAGCTCCGGCTCGATCCCCCCCAGCGACCACGCAACCACCAACAAAGCGCGCCGCTTCGGCAACTGCGAGAGTCACGGGTTGGGGCTGGATTGGTCATAGGCGATCTCGACTCTGAACGGCAGCGGGCCAAGGCTGGTCCATGAACATCGACCAACGGCCCCTGAACGCCGTGATTCCGATGCAACCGACCCTGTAGATTCGGTCAAGCAAACTTTGACGACCCCAATCGTACCGGCGACCCGGCACCCGGGTTCAATCAATTTTCAGGGCTTTGTTCGGAATACTTGCCGCGGATCAGACCCGCGGCCCGCTGATTCAGCGCGTGCCCCGACCGCCGTCCCGTTACGCGGGCCCGGATTGGCAACCCCGCCAGCGAGATGTCCCCGATCAAGTCCAGCAGCTTGTGCCGGGCCGGCTCGTCCGGGAACCGAAGCTCGTTGTCGATCGGTTGGCCCGTTGCGTCGAGCACCAGCATCTCGTTGGGCGAAAGGTGCTGGAACAACCCGGCGGCTCGCAGGGCGCGGGCCTCGTGCTCCAGGCAGAAGGTGCGGGCTGGCGCGATCTCGCGTCGGTAGGTCTGGGGGTCGATCGCAAAGCCGACGGCGGAGGGGGCGATGCCGGTGCCGAGGCCGTAGTCGAGTTCGTAGGACATCCAGAGCCCGACGTGCTTGGCGGGGTTCCGCCCCCCACTGGAATCGGCATGCGAAGCCCTGCTCGAATCGTGCGACGGCTCAAACACCACCACCGGCCCCGATGCTCCCTTGGGTGTCCGCGGGTCTGGCACCTCGATCACACGATCCACCACGATCGCCGCCGACCCGGGCCCCGGAATCTCCACCAGCCCCGCCTGATCGATCGCCTCCACAAACGGCCACGCGGACCCGTCCCCGATCGGCACCTCCGGCCCGTCGATCTCGATCAGAGCGTCCATCACCCCGAGCCCCGCCAACGCCGACAGCACGTGCTCAACCGTGGCGATCGTCGCGTTGGTCGGCGACGCGGGCCGGGACGGATCGGCGATCAGCGTCGTGTTGCGGCCCGGCAGCCTCGGGTCGGTGGTGACGTGCGACCACAGGGCCGGGATCGGTGGGCTTTGAGGAAGATCGGTGCGGCGGAAGACGATGCCGTGGCCAGAGGCGGCGGGATTGATCTTCAGAGTCGCGTTGCGCGCGGTGAAGAGGCCGGTGCCGCGTACGCTGGTCGATCCTTGGAGTGAGAACGCGCGAGTTGATTCGGGCAGGCCTGGCATCGTGAATAGACAGTACGTTCGGTCATTCACGATCGGGTTCCGTGCCGCGAGCATCGCTCCTCGATATTTCCTTCCATTTCTCCGAACCAACCCTCCCCTCCGCCGGTCTAACTCTGCGGAGCCACGCCTCATGCCCGACCTTTTCGAACCAACCGACGAGCAACTCCTCGCCCGTTTCGCACGCGGTGAGCGGGCCGCGCTCGGCGTCCTTGCACTCCGGCACGAGAACAACCTGATCGGGCTGGCGACCGGGCTGCTCGACGGGCGGGCCGACCTCGCCCGCGATGTCGTGCAAGAAGCATGGGTCCGGGTCATCAAGTACGCCAAGAGTTTCGCGGGTCAGAGCACCGTCCGCACCTGGCTCTACCGCATCGTCATCAACCGCTGCCGCGATTTGCGCGAAAGCAACCCGATCGCGACGCTTCCGATCCAATCGCTCCCCG
>JBGAOD010000182.1:0-5480 GCA_044221955.1 Phycisphaerales bacterium | reverse complement strand
TGAAGAAGAAGAAGAAGAAGAAGAAGAAGAAGAAGAAGAGACAAAGGAAGAGGAAGAGGAAGAAGAAGGCTGAGTTAGCGATCCGGCGAGGCACCGATGTCGATGATCGAGCACGCGACCACGCGGTTGAGTTGGAGGCTGTCGGTCAGTTCGAGGAGTTCGTGAGATTCGGAGCCGGGGTTGAACCAGACCTCGCCGATCTGGCCTCGGGCGGCGAGTTCTTCCACGACTTTCATACCAACCCGTGGCGGCACGTACATGAGCACGCGATCCACAAACCCCTTGAACGCCGACACGCTGGGGTACGAGCGCACGCCCTCGACCTCGGTGGCGTTGGGGTTGATGGGAACGACCTCGTGCCCCATAAGGTCGTACGCGCGGACGGCCTTGTTCCCGAATTTCTTTCGATCGTTGGACGCCCCGACCACCATGACGCGCATCGTCGGCTCCTTGTGCAAACTCCGCCGCCACCACCGCGTTCAAGCTCGGCTCGCTATGCTCGGGCCGCACGACCGCGAACCCGGATCACACCATGCACATCCGTGACATTCTGGCCCAGCACCGGACCACATTTTCTTTCGAGTTCTTCCCTCCGAAGACCGACGAGACGTTCAACGCGCTGTTCGAGCAGATGACGGAGTTTGAGAAGCTCAGGCCGACGTTTGTATCGGTGACGTACGGCGCGGGCGGATCAACACGGCAACTGACCAACGACCTGGTGGTGAGGCTGAAAGAGAAGACCGGGCTGGACCCGATCCCGCACCTCACGACCGTCTGCCACGAAGAGGGCGAGATCGCGCAGATCCTGGAACGATATGCCGCCGCGGGGATCAGCAACATCATGGCGCTGCGGGGGGACGTGCCGCTGAACTACGCGGGGCCTGACCCGTTCCGGGGCTTCAAGCAGGCGGCAGAACTGGTGCGATTCATCCGCAAGTTCAACGAGGCTCACGCCGCCAACGGCGGGCACCCGGACAAGCGGGGGTTTGGCATCGCCGTAGCCGGCTTCCCCGAAGGGCACCCCGGCACGCCCAACCGGCTGCTCGAGCTTGACCGTCTCAAGGCCAAAGTTGACGAAGGGGCGGACTTCATCGTCACACAGTTGTTCTTTGACAATCGAGACTTCTACGACTTTCGGGATCGTTGCGGGCTGGCCGGGATCAAGGTGCCGATCATCGCCGGGATCATGCCGATCACGTCCGCTGCGGGGATGAAGAAGATGGCGGAACTGGCACTGGGAGCCAAGTTCCCGGCGTCACTCATCCGGGCAGTCAACAGGGCATCGAACACGGACGACGGCGTGCGTCGGGTTGGTGTTCACTGGGCGACCGAGCAGTGCCGAGACCTGCTCGACCATCGCGTCGCGGGGATCCATTTTTACACGCTCAACCGATCCACCGCGACCCGCGAAATCTACGCTACGCTCGGCGTGGAAGACTCGCACGCGCTGCAGTGATCGAACCTTTGATTCTTGCTTCTTCTTCTCATGGCACGGGCGTCCCGCCGGTGTCTCCTCTTCCAGCTTGTTACCCCGTGTGCAACAAACGCGCAAGATCGGACCTTCGCCCGGCCTCAGGTCCGGCGTCCTGGGTTGCTCTGGTTTGACCTGCTCTGTGCGATGAACCGCCGGAATATCTCCGCCCCCATCGCCTCGTCGTTCGTGCGCTCGGGGTGCCATTGCAGGCCCACATAGAACGCCCGGCCCAGATCCGCGACCGCCTCGATCACGGCGTCATCAGCCAACGCCAGCACGCTTAGCTTTCCCGCGTCCGCAACCGCTTGCCGATGCTTGCTCAGGACTCGCCCCCCTGGGATCAGCCCGCGCACCGATTCGGGCACACGATCCGTGTGATCCGCCCGGACCTCGTGCTCGGCCTCCCAGTGCGCCGCGCTCGCCGCTCCGAGCGTGTCGGGCAGGTGCTGATCGAGCTTCCCCCCCGCGTGCAGCGACATCAGTTGCATTCCCAGGCAGATTCCCAGCACGGGCGTGCTCGGCTTCGCATCAAGCGCCTCAAGCAGCGCCAGTTCGTACTCCTGTCGGCGCGGGTGCATCGGCTTGGCCTTGGGATGCGTGGTCGATCCGAACGCTTCCATCGCCGGGTCGTTGCCGCCCGTAAGAACAATCCCGTCGCACAACCGAAGATGTCCCACAACACAGCCCAATTCCGGCGGCAGGAGCACCGGGCACCCGCCGGCCCGGGCGACAGCATCGACATACGTCATCATCACCGACGCGGGAGCGTTCACCACGGACGGATCAAGGTTGGCGGTGATCCCGATGATCGGGGTTGGGCGAGGCGTGGGAGGCATGGTCACTCCAGTGCGGGCGCGGCGTTCACTCGGCCCGGGTGCCCGGGCCGCACAGACTCTACACTGTGCGCATGCCCAAGGCCGCTGTACTTGTTGCGCTGGTGATCGCCGTTTCGCTGAGCGTGATCGCGTACCTCACCCTGCACCGCCCGCCGCCGCCGGTGCTCAACTCACGGTTGCTTTCGGACGTCGATCCGGCGCAGGTTGACTCGGTGAGGGTGCTCCCGGCGGACGGACAGCTGATCGAGTTTCGAGCGGGGCGCGAGGGGGTCGAGTGGTTCGTCACGAGCGGCCTGCCCGCGGAGAGGTTCGAGACCACGCCCTGGCCCGCCAGCGCCTCGCGCGTGCGGGCGGCGATCCGGCTGCTGTGCGATCTGAAGGTGGAGTCGCCCCGCGACGACGCGATCGGCGCGGAGGCCAAGGCCACGAGCGTCGGTCTTTCCTCTACCGAACTTGGAAAGATGGGCACCGCGCTCGTGCGGATCGCCGAGGGTTCGGTGGCCGGGCGGACGAACATCGTGCGCACCGGGATCGGCACCGCGTCGGCGGAATCAAACTTCGCGCAGGCCTTCGCGATGACGGACCTGTCGCTGTGGCGTGAGCCGTTGGTCTTCTCGCTGTCGCCGCAGGACTGGTCACGCGTTGAAATCTCCGGCAAGGACTCGGCGATCGTGCTGTCGCGCGTCGGGCGGGCATGGGCCTTGCAAAAGCCGGTGGTATCCAGCGCGGATTCGGTCGCCGTGGATAAAGCCGTCAAGGCCCTGAGCGGCGCAACGATGGTCCGCTTCGTCGAGAAGCCCGAGCCGGACGTTCTCAAGTCCTTCGACAACCCCGTCGCGATCGTCACCACCGAGTTCGAGCGGCGCGAGCAGGCCGGGGACAAGGTCCAGCGCCGCGCGATCGTGCAAGAACTTCGCGTCGGACCACCGGCGGACGTGGCCGGAACTACCGTCCTGTGCCGCGCGTCCGCGTGGTCGCGTGACCTCAGCACGAACTCAACAACCCCGCTCTGGGGACCGGCGATCGTGGTGGTGGACGCCTCGGCGCTCGCGAACCTCGCGTCGGACCCGGCCTCGTACGTGTCGCGGGTATCGCTGCGAGCCCCGCTGGCCGACGTGTTTCAGATTGCGATCAGCGATCGCGCCGACACCAACTCCAAGCCCCGCGCCTTCGCCCGCACGGCTGGCGGCTGGCGGCCCGTCGGCGCGGTCACGATCACGCCCGACGAGGCCAAAAACCTCCAGCTCTTCCTCTCTCTCTTCGGCGAGGAACGCGCCTCAAAGGTCACGCTCAAACTCGCCGAGACCTGGACCCCAACGACCCAGGTCGCGTTCAAGTCCTCCGAAGGTGTCGTGGTGCAAGAACTCTCGCTCGGCGTTGTCCGCGCGGCCGGCACCAACGCAACGACTGGGCTCGTCACCTTCGATGGCACCGCGTACCGCGTCTATGAATCCAAGCAGATCACGGGTCTGGCGGAGTGGGCGGTCGGGGGTGGATCGAAGTAACCGAATAGGAACTGACGCGATCTGAGGCTCAGCACCGCCGCGCGTTCGGGCTAACGCGCAACCGCACGCCTCGGCCGCGACTCCGCGACGACGCTCCCGATATCCCGACGCATGACCTTCCCGTCGAAACTGATCAGATCTGCGGCCGCATAAGCCTTCGCGCAGGCTTCGTCGAGCGTGCGACCGAGCGCGGTCACACCCAACACCCGCCCCCCCGCCGTCACGATCTCGCCGTTGGCACCCCGCTTGGTCCCCGCGTGCGTCACCATCACGTCCGGCATCGCCGAGGCCTTCTCGACCCCGGTGATCACGTCGCCGGCGCGCGGCTTGTCGGGGTAGCCGTGCGCGGCCAGCACCACGCAGCAGGCCTCGCGCTCGTCCCACTCGACGTTCACCTGATCGAGCGTCCCGCGGCAGGTCGCCAGCATCAGTTCGAGCAGGTCGGACTTGAGCCGCGCCATCAACGGCTGGCACTCCGGGTCGCCGAACCGCACATTGAACTCCAGCACCTTGGGCCCGGCGTGCGTCAGCATCAGCCCCGCGTAGAGCACACCCCTGAACGTGACGCCGTCGCGGCGCAGCGCGTCGATCGCGGGCACGAGGATCTCGCGTTCAACCCGGGCCATCATCGCCGCGTCGAGCCGGCGCGAGGGGCAGAACGCGCCCATGCCGCCGGTGTTCGGCCCGGTGTCGCCGTCGCCGAGGCGCTTGTGGTCCTGGCAGGGCGGGAGCACGAGGATGTTACTTCCGTCCACAATCGCAAGAACCGAAACCTCCGGGCCGCCGAGCCGCTCCTCGATGAGCACCTGACGCCCCGCGTCGCCGAAGGCTTTCTCGACCATGATGCGTTGGATCACCGCGTGCGCTTCTTCCATCGAGCTTGGAAGAAAGACGCCCTTGCCCTTCGCGAGCCCACACGCCTTGATGACGCTCTTGTCCTCGCGTGAATCGAGATACTGCTTGGCGGATTCGGCGTCGGTGAAGACCCGCGCCTCGCCCGTCGGAATCGCCGCGGACCTCATCAACTGCTTGGCCCACGCCTTGTCCGCTTCCAGCCGCGCCGCCTCGGCGGTCGGACCGAAGACCAGCCGCTCCGGTGTCGCCAGCTTGTCCGCGAAACCCTCGGCGAGCGGCTCTTCCGGGCCGATCACAACGAGCCCGATCCTGTTGCGATCGGAGAACTGCTGAAGGCGATAGATCTCCCGGATAGAAACCGGAACATCAACAGGCTGTCCCAGGCTCGCCAGCCCTGGATTCTCGGGGTGGGTGATCCAGAGTTGTCCGAGCCGGGGCGAGGCCTTGAGCTTGAGCGCGAGCGCGTGCTCGCGTCCGCCGCCGCCGATCAGAAGGACGTTGATTCGATCGTTCATCGGGCGATCATACGAGCGTCGGAGTTCGATCACGTGGGACGGAGTGGAAACAGGGGCTGGTCGAACAGCGCGTCGTTCATCCGTGCGAGGTGTCCCCGAAGATCAATATGCCCCGTAAACGCCCGTGAAAATTGACCCTCCCCACCACCCCCGCTACAGTCCGGCCTGATTGCGGGGTAGAGCAGCCTGGTAGCTCGTCGGGCTCATAACCCGGTGGTCGTAGGTTCAAATCCTACCCCCGCTATTACCGGGCCGGTTGCGAACGCAGCCGGCCCCTCGGTTTTCAGGGAACGCC
>JBGAOD010000181.1:0-5491 GCA_044221955.1 Phycisphaerales bacterium | reverse complement strand
GGGAGGCGGGGACGAGGCCTTCGCCGCCGGAGACCTTGGTGATGTTGCCGTCCTTGTCGATGGTGAGGGTGAGGACGGAGCCGACGACGCGGGAGATGTTGGCGGTGCGCGGGTCGTCGGGGGCGGCGTTCGGTTTGCCTGCGGTGCCAGCGGGCTTTTGAGCGCTGTCAAAGTTGACCTTGCCGTCGGGCCCGTCGATTGCGACCTTCAGGTTGTCGTAGATGAGTTCGACGGTCGCGGTTTTCTGGGCGTCGACGTTGACGACCTTGAATCGAAGGCCCAGGGATTGGGACATTTTCTGGGTGGCCTTGATGGTGCCCATGCCTTTGGGCTCGGGCTTTGCACCGGGTTTCGCGGTGGGTTTGGAGTTCTTGGGTTGTGGCTCGGGAGTGAGATCGGCGTTGGGATCGGGCGATTCGGTGACGCTTTCGCTGGTGATGTCCATGCGGTACTTGGTTTCCTGGCCTTTCTCGAACTTGGGGCGGAGGTCGGCGGTTGATTGGCGGGCCGCTGCGGGCGAGGTGGCGGCGGCGACGGCCGTGAGAAACGCGAGGATTCCGGCTTGGATGCGCACCGTGGTTCCTTCCAGAAGATCGGTATTGCCCGGGTGGGCTTTGGGCTCGCTGAGTCTATCGGCCGGCGAAGGCCCGGGGTCGCAGTCGGTCGCGACTGAGAAAACCCAAGGCCCGGGGGTGACAGGTTCCGATACACCCGATCAGGCCGTGCGGTTTCGCGAGAGTTTCGGGCGCTAGGCCGGGTTGGGGGTTACGCTGGGCAAACAGCAGGCAAAGCCAGAACGACGCGGGGGAGTGCCCTCGACGCAAGGCGGCGTCAGTGCGGGGCCATGGCGGGGCGCGCTCGGTTCGGTCCTCCCCGCGCGTGCGGTGGACGCGAGCGATTTGGCGAGCGTTCGGTCGCCGCGGCTGGAACTCAGGGCGTTGACCGAGCACGATCGCGCGGCGTACTTGGACGCGGTGCGGGTGAGCCGTGCGGCGCTGGACCGGTGGGCGGCGCTGCACCGGCCCGGGGAGTCGGATGATGAACTCTTTGATCGACAGTTGACGCTGGCGCGGGACGGGGCCGCGCACGCGAGCGCGTTCCGGCGCGTGGCGTGGTTTGAGGGGCGGATCGCGGGCGGGTTCAACCTGACTTCGATCGCGCGCGGCTTGCAGTTCGAGGCGGACATCAACTGGTGGGTGCGGTCGGACCTGACGCGGATGGGGCTGGGGCGGGAAGGGCTGCTGGCGATGCTGGAGGCGGCGTTTGCGGCGTTGCCGGAGGGGCTGGGGCTGCATCGCGTGATGGCGGCGATCCGGCCGGACAATTTGTGGAGTGTTCGGCTGGCGGAGCGGGCGGGCTTCGTGCGGTTGGCGGAGAGAAGGTCGATCGTGGTTGGGGGGCGGTGGGAAGGGCACGATGTGTACGAGCGGGTTGCCTGAACGCCGGCGTGCACGAGAGCGCGTCCAAGAGTCATCGGGCGGAACACTCTGGCCTAGTCTTTGAGTCATGCCACCGATCGTGATTCAGACGGCCCGGATGGTGCTTCGGCCGCTCGTGGAAGCGGATCGGGAAGAGTTCGTGCGCGTGCATGAAGTGAGCCGCGAGCACTTTGGGGCGTGGTCGCCGGCGATGCCGCCGGGGCAGACGTTTGAGCAGTATTTTTTGCAGCAGTTGGAGCGGACCGCGGCGACGGAGCGTGATGGCACGGGGATGCGGCGCGTTGGCGTGCTGGTGGATGGGACGATCGCGGGGGTGTTCAATCTTGACCAGATTTTTCGCGGGCCGTTTTTGAATTGCTACGCGGGGTGGAAGGTCTGTGTGGAGCAGTGCGGGCGCGGGCTGGCGACGGAGGGGGTGCTGGGGCTGCTTGATGCGGCGTTCGCGCCGGAGCCGGCGGGGTTAGGGCTGCACCGCGTGCAGGCGAACGTGATCCCGAGCAACGGGGCGAGCTTGCGGGTTGCGGAGAAGTGTGGGTTTCGGAGGGAGGGTTTGGCGCTGCGGTACCTACAGATTGCGGGGGTTTGGCAGGATCATGTGATGTTTGGGAAGGTGGCGGAGGAGCATGTCGGTTTGGTCTGAGCAAATGCGAAAGGCGCTAGCCGTTCTTGCCGATCGCGTTGACGATCATCAGAAGAGCAAAGTAAAAAACAAACCAAATGACGGCGGTGGCAACGATTGTGACCGCAGCGTCGACAAGGATCCGAACGGTTGCGCGATCGGTTTGTCCCAAAATCCTTCGACGTCGGTTTGAAAGTGCGTAATACAACGTCGTCGCAAGGCACGCTGATACGAGCGAGCAAACAGGGGTCGCATAGAGCAGCATTCCGAGGAGCTGCCATTTACCAGGTTTAGTTGTCGCGAAGATGGCGTACGGAATCGCGGGTAAGAACCCGAATGCAATCGCGAAGACTCCCGCACGAGAGAGCCAACCGGGGTCAGACGGAGTTTCGTGGGCCTGAGGTTTTCCGCATTCTGGACAGATGATCGGCGATGCGCCATTGCTCAGACCGCGAAGGTCGTACCGGCAGAATTGGCAGGTCTCCGATAGCACCGAAAATCTTAGGATCTCCCCCGCCCTACCATCGCCTCCCCTGGAGATCACGCTCATGGAAGCCGGAATTGTCGGCTTGCCCAACGTCGGCAAGTCCACCCTGTTCAACGCTCTGACCAACGCCGGCGCGCTCGCGGCGAACTATCCCTTCGCGACGATCGAGCCGAACGTGGGCGTGGTTCCGATCCCCGATCCGCGGCTGGACACGATCCTCAAGTACATCAAGAGCGAGAAGGTGATTCCGGCCGCGCTGCGGCTGGTGGACATCGCGGGGATCGTGAAGGGGGCGAGCGAGGGGGAGGGGCTAGGGAACAAGTTTCTCAGCCATATCCGCGAGGTGGACGCGATTATCCAGGTTGTGCGGTGTTTTAAGAAGGCGCCGGGGGGCGAGGACATTTTGCACGTCGCGGGGTCGGTGGATCCGGTGCGGGATATCGAGATCGTGAATATGGAGTTGATTTTGGCCGACCTGCAGACGGTCGAGGGGTCGATCACGAAGGCGGAGCGTGCGGCGAAGAGTCGAGAGACGGAGTCGATGGCGCGGTATGAGGTTTTGAAGAAGGTATTGCCGGTGCTGTCGGCGGGGAACCCGGCGCGGGGGGTGAAGGTCACGGATGCGGACGAGGCCAAGCAGCTTCGGGGGCTGGGGCTGATGTCGGCCAAGCGCGTGCTGTATGTGATGAATGTGGATGAGGATGACCTGCACGGGCAGTCGGAGATGTGCCAGCGGGTGCGCGCGTTCGCGGCGAAGGATGGGTCGGAGTGCGTGCCGGTGTGCGCGAAGATCGAGAGCGAGCTTGGGGCGCTTTCGGCGGATGAGCGGAAGGAGATGCTGGAGGGGCTGGGGCTGGAGGAGCCGGCTCTGGTGGCGCTGGCGCACGCGATTTACAAGCTGCTGGGGTTGCAGTCGTATTTTACGGCGGGGCCGAAGGAGGTTCGGGCGTGGACCATCCCCGTCGGCGCGACCGCGCCGCAGGCGGCGGGGGTGATCCACACGGACTTTGAGCGTGGGTTCATCCGGGCGGAGATTTATTCGGTGGCGGATTTGGAGAAGTACCACACGGAGAAGGCGATCAAGGAGGCGGGGAAGATGCGGATTGAGGGAAAGGAATACGTCATGAAGGATGCGGACGTGTGCCACTTCCTGTTCAACGTGTGAGTGATAGCGCCTTCTGGGAGGTGACGCGGTCATGGCGATCGCTCTCAAGTCTTCTGATGAGATCGACGCGATGGGCGCGGGCGGGGCGGCGCTGTGGAAGATCGTCGGTGCGGTGTGCGCGGCGGCGCGGCCGGGGGTGAGCACGCACGAGCTGGACCAACTGGCCGAGCAGTTGTTGCATGAGGCGGGGGCTCGGGCGATTTTGAAGGGGTATGTGAGCGGGTCGTCGCCGGCGTTTCCGTCGTGCTCGTGCATGTCGGTGAACGAGGAGGTTGTTCATTCGATCCCTGGGCCGCGGACGCTGCGGGCGGGGGACGTGCTGAGCGTGGACGTGGCGGCGAGCTTCGAGGGGTGGTGCGTGGACGCGGCGCGGACGGTGGTGATGTGCGGCGCGGATGAGCGATCGGTCCGGCTTGCGGGGTGTGCGCGAGGGGCGGTTGAGTTGGCGATTTCGGAGGTAAAGGCGGGCGTGAAGTGGTCTGCGATTGCGAGGGTGGTGGCGGCGCGGGTTCGGGAGGATGGGTTTTCGCTGGTGCGTGGGTACGACGGGCACGGGATCGGTCGGAGGTTGCACGAATCGCCGCGAGCGTGGCTGCATGAGGTGGAGGAAGGATCGCCGGCGACGGCGGTACCGGATTTCACGCTGTGGCCTGGGATGGTGTTCACGATCGAGCCGGTGGTGTCGGCGGGGTCGAATGTGGTGAGGACGCGGTCGGATGGTTGGACGGTGGAGACGGTGGATGGGTCACGGGCGGCGCACGAGGAGCGGACGGTGGCGGTGGTCGCGGATGGCTGTCGGGTGCTCGCTGGTGCGGAATGACGGTTGGGTGGCGGCCCGGCGAGGACGCGGTGAAAAGCGGGGAACCCGCGGGGAGCGTGGAGGTACCCAAGGCGGAGCGTGCCGATGAGGCGTGCGCGCGGGAAGCGTCCGGGTATAATCGGGCCCTTGATCTGGCTCGCATTCCCGCGGGCCTGATTCAGGTTCATCCCCGGAGGTCTATGGGTAAGCAGGACGACAAGTTCACGTTCGAGGCGGTGGTCACTGAGGCGCTGCCGAACGCGATGTTCCGGGTTCGGTTGCCCAACGAGCAGAAGACCGAGGTCTTGGCGTATGTGTCGGGGAAGATGCGGATGAACTACATCCGGATTCTGCCTGGGGACCGGGTGACGGTGGAGATGAGCCCTTACGACCTTTCCAAGGCCCGGATCACGTTCAGGCATTAGGTCCGTGGTAGGAATGGCTCTCCGAGCCATTCTGTCTTTGGTTTTTTCGCGGCCTTGTGAGCGGTCCTCAGTTCGGAAGAGTCGGCTCGGAGAGCCGACCTACAAAAATCGAATCCCTCTATCGGGCTTCACTTGGTGGTCGGGGGGCGCTAGCATCCCTCCCCGGTCTTCGGGACGCGCCGTCGCGGCTTTGGACTGGTTCGATTTTCGACCCGTCGTTTCGATCTCTGCAAGGTCTCTCATTAGGGTTTCGCACTTCGGCCTCCGGTGCCGATCGGGAAGGTGACTCGTGAAGGTGAAAGCAAGCGTTCGTCGGATCTGCAACGGCTGCCAGCTGGTTCGCCGCAAGGGCAAGCTCCGGGTCATCTGCAAGTCCGACCCCAAGCACAAGCAGGTGCAGGGCTAAGGGCAGGGTCAGGGTCAGGGTCAGGGCTCATTTTCTGGTCTTTTCTCTCCATACGGGAGTTTCAGCGTGCCACGTATCGCCGGTATTGACGTTCCTGACAAGAAGAAGATGTTGTACGCCCTGCAGTACATCCACGGGATCGGCGCGAAGT
>JBGAOD010000180.1:0-5493 GCA_044221955.1 Phycisphaerales bacterium | reverse complement strand
CACCAACGGGTTCAGATCCCCAAACCCGTGGTAGTACCCGAGCACCACCCCCGCGTGAACCAACGCAATGAAAAACGTCATCACCCCCAGGTGCCGACGGTTGTACATGATCGGCAAGAACCGCGCGTCCAACCGCGCCAACGGCCCCAAACAAAGAATCACATGCAGCATCACGATCGCGCACGAGCCCGTCGCCCGAATCAGCAGCACCTCGTCGCTGATCGAGCTCTCCCCGCGCCACAAGTACTTACTCAACACCACGAACAACGCGATGTACAGCCCCGCCCCCACCGCCATCACGCCGTCGTACACACGCTTGTGGTGGCTCCACTGGACCCACGTGTACCCGACGCTCATGGCTTCTCCCCAGCCAGCGCCGGCCTCGCTTGAACCGGCGCGGGAACCCGAGAAACCAACGCCAGCCCCAGCAGCGCGAGCAGCAACGGGCCGAGCACGAGCCAAATACCAGCATGAACCCGACGCTGCACGCGTGTCATCGTCCCACCCCCTCGCCCGAGTTCAGGCCACGATCGCGCAGCCACTCCGTCTGATGCCACAGCGCCCCACAGGATTCTCCACTCCTCCCGGCGCACGACCTTGGGCTCGTTACGGACTCCCGTCCACCAGGTCAAAGACCCGGATCTGCTTGGCCTTGGACGCCCAGTCCTTGAGCAGCTTCTGGTGCAACGGATCGCTCAGGTACCCCTCGTACGCCGCCGTGCTCGCGAACCCCATGCACAAACCGACGTCAAAGGACGTGTCCACGTTCGCACGCCCCAGCTCCAACGGCGGCCCGGCCGTGAAAAACTCCAATCCTCGGATCTTCGCCAAACCGTCGCAATCATTCAGCAGCGCCGAGCGCTCACTCGGGTCGGCCAAAGCCACAAGCACGACGTGTGTAATCAACGCAGGGCGGCGTGCCACTCCGTCCGCGCTTCGCCCCGGGGCCAGACCGGCGCTCTCTGCCGAGGTGACACACCCACCGATCGAGCCCACGAACCAGACCACGCCCAACATGGTCCCGATCCCCAGCACCCGTCGCATCCCGCCCTGAAAAATCTTCATGTGATGACTCCGGTTTATTGAGAAGAGAACATCTCCAGTATGCCTCCACACGGCGTCTTTCGCACATCACGACCAGAACATCCGGCGAACATTCCCGCTCGATCCAATCCGCAGACCCACGTTCCCTCCCCCCCCCACACACACCTTTGGGGCTTGACGCTCCGCAGGTTCTCGATAGGCTGCGGTCTCAGGCCGTTGCGTTCTGTTCGCGGCCGTTTGAGGGGTACACCTTTTGAAAGGTATCGTGATGAAGACTCGCATCAAAGTGATCGCTGGTACTGCCTTCGGCCTCGTCATCGCCGGCGCGGCGATGAACGCCACCCTTGCCATCGCCCGCCCGCTCGGCGGCGGCTGCAACAAGGGCACCTTCTGCCTCGACGTCTACAAGCCCGTCACCTGCAGCAACGGCCAGACCTACAGCAACGCCTGTTACGCCGCAAAGGCCTGCGCCACCGGATGCGTCCCTTCCGGCGACCGCTGAACCTGTGCCAAACACTTCTCTTTCCGATTCACGAATCACGGAGAGTCATCCATGAAAAAGTACCGCAAGGTTCTGACCACCGCCCTCTTTGCGGCGGTGCTCGCGGCCGCATCTGTCAACGCGTCCAAAGCTCTCGCCGCTGGCGGCGGGGGGTGCAATAAGGGCATCAACTGCCTCGACGTCTACAACCCCGTCATCTGCAGCAACGGACAAGTGTACAGCAACCTCTGCTACGCCAAAAAGGCCTGCGCCACGGGCTGCGTCGCGTACTAATTCGGCCGCTCTGTCAGTCGTTCCTACCCAGCAGGCCTCGGCAACCGCCGGGGCCTGCTTCTTTGTCGCCACCACCTCACGCCCGCAGAGGTATCATGCAACTCCAAGCCTGCATGAGGTAGGTCGGCTCTCCGAGCCGACTTTTCTCACCGATTTTCGCCGACCCAGAGCTTCGCCGACCGAAAGGACCGCCCTCATGCCCCCACGCAACCCTCTCGCTGCCCCTCTCCTGCTCGCCGCCGCGCTCGTCGCCATGCTTTCGCCAGCACTCACGCACGCCCAACCCGCCAACCAACCCCAGGCCACCTCGCCCTCTTCGGCCTCCCTCCAAACCGACGACGCCAAGCTCTTCCATCAGCACGACATGACCCTCTCTAACGCCTTCTTCGAGGGCCGTGCCCCCGGAACACGCGGCAACCTCCTCGCCGCCGAATACGTCGAGTTCCACTTCAAACGCCTCGGCCTCACCCCGGCCTTCCCGCTCGAAGAAACATCCGTCGACGGCACCAAATCCACCAAGCCCACCGCCTCATTCCGCCAACCCTTCCAACTGGGCACCAAAAAATCCGTCACGACTGAAAAACTCTCGTGGACCGGCCCCAACGGCAACGCGGTCACACTCAAACCCGGCACCGACTTCAACACCCTCGCCTGGTCCGCCAACGCCGAGGTCACCGGCCCGCTCGCCTTCGTCGGTTACGGCATCACCGCCGGCAAGGAGGAGTACACCAGCTACCCCGACGGCACCGACCTCACCGGAAAAATCGTCATCGTCCTGCGCTTTGAGCCCATGACCGCCGAGGGCAAGAGCAAGTGGGCCGAGGAACGCTGGTCCTTCGCCGCCAACGTCGATCCCAAGTTCGGCTCCGCCATCAAACGCGGTGCCGCCGCCGTCCTCTTCGTCTCCCCTCCCGGAGCCCAAGACGACCGCGTCGGCAAGCTCGAGGACGTCAATAGCCTCCCCGCGCAGAGCGGCGTACAAAAAGCCCCCGTCCTCATGCTCTCCACCGAGCAAGCCGACGCCCTCGTCCGCGCCGCCGACCCCGCCGGCCGCTCGCTCCTCGATCTCCGCAAGCTCGCCGATCAAGCCGGCCAGGTCATCGACCTTCCCAACGCCAACGTCTCCATCACGACCCAGGTCGATCGCTCCCCCATCATGACCGACAACGTCGGCGGCATCCTCCGCGGCAAGGGCCCTCTCGCCGACGAGTACATCGTCCTCGGCGCTCACTACGACCACGTCGGCTACGGGCTCTTCGGCTCACGCGACCCCAAAGGCCGCGGCAAACTCCACCCCGGAGCTGACGACAACGCCTCCGGTTCCTCGGGCATGTTGGTCCTCGCCGAAAAACTCTCCAAGCAATACGCCGAACTCCCCGACACCGCGAACCGCCGTTCCATCATCTTCCTCGGCTTCACCGGCGAAGAGTCCGGCCTCAACGGCTCACGCCACTACACCAAAAACATGCCGTTCGACAAATCCAAGCACTACTTCATGCTCAACCTCGACATGATCGGCCGCCTCAACGCCAAGCAGGAACTCGAAGTCTCCGGCGTCGGCACCGCCGAAGGGCTCGACACCTGGGTCAAGCCCTACCTCGACCACGCCGGCATGACCATCGCCTCCAAGCCCGGCGGCACCGGCCCCTCCGACCACGCCTCCTTCTTCGCCGCCGGCGTCCCCGTTCTCTTCTTCTTCACGGGACTCCACGACCAGTACCACATGCCCACCGACACCGCCGACCTCATCAACGCTGAAGGCGCGGCCAAGGTCATCGATCTCGCCGACCGCATCGCCCTCGACATGGCCCAGCGCCCCGAAGCCTTCCCCTACGTCGCCGACCCACGCGACAAAAATCACGACGCCGCCGACGCCGACAAGCCCAGCGCTGGCCCCGTGGCCGTCGGCGTCCGCTTCGGCATCACGCCCGGCGATTACAACGACAGCAAAAAGGGAGTCCTCATCGGCGAAGTCGCCGCCGGCTGGTCCGCCGCCAAGGGAGGCCTCAAGGCCGGCGACCGCATGCTCAAGTGGAACGGCAAGGACCTCGACGACGTCGAATCCTGGATGCCACTCCTCAGCACCGCCAAGCCCGGCGACAAAGTCACCATCATCTATGAACGCGACGGCAAAGAACAAACCGCCGAAGTCACCCTCATGGCCCGAGACAACGGCGCGAAGTGAGACCGATTAGAAAATCTCACTGAGTCGCTTCACCCAGCAATCCGACGTCGTGCCGCCCACCGAGTTCTTCTGTCTCTCCGCCCGCAGGGCGATCGATGGTTGCCAGGGGCGCTGCGCTTCGCAAGCCCCTGGAATTGCAGCAAACTCTCCCCCACCCGGAGGGTGGACGAGTCAGCCCAGGCAGATATCTCGCCGACCAGAGCATCACGAGTACCCGACGACCGTGCTTCTCACCCCCACCCTCCATACTTCCACCGGGCAACCGATCAATCACCCTCTTCTCGGACCCACCCCACTTCCTCCCTCCCTTCTGAAAGCCCCCGCCCGTTCGCTCCGATACCTCCTTGCCCGACGGCCAGCACGCCCCGGGCAAGAGGAACCCCGAGGAGCGACCACGATGGGCTATTCGATCAAGCACGCGTACAACGGTTGGGCCGCTCTCGCCGCGGCGGTCCTCGCGGGCTGCTCCCCTAGTTCCAAACAGGCCATGCAAGAGAGCGCCCAAGACCGCGAGGCCGCCTTCACCGAGAACCAACGCATCGCTGCCAGCGTGCGCCAGACCTTCGCCAACACCCAACGACAGACGCAGGTTCAAGCCAGAGTCCAGCCCCGCTTCCAGGCCTTGAGCGCGCCCGTCGCGCAGGCTCCGGTCCCCTTCGAGCTCGACCCGCGCGACTACGCCCCCGACTCCAGGCCGCCCGCCCCGCCGCAGATCCGCCCGATCGTCGCCACCGTCCCGACCCCTTCGGCAACAGCGACCAGCGCCGACTCGATCAACACCAACGAACTCGCCGCGCATCAATCCCCCGTACCGGCCACCACGCAACAACCCGCGCTCAAGCCCGCGCGCCTCACCCTCGTCACCGCCGAGAGCGACGCCACGTCAACCCTTCCCGTGCCGATCGATCTCGTGGACGCCCGCGCCCAAAGCATCGCGAGCGTTCATCCGATCGCGGCCGCGCCACAGAACGCCTCACCCACCTCATCGGCCCCCGAAAACTCGCCGGGCCTCACGGTCGACGCCAACGGCAACCTCAAGAGCTTCACGCTCCGCCGCCCGCCCTCGCCGGCGTTCCTGGCCGCGCCTAACACGCTCCGCTCGGTCACGATCGACCGCTTCGGCCACGTCACGGCCTGGGAGCCCGTCACCGGCCCCACCCGCGCCAGCGGTCTCATCCGCAAGAACATCGTCACCGACCCCAAATCGCCGCGCGTCGAACTCCTCGCAGAGCCCAACCCCAACGCCCGCTCCGAATCCGCCCACCCCGGCCTGGTCTTCACGCCGCTGGCCGACGGGTCACTGGTCTACACCTGCGAGTAAACCGGGTTCGCTCTCGGCAGGTCGGCTTCGGTACGTCGGCTCTCCGAGCCGACTCTTCGCTCATCGAGCGCCGCGACCATCAGCACCCCGACTCAAATTGAACTACATACTGGTCAAAGTCTTCACCAGTAACAAACCCGTCCTGATCGAAGTCCGCCGCCAGAACGC
>JBGAOD010000179.1:0-5524 GCA_044221955.1 Phycisphaerales bacterium | reverse complement strand
TCGACCACGAGCTCCGCGGTATCGATCCGTGTGTGCGGAGCCGTGATCGCCCAGCAGCCGGAGGGCGTCACCCGATGCAACAACACCGGCGGTGCGGCGGTTCAGCCGGTGTTCTTCCATTGCGGCGTCGTTACGCTCTACCCATTTAGCACGGAGTGGTTTCTCAACAACATCCCTGTGACGCCCGGTGTGACGCAGTGGGGTTCCGTGATTTCCTTCGTCGGGTTCAATGGCGACACACTCTTGATCGAAAACCCCACGCCGCTTGACGCCGGTGAGTACAACTGTCGGGTTGCCCGGTTCGACGGGTGCGCCCCCGAGATGAGCCGGGCGGCGCGTCTCGCCTTCCTTTGTCCGGCCGATCACAACTGTGACGGGTTCGTGACCGGCGAGGACTTTGACTATTACGTCGAACTCTTCTCTGCGGGAGATCCCTCCTCTGACTTCGATCACGACGGTTTCACGACCGGCGAGGACTTCGACGGGTACGTCGCGGCGTTCGAAGCCGGTTGCTGAACCTCGCCTCGTATAACACGACTGCATGCCAGTGATCCTCGAGATCGAAGCTGTCGAAAAGTCGCGGGCTCCGCTAGGTTCGACCGAGAGCGAACGCTCGCGGACGAGTGGCAATCCAGAGACCGCAAAGACGGGGTTGCTCAAGGCACATCGGACTGCGATCGCTGGTAACGGCTTGATGAAGCCGATGAACGGGAGTATTTTGGCGTATTCGCCTGCCAGTTGACAATCTTTGGCCGACCTCAGGTTCTTGTGGCTCTGATCTCGCAACAAACCAGGCCGTATCACAGGTCCAGCGCGTCCAGCATCAGAAGGGCACCATTACGCTCGGCCGAGCGTCCGCTAGCGAGGTTGGCACGCAGCCTGGTCAAGTCGGGCTCGGTATCGATACGCATAAGACCACAGACCGCGTCGCATCTTTCGTAATCGGTCGACAGTATTTGAACCGCCCGTCAATCCCACCCGTTCAGGGTGCCGCACCCACCGTCACCGCCACTTGGACACAATTGCAGGATGTTGTGCGCGCCGGCCGCCGCCACGACGATCGCGCGCTTCACCGCCTCTTGCCCCCGCACCTCGGCGAAGTCCACCATCGCTTGGGCGGACCGGAGCATATGGGCCACGTCCGGCGGCGGGCAGGGCTCGGGCTCGATGTGCCCGGTCAGCAGCCCGACGACCTCGGTCAGCGTGCGGACGCCGAGGACTTCGATCCCCTCGACCACGGCCGCCTCAACGGCGTTGTCGGCGGGAACGATGACGCCGCGGTAGCCGCGCTGTCGCGCAAGGGCAGCGAGCGCGATGACGCCCTTGATCGGGCGGACGCGGCCGTCGAGGGCGAGTTCGCCGCCGATCATGAACGCGCGATGGTCCACGCCCTCGATGTCGCCACCGGCGGTGGGTCGTGGCTCGCCGCGCACGACGCCCTGGGTGATGAGCATGCCGATGGCGATGGGGAGGTCGTAGACGGGGCCTTCTTTGCGCACGTCGGCGGGGGCGAGGTTGATGAGCAGCCGCCCTCGCGGCAGCGGGTACCCGCTGTTGCCCACGGCCGACTTGACGCGCTCGATCGCTTCTTTGATGCCGGCGTCGGGCAGCCCGACGACGGCCTCTTTGCGCTCGCCGGTTTCATCGAGATCGACCTCGACCTCGCAGGGCTGGGCGTCGATGCCTTGGAGGAGGAAGGATTGAACACGGGCGAGCATGGGCTGGCAGCATATCCGAACAGCGGCCGAGCGTGGCCGCGCTTTCGGGCTGGGTGGTGGTCGCCGGGTTCACCCGAGCCCTTCCGAGGGAGCGCCCCGGCCGCGAACGTTTAGCCGGCGTCCGAGGGATCTTGGTCGGTGGGCATGGGGAGCAGATCGCTCGCCACGCGCGTGCGGCCGCCGACTCTCACGAGCCCGTCGGGTTGCCCTGTGGTCCGCAGCATTTCTTGCAGTTCGTCGTCGTCGATCGTTTGGATATTGGGCGATCTCTGCGATTTCGGCGCGGAGGCCGAGAGGCGGCGCGCGATGCTCGTGTCGGTGGCGACCACCTGGATCATGGAGCGCGCGGGTGAGGCGGACGGCGGCTTGACAGCGATGGGAGTCGGTGAGTTCCGGGCGCGGTTCGCGGGGTTGACGAGGAACGCGACGGCCGCGACCAACGCCAACGACGCTGCTGCCGCGATCGGCACCGCGCGGCGGCGGAAGTTTCGGCGCGCCATCGCGGTATCGAGTTCGCCGAGCATCGAGGCACGCCGCGCCAGACCGGCCGGCGAGAGTGGTTCGCGTGGTAGCGGGTTGCCAACGAGTTTCTCATCCACGGTCGTGCTCCGAGAAGAGGTTTCTGAGTTTCTGCAGCGCGCGTCGGACTCGGCCTTGGGCGGCGTCGCCGGTCATGCGTGTCGCTGCTCCGGTGGCGTTGAGCGATCGCGCGTGCGCGACGCGGAGGGTCAGCAGTTGCCGCGTGGCCGGCGCGGGCCGCCTCGCGCGCGAGGCGTCGTGACTCGCTCCTGAGTCGGTCGAGCGCGGCGGAGTGGACGGTCCTGATCATCCAGGCCTCCAATTTCGTGCGGGTCTCGAGCTTGGGGAGCGAGCGAATGGCGCGGAGCATTGAATCTTGCACCACGTCAAGGCAGAACGCCTCGTCGCGCCGCGTGAGCGATCGAGCGGTCGCGTAGCAGCGATCGAACCACGCCTCGTAGAACACGGCCAGGGCCGCGCGATCTCCCCGCGCGATCCCCGCCGTGGTTTTGGCGGCCCATTCGTCGGAGATGTGATCGACGGACTCGCCGTTCACACGGGCACTCCCTGGGAGGCGAAGGTGAGGTGCGAGCTACTTGGGGGCCTGATCGGAGGCTTTGGGATTGGCAATCTTCGAGAGAGCTTTGTACGTCTGGAGCATCTGGCGGAGGTTCTCGTTCTCGGCTTCGAGGCGCTGGATCTTGGAGTTCTCCCCAGTGTCTTGCGAGTTTGCTTGCGGAGTCACGATGGGCGCCGCCAGCCTTGCGCGATCCTTATCGAGCATCGCTCTCTCGACCGCCAGCTTGGCACGCCCAAGGTTCATCTCCGCCGTGGAGAGCTCGTATGCGGACGCGGCACCGGAAGCACGCTCCTTCTGGAGTTGCGTGACCCCTCGTTCCGCCTCCCGGAGTTCCATCTCATGCAGTTGGATCTCCAAATCCGCGTCCTTCACGGCGATCGCGCGGAGCTGCTCCTCGCGGGCCCGCCGCTCCGCCGCGTCCCGACGACTTGTCGCATCGTCCCGAAGGCGGCTGACGATCTGCGAAACAAGCTGAACTTCGTCTCGCGTGCCGCGAACAAACAAGAGCCCCGAGTCGGGGTGGAACTTCAGCTCGGCGGCGTCGGGGTTCTCCGGGTCGCGGAGGGCCAGGCCCGTCTGGATGGCCGTGAGCGCGACCGCGCTGGCGGCGTCGGCAACCTTGGCGTCTTCGGACAGCACGATCGCCTGGAGCGACAGCGCCTGGACCACAACATCGTCCGGGCGCCGCGCGGCCGACTGGCAGTCAACCTGGTACGCGTGGTTCGTAAAGAACCGCGATATCACCGGGACGTCGCCGAGCACGGGGACTCTCTGGTCGATGTCCGCGATGTCCCAGATCATCGTCCCCGTGGACGCCGCGACGCGGATCGAGAACGCCGCGACGCTCACCGGGACGTTCTTGAGCGAGATCGATCCGAGCGTCTGCTTGGCCGCGCGGTCGGAGGCGACGATGTTGATCGGGGTGTCGGGGTTGGCCTTCTTCAGTGCCGCGATGTATTGGGCGACCGTGCCGTTGGGAAACTCGACCGAGACGAGCGGCTGCGACGAGGCGCCGGGCGGGAGTTGCGCGGAAGGGTCGGTCGGGGGTTGGTTCGCGGTTTTCATGGGAGCGTCCGACGGCGCATGAGTCGCCGGTTGGCCGCAGGCCAGTTCCGAAACCAAACCCGAGGCAAGCCCCATCGCGGTCACGATGCTGAGGACGGATCGGTTCATGCAAGGCTCCTTGGTGAAGTGTTCCGTGTACAAACGCCGCGGAACCCGCGCATCGGCGCTCGTTGATCAAGAAATCTTGCGAACCATCCCGACGGCCCGATCAGGTCGGCCCGATCAGCTCGGCTTGGCCGGTTCGATGTGGATGAGCACGTCGCGGGCGCGGGGGATCTCCGCTCGCACGGCGTCCTTGACCGCGTGCGAGACGGCGTGGGCGTCGCGGACGTTCATGTTCGGGTCGACGCGGACGTGCATATCGACCCAGTATTCGGTGCCGAACTTTCGGGCCTTGATCTTCTCGACGTCGTGGACGCCGGGGACTTTTTCGGCGACTTCGCGGACTCGCCCGGTGATGGGTGTCTGGTCCGCGTCCATCAATTCGGCCAGCGGGCCGCGGCCCATCATGAAGGCGTTGAGCACGATGATCCCGGCGGCGACCAGGGCCGCCCAATCGTCGGCCGGCTCGTAGCCCTTGCCGCCGACGAGCGCCACGGTGATGCCAACGAACGCCGCGAGCGATGTGATCGCGTCGGCGCGGTGGTGCCAGGCGTCCACCTTCCCCGCCCCGCTGTCCTCGGCCTTGGCCTTGCGAGCCACCACGCGGAAGAGTGTTTCCTTCACGATCACCACGACCACCAGCACGATCAGCGTGAACGCGGCGGGGGCATGGTGCGGCGTGACAATCTCGTGTACGGCTTTGACCGCGATGCCCACGCCCGCGAGCGCGACCATGAGGGACACCGCGAGCCCGGCCAGGGCCTCGGCCTTGCCGTGCCCGTAGGGATGAGAGTCGTCGGGCGGTTTGGCGGAAATCCAGAGCCCGCCCCAGATGACGGCCGATCCGAGGATGTCGGTCAGCGACTCCACCGCGTCTGCGACAAGGGCGTAGGAATGCCCGACGAGCCCTGCGATGAGTTTGATTCCGGCGAGGAAGACGTTGGCGAAGAGGCCGAGGATGGCGAGGCGTTGCAGGCCGCCGCGGGGCGGGAGCGCGGAGGGTCTTGGGGCGGCGGGGCCGGGTGTGGTCGAGTGAGAGGTTGATGCCTGCGGCGTGCTCATCGGGATACAGGGCCAAGAGGGAAACGAGGCGTCAATCGTACCACCGCTATGCTCCAGCCCTATGAGGCACGTCACGCTCATCACCACCGGCGGCACGATCGAGAAGACCTACGACGAGGCCACGGGGAGCCTGGAAAACCGTCGGTCGATCGTTCGGCGGATGCTCACGCGGCTGCGGCTGGAAGATACGGCCGTCAACATCATCGAACTGCTCAGCAAGGACAGCCTGCTGATGACGGATGAGGACCGCGCGATGATCGTGGGGGCGATCCGGGCGGCGGGGGGCGAGCACGTGCCGCGGGCGGGTTTTGAGGCGTCGGCGCGGGGCGGGATCGTGGTGCTGCATGGGACGGACACGCTGGAACTCACGGGCGAGTTGGTGCTGCGGGAGATCAGGGCGACGGTGCCGATTATCTTGACCGGCGCGATGAGGCCTTACGAGATGCAGCGGTCCGATGCGCTGCAGAACCTGACGGAG
>JBGAOD010000016.1:0-47279 GCA_044221955.1 Phycisphaerales bacterium | reverse complement strand
CCAGCCCAGCAAGCCCCGCGACTGAAACGGCTCGGGTACTCCTCCAAATCACTCGGTGGTCCCGGCGTGCGCTCGTGCGGCCCCGGACCTGAGGGATTCAGAAGCGCCGGATGACCAGCCCCACGCGAACCACAAACCGCGCGCCGACCCTCTATAATCAAGCCAGTCTCACAACGGAGGGCATCAGCGTGCTCAAAACGGGCGTGCTCGGAGTCGGCAGGAAGTCGGCGATCGGTGGCTGGGTGTTGGCGGCTCTCGCCCTCACGCTCCTCGCTCTCCCTGCGCCGTCGATGAACGCTCAGCCGGCCGCCAAACCTTCGCCCGCAGTCGCTTCCCCCTCTGTCCCCGCCTCTCGCAAGGCCAAGAACGTCGCCGTCATCACCATCTCCGACGCGATCGATTCCGTCACCGCCGACAGCGTCCGCCGCCGCATCACCCTCGCCGAAAAAGCCGGGGCCGACGCGATCGTCTTCGACCTGGACACCCCCGGCGGCGACCTCTACGCCGCCCTGAGCATCTGCAAGCAGATCAAGAATTGCTCGATCCCCAACACAGTCGCCTGGGTGAACACCAAGGCCTATTCCGCCGGCGCGATCATCGCGCTCGCGTGCCGAGAGATCGTCTCAACCACGTCCAGCGATTTCGGCGACGCGCTCCCCATCATGATGGACCCGCTCACCGGCAAGCTGCTCAACCTCAACAAGGCCGAGCGCCAGAAGATCACCGCCCCCATGATCGCCGAGGTTGTGGATTCCGCCCGCCGCAACGGGTACGACGAGTACCTCGTCCAGGGGCTCGTCTCTCTCGGCGTCGAGCTCTGGCTCGTCGAGAACACCCAAACTCATCAGCGCCTGTGCATCAACCGCGAGGAATACCACCGCCTCTTCGACGGCGAACCACCCACCGATCGACCCCGCGTCGCGTCCGCTCCCGCCGATTCGCCCAAAGCAATCCCCAAGTCTCCTCCACCCCCACCCGAACCGGCACCGGATTCTCAGCCCTCGGAACAGGCCGGCTCAACCTCCGTCCAGCCCGCTTCCCCCGGGATCGCCGACACGATGGCCCAGGGCTCCAACCCCGCCGTCTACGACCTCACCACCTCCACCCGAACATCTTTCACGCCCGCCGACAAGGGTCAGTGGCGGCTCGTCGAGTTCGTCACCCCCGGCACCGGCCCGCTCATGCTCAAGTCCGGCGACATGAAGGAACTCGGGCTTGCCTCCGACACCGTGAACTCCGACGAGGAACTCGCCAGGTTCTTCGGCGCAACCAACGTCCGCCGCCTCGATCAATCGTGGTCCGAGGGGCTGGTCGTCTTCCTCACCAACATCGTCGTCCGCGGCATCCTCGTCGTGATCTTCCTCATCGCGCTCTTCGTCGAGATGACCCACCCCGGAGTCATCCTCCCCGGCGCGATCGCGGGCCTCGCCCTCTTCGCCCTACTCGCCCCGCCCTTCCTCATCGGCATGGCCGGTTGGTGGGAGATCGTCGCCATCATCGCCGGAATCCTCCTCATCCTGCTCGAGATCTTCGTGATCCCCGGCTTCGGCGTCGCCGGAATCATCGGAATCCTCGCGCTCTTCGCCGGCCTGCTCGGCACCTTCATCCCCAACGGCGCGGGCGGGCTCTTCCCCAACACGCCGCAAGCCCGCACCGAGCTCGTCAACGGCTTCACCACCCTCGTCCTCGCCGCGGCCACCGCCGGGTTCGGGATCTACTTCCTCGCCCGGAACTTCGGCACGCTCCCAATCCTCAACAAACTCGTGCTCAAAGACCCCGAACCTTCAGATTCTTCTGACGGGATGCTCGCCGCGATGAGCCCGAGTGGTGCCCTTCCAAAGCCCGGCACCGTCGGCATCGCCGTCACACCGCTCCGCCCCTCGGGCCGCATGATGATCGGCGAGCAGGTTTACGACGTGGTAGCCGAACTCGCGTGGATTCCCGTCGGCTCAACGGTGCGCGTTCTCTCCGCAAGCGATTTCCGCATCGCCGTCGAACTCGTCATGGCCCCGCCCGAACCGCCGAAAACCAACTATGACGATCCGTCCCCGGGGGCCCAAGCCTGATGGAACCGAAACTGCTCTGGGGCCTCGGGCTCCTCGCCGCCTCCATTCTCCTGCTCGTGCTGGAGATCTTCGTCCCCAGCGCCGGCGTCATCGCGTTCATCGCCGCCGCGTGCGGGCTCGCGGGCGTCATCAGCCTGTTCGTCTACGACACCGCCTGGGGAGTGGCCGGACTGCTCACGATGCTCATCGCTGGCCCGGGGACGTTCTTCTGGGGGCTTTCGCTCTGGCGTCACACACCCCTGGGCCGCAAGATCATCGGCGAGACCGACGAAGAAGCCGTGCTCGCCCAGCGCCGCGCCGAGGAGGAAGCCAAACTCGCGCAGCAACGCATGGTCGGCCAAGAGGGTGTCGCCGCCACCGACCTCCGACCCGTCGGCGTCGTCATCATCGACGGCCAGCGCTACGACGCCCTCTCCGAAATGTCCCTCATCGCCACCGGAACTAAGGTCCGCGTCACCGTCGTCGAAGGCAACCAGATCAAAGTCCGAGCGATCAGCTAACGCTTCTTCCGAACGACCAACCCTACTGGCACAGGTTTTCAACCTGTTTCTACCTCTCCTTCTTTCTTCTTCGCACCCGCCCTCAAGCACATCCTTCTCAAGCTTCCCTATACTCCCGCCGTCCACAAGACCCCCGCCGCCATCCCGGCGTGCAAGTAAGGAACACCCATGCCCCCAGCAGTCCTCGTCGTCGGCGGGATCATCCTCGCCCTCTTCATCCTCATCGTCATCGTCGTGATCGGCCAGTTCATCAGCCTCTATATCCAGGCCATGCTCTCGAACGCCCACGTCGGGCTCTTCGAGATCATCGGGATGCGCCTCCGCAAGGTGGACGTCCGCCAGGTCGTCTACGGCCGCATCCGCGCCGTCAAGGCCGGGCTCGACACCAGCACCAACCAGATCGAGACCCACTTCCTCGCCGGCGGCGACATCCGCCGCGTCATCTCCGCCATGATCGGCGCACGCGCCGCCAAAATCGAACTCCCCTGGAACATCGCCACCGCCATCGACCTCGCCGGCCGCGATATCTTCGACGCCGTCCAGACCAGCGTGAACCCCAAGGTCATCGACTGCCCCAACCCCAACGGCCCACGCCAAACAATCGACGCCGTCGCGCAAGACGGCATCCAGCTCAAAGCCAAAGCCCGCGTGACCGTGCGCACCGCCATCGACCGACTGGTCGGCGGCGCCACCGAAGAAACCATCATCGCCCGCGTCGGCGAGGGCATCGTCACCACCATCGGCTCGGCCAAAACCTACAAAGAAGTCCTCGAAAACCCCGACAAGATCTCCAAGACCGTCATGGCCAAAGGCCTCGATGCCGGCAGCGCCTTCGAGATCCTCTCCATCGACATCGCCGACATCGACGTCGGCGAGAACACCGGCGCCAAACTCCAGGCCGAGCAGGCCACCGCCGACACCAAGCGCTTCCAGGCCGAGGCCGAAAAACGCCGCGCCCTCGCCCTCGCTCTCGAAGCCGAGAACCGGGCCAAGATCGAAGAGAACAAAGCAAAGGTCGTCCTCGCCGAGGCCGAGGTCCCCCTCGCCCTCGCCGAGGCCTTCCGCTCCGGGCGGCTGGGCGTCATGGACTACTACCGCATGCAGAACATGCAGGCCGACACCCAGATGCGCGAATCCATCGCCGGCGACGGGTCCCGCCCCTCCGCTCGCCCGTCCTGATGACCGCTGACAACGCTCTCGCCACCCGCGTTTGAACTCTCTTACCTGCGCGGTCTCGCTCGCGCGACCGCCCACGCGCTGAGCTTCTAGCAACCAGCCTCGAACCGCAAGATGAACGCGTCGAAATCGTCCCCCGTCACAAACCCGTCACCGTCAAAGTCCGACGAAAGATCACCAGCGATAAACGCGCTCGTGAACGCGTCGAAGTCTTCTCCCGTCACAAAGCAGTCCCCGTTGAAGTCGGCACGGCACACGGCGTTGTAGACCAGCTTCACAGTCGCGACGTTCGACGCTCCGTTCGGAGTGACGACCTTGAACGTGAACGAATCGCACCCCGCCGCGCCCGCGTTGGGTGTAAAGATTCGGAACGCGTTGCCCCCGTTCAGGAAAACTCCCTGCGTTGGGGAACCGACCACGGTGTACACCGCCGAGGACACGTCGGTGTCAAAGCTCGCCGGAAGCTCGACCACCGACGCCGTGTCGCTCCTCACGATCTTGGTGTAGCTGAACGCCGTGGGCACTCCCCCCGCGCTCGTCCCTGTGTCATAGTTCAGATTGAACGCGACGGGCGCGCTGCGAGAGACCCGACCGTCGTTGTACGAAGTCTCCGCCTGCGCCCGCAGGGGCCCGCCGCCCAGGTTCTGCCCGAACACGCTGATGGGCCCCGCGTTCGCCCGCGCGCCCACCACCCGACCGTTCACCAGCAGCCGAATCTCACACACCCCCGGCCCCGCCGCACCGACGTCAAAGGTGTTCAAGTCCGACAGCCGACTCCCCACCGCCGAAACCGCCAGCGACGTGGAACGCCCGAAGTTCCCACTCACAAACGATGACGTAAACCGGTTGGCCGCCCGGTTCGCGGTGTTGTCGTAGGCCATCACACGCAGGTCGTGCCAACCGTCGGGCAGCGTCGTTGAATCGATCGTAAAGGTCTGCCCGAAGTTCGCCGTGGCAACAAACTTCCCGTCGATGTGGAGGTCATACCCGAGGATCGCCGTCGATGGCTTCGCGGTGGTCGCGCTCGGAGTGATGACGAACGACCCGCTCACCGCCCCGACGGGAATCCCCGTTACGTTCACCGCCGGCAGGTACGCGAAAGGCCGCGTCAAAGGATCACCGTAAAGCAAACCCTGGAACGGGACGTACTGGCACCCGTGCAGATACGCCTCACCGATCGAGGCCCCCTGCCCCAGGAACGAGTGCATCCGCGCGCTGGGAAACTTCCCGACGTAGTTGCAAGGCTCCTCGACCTCCCCCGCCGACGCGCTCGCCCCCTTTCGGATCCAGCTCGACACCTTGGTCTGGCTGCTGATATCAAACGTCGCGGCGTAGCTGGTCAGGTGGTCGCAGAACGCGCCGGGAAGAATCGTCATCGGTCCGGTGTCCACGTTCGCAAACGCGAACCCGGACATCACGCCCAGGATGTCCAGCTTACCCAGCGGGAGCTCCGCCCCGTCCTGCTTCACCGCCACGTAGCCCTGAGAGGTGAGGTTGTTCACGACCCCGGTGAACTGTCCCGCACGCACGTTCCGGGCCGCGTCCGTGGTGTTATTCTCAAAGTAGAACGTCCCGGCGGGCCGGGTCCCGTCCGCCGCGACGCTCCGGTCGATCATCGCCAGGATCTCCGCCAGCGAGTTCCCGTTGAGCCCCGTGTACCCGAGCATGGAGCTGATGAAATACCGACGCGCGGTCGACGCCGTGCTCGGGAGCCCCGAGAGGTACGCCGTGTTGCTGTCAAAGTACTGCGCGTTGAAATTGCTCGCGTTGAAGTACTTGTTGGAGAACTGGGAGTTCTGCATCGGCACCGGCGGAAGAAAATCCGCCGTGATGAACGACGTGCTGTACGCCCCGGTGATCGAGAACCTGGTCACCGCCGAGCACGCGTCCGACAGCAAGCTCGGCGCGGGCACGAAGAACGAGTTCCCCGGCGTCACGATGATGTAATCAATGTGATCGCCCAGCACCGCGTTGGACAGGTACCCCTTCAGCCCGACCATGTTCTGCGCTACAAACTCAGAAAAGTTCGCGGCGTCCGGGTCCATGTACAGCACGTTGGAGTCCGGGATGTTCCGCGCGTTCCGGTAGTAGTTCCCCACGTACATCGACTCCGCGCTCGACGGATCAATCAGGATCAACGCGTTCTCGGGAGTGCCCCCGCCCTGCGCCCGCAGCGTGATGCTCGCCGCCACCCCGGCCGCCAACGCCAAGGCACCCGCACGCACCCGGGAACGGGCCCGTGAATCGGTCGCGGAACCAACGGCGAAGACCGGACGAGCAGGGAACGTGAACATGGGGGAACCTTCTCCGATCGAGGCGTGAGCATCGAGCCGCCCAGACGAACCAGGCCGAACACCGGAACTCCGAACGGTATTGTGACACAGTTCGGAACCGGACACAACCAGAATCGCGCGATCACCCCGCCGCACCACGCCACGCCCGGGAAACAACCCACAAACGCCCCCCAAATCGACGCGGAGGTGCGCGGAAACCCCGGCAATTTTTTCCTTGGCGCTCCGTTCAAGTTCGAGTAGCCTCGCCTTCGACCTCCCCCTCACGCGCCCCTCCCCACCGCGCTTCACGCCAACGAATCCCTGAACTCGACAACGAGACACGCCTGGGATCAGCGCAGGAACTCGTTTTCTTCGACTTCCCTCCCTTCGCCCGGTGGTCCTCGGACGTACCCCCTGGAGTTCACATGAGCCAGACTACTCGCCCGCCTTCCCCGCTTGATCTCCCCGAGCCCGACGCCGTTTTTTCGCGCCGCCGCCTGTTCCTGGGAAACCGATCCAGAACGACTTCGACGCTGGGAGCACTTTCCGCTCTGACCGGCGCGGCGGCCGCCGCCCGTGCCGCTGTCGCTCCTCCCGAGGTTTCGGGCGATTACGACCCCGGCAGCCTCCTCCTCAAGCTCGTCAAGCGGATCACGATGGGCGCAACCCCCGGCGAACTCTCTCTCGCCAACTCGCTCGGGTACCTGGGATATCTGGACTACCACCTCAACGCCGCGGCCATCACCGAAGATCCAACCCTCGTCGCGCGGCTGGCGGCCCTGACCACCCTGACCATGACCCCCCAGCAGCTCTTTGCCCTCAACGCCGCACAAGTCTCCAACGAGCTGGTCGAAGCGGCGATCGTGCGCGGCGTCTGGAGCAAGCGGCAACTGCTCGAACGCATGGTCGAGTGCTGGACCGACCACTTCAACATCGATATCCGCAACGAGACCGACCAGTACCTGAAGACAGTTGACGACCGTGAGGTCATCCGCCCCAACGCTCTGGGCACCTTCCCCGACCTCCTCCGCGCCAGCGCCCACAGCCCCGCGATGCTCTACTACCTGGGCAACCACCTCAACAAGGTCGGCAAGCCCAACGAGAACTACGCACGCGAACTCATGGAGCTGCACTCCCTAGGTGTCGACGGCGGGTACACCCAGACGGACGTCCAAGAAGTCGCCCGCTGCTTCACGGGCTGGGGGCTCTACGGGCGAGTCCTCAGCGATCCCAACTCCGGGCTCTTCAAGTACACGCCCGGCGACCACGACAACGGGTCCAAGACTGTGCTCGGACAGTTCATCCCCGCCGGCGGCGGGATGCAGGACGGCGAGACGGTTCTCAACATCCTCCTCGCCCACCCCAGCACGCCAAAGTTCATCGCCAAGAAAATATGCCGCTGCCTGCTGAGCGAAGCACCGAGCCAGAGCATGATCGATTCGGTGGCCGCGACGTACACCGCGACCGGCGGCGACATCAAGGCGATGATCCGCACGGCGCTCACGCCCAACGTGCTCGCCGACGCGCCGCCGAAGTACAAACGACCGTTCCACATGTTCGTCTCCGCGCTCCGCACGCTCCCCACCGCGATCACCAGCACCTCCACCCTGCGCTCACGCCTGCTCGCCGCCGGTCACGTCCCCTTCTACTGGAGCACCCCCGACGGGTACCCGGATTACCTCAACTACTGGGTCGGACTCGTGATCGCACGCTGGAACTTCGGGGCCGCCCTTATGGCCAACCAGATCAGCGGCGTTTCGATCGACGGAACCGGATTCTTCACGGGCATCACGACCGCCGCCCAGGTCGTCACCAAGCTCAACGACGCGATCTTCGTGGGTGAAATGCCCGCCGCCGACCAATCACGGATCAGGACATACCTCCTCCCCGACAACCCCTCGGCGAGCAAGAAGAATGAATCGATCGGGCTGGCCCTGGGCTCCCCGGCGTTCCAGTGGTACTGATCGGATCGTCTTCTCCACTCTCCCAAGATCCCGCAGACTTCCCCTTCTCTCTCAAAGGACCACCATGAGCCAGCACGAATCCACCGCCTGCTCCGAGTACGTCGAGCTCTCAAGGCGCGGTTTCCTCGGGGGAATCGGAGCAAGCGCGGCCGTCCTCGCGGCGGCCCCGGCGTGGCTGCCCAGAGTCGCGATCGCCAAGGACTACCGCGCCGCCCAGCGCGACGTCGTCGTGTCGATCTTCCTACGCGGTGCCGCCGACGGCATGACGCTCTGCGTCCCCTACGGTGATCCCGTTTACTACTCCTCGCGCCCAACCATCGCCATCCCCAGGCCCGACAGCGGGTTGCCCAACAAGGCGATCGATCTTGACGGGTTTTTCGGGCTCCCCACCGGCATGGCCAGCCTCCTGCCCGCGTACCAGGACGGAAACCTCCTGATCCTGCACGCCACGGGCTCCGTAGACCCCAGCCGTTCGCACTTTGATGCCCAGCGGTTCATGGAAGTCGGCAAAGCCCAGGACCTCGCGGTGAACACCGGGTGGCTGGGCCGTCACATCCTGAGCACCGGGCCCATGACCCCCGGCGCGGTGCTTCGCGCGGTCGGAATCACCTCGGGGCTGCAACTTACTTTGGCCGGCGCGCCGCAAACACTGCCGATCCCCGACCTCGACAAGTTCGGGCTCGACGGCTCGGGCTCCACCGCCTCCGCGCGACAGCTCGCCTTGGGCGACATGTACGCCCTCGTCGCCGACCCGCTCAAGGCCGCCGCGCAGACCACCGCCGCGACCATCTCGCTCCTCAACACCATCGACTTCGCGGGCTACATCCCCAACGCCGGGTCGGTCTACCCCGCCACGTCGTTCGGCACCGCGCTCAAGTCCTCAGCCGCACTCATCAAAGCGCAGGTCGGCGTGGAAGCGATCGCCATAGACCTCGGCGGGTGGGACACCCACACCGTGCAGGGCACACAAACCGGGTACATGGCTACGCTCATGGCCCAGCTCGCCGATACCCTCGCCGCTTTCCACAACGATGTGATCCGCGGCACTGGCCCGAGTGTGACAGTGGTTGTCATGTCCGAGTTCGGCCGCCGCCTCGTCGAGAACGGGAGCCAGGGGACCGACCACGGGCACGGCAACGCCATGTTCGTCATGGGCCGCTGCATCTCGGGCGGGAGAGTCCTCGCCAATTGGCCCGGCCTCACCACCGACAAGCTCTTCGAGGGCAAGGACCTTCAGGTCACGATCGACTACCGCGACGTACTGGCCGAAATCGCCACCAAACGCCTCGGAACCACGGACCTCAACTTCGTCTTCCCCAGCTTCACGCCGACCGACCGCGGCGTGGTGTCGTGCTGAGCTTCGGATTGACTCGCCCGGCTCCGCCCGTGCCGAGCTCGATTGACAAGGAACTTCCCATGGTGCTCACGAACCTTTACGCTCGCATCTCCGCCAGCCCTCGCCGGAAAGCCGCGCTATCGCTGGTCATCACACTCACGCTCGCCGCCGGTGCCGCCCAAGCCCAGACCGACCTCTACAGCAACGGCTCAGCGAACCCAGGCGACCCCGGCCTGTCAACCGGTTCTCTCTCAGGAAGCGGAATCGTCGCTCCCGCGGGAAGCGCCTGGAGTGAGGTCCAAGACATCTCCGTGCTGGAAGCCAACGCGCTCGGCGGCGCCACCGTCTCGCTCGGCACCGGCGCGAATTCGTTCCGCCTGGCCGACGACTTTGATGTCCCCGGCACCTACGGCTGGCGCGCGCACTCGGTGTCCCTGTTCGTGTACCAACCGACGGGCTCGAACTCGGTTACTCCGGCCAGCGGCGTGACGGTCCGGGTCTGGAACGGGCAACCCGGGACCGTCGGCGCGACCGTGATCTCCGGGGATACCTCGACCAACCGCCTCACGGCATCGACCTTCGCGGGCCTGTACCGCATCTTCAACACCGACGGCCCCGTGCTCGCCGCAGTGCCCGACACCACCCGCCCGGTCTGGCGTCTGGAAGTCTCTCTCAACGATGTCATTCTCTTCCCCGGGCACTACTGGCTTGACTGGCACGTCAACCCCGCGGACGCCGCCACGACCCTCTTTGCTCCGCCGGTCACCAAGGCGGGCTCGCGCGGAGTGGTCGGCTGGAATGCGCGCCAGTTGAACGCCGCGAGTTCGTGGATCGCAATCAACGACCCCGGAAAACCGGCAATCTCCGCGGACATCGCGCAGGACCTCCCGTTCATCGTCCACGGCGACGTGCTCACCACCCCCTGCGGCGCGGACTACAACGCCGACGGCTTCGTCACCGGCGACGACTTTGACGCCTTCGTGGACGCGTTCACGCTCGGCACCATCGAGGCCGACTTCAACCGCGACGGGTTCGTCACCGGCGACGACTTCGACCTCTTCAGCGAGGCGTTCGTCGCGGGGTGCTGATTTTCTCGAACCCGTGTGGACGCGGGGCCCGTGCTCTGCCAGCGTTCGGACTCGGAAACACGCAGGCACCAGGTTCAGCTACCCCCGCAAGACCTCTTGCCCCGCGAGGTCCGCAATCACGCGTTCACATGCACCAGCCCCTTGGCGATCGCGCTCGCGAGAACTACAAACAGGACAATCCTGTACCACCCGAACGGCGTGAGCCCGCGGCGATTCAGAAACCCCACCAGCCACGCAACCGCTATGCCCGCGCTCAACGCCGCCACGATCAAACCCACCACCACCGGCGTCGTCCCCAGTTTCTGAAAGAGGTTCGGCAGCCCCTGATCGTGAGAGTGCTTGAGGTTCTTGTACAGGCTGTACACGCACGCCGCCCCGAGCGTCGGCAGCCCGAGCAGGAAGCTGAACTCCGCCGCGGCCTTCGGGCGAAGACCAAAGATCATGCCCCCCGTGATCGTCATCATCGACCGGCTCGTCCCCGGCCACATCGCGACGCACTGCATGAGCCCGATCGCAAACGCGTGCCGCGGACGAAGATCATCGATCTCGCGGAAATCGCTGGCGACGCGGGGAGGACTGAACCGCCCCGCACGCCACGCGTCGATGAACATCATGTACAAGCCGCCAACCAGCACCGCCGCCAGCACGGGCCCCGCTCGGAACAAGTGCTTCTCAATCGGATCGTGAAGCAAGAAGCCCAGCACCGCGGCCGGCAGGAACGCCGCGAACAGGTTGACCACAAGCCGGAATCCCGCGGCGTCCCGCCCGAGCAACCCGAGCACCATCCGCGCTACCCGCGCCCGATACAACCCGAGCACCGCCAGGATCGCTCCGCCCTGAACAACAATGTTGAACGCATCGACCGACTCTTTGGCCTCGGCGGTGTCAAGGTGCATCAGCGAAGACGCCAGGATCAGGTGCCCCGTCGAACTGATGGGCAAATACTCCGTGATCCCCTCGACGAGCCCAAGAACAATCGCTTGCCAGATTTCCATGCACGCCTTTCCAAGCCGGGTCATACCGATTGGTGTGAGACCGGGCGGACAAGAACCTCCCGCGCGCGGCGAGTGTAGCGTGCGCGCAGGACCCGCCTCGGAGCATACTCTCGGCGTGCTCATCCCGATCGACAACCCAGCGGACCCCAGGGTCGCGGAGTACGTCCGCCTGCACCGGGGCTCCGACGAATCCGCCCAAGCCGGGACGGTCGCGCGCGGGGCACAAACTCGTGACCCGGACTGCTTTGTCGCCGAGGGCGAACTGATCGCTCGCCTCGCCGTCGGATCGCGGTTCCCGGTGCGCTCGATGCTGATGTCCAGCGCAAAGGTTGAATCGATGCACGACCTGATCGAGCAACTCGCCCCGGGCACGCCGATCTACGTCGCCGAGCCGCGGTTGATGAGCGACATCGTGGGATTCAAGTTCCACCGAGGAGCGCTCGTCTGCTGTGCAAGGGCGGGAGCGCTCTCCGTCGAAGCGGCCGTGACAAACGCGACCGCCGTCGTCGTGCTCGAACAGGTCTCAAACTTCGACAACCTAGGCGGAATCTTCCGGAGTGTTTCCGCCCTCGGCGGCCAACGACCGGCCGTGCTGCTCAGCCCGGGATGCTGCGACCCGCTCTACCGCAAGTGCATCCGCGTCTCGATGGGGCACGCCCTCCGTGTACCCTTCGCGCAGATCAACGCCGAGAACTGGCCCGGGGCCCTGGGCACGCTCGCGGCCGACGGGTTCTCCGTCATCGGACTCAGCACGGGACCGGGAGCCCACACCCTCCACGCGATCCCGCCCGAGCGCACACGCAGGCCCGCGTTCGTCCTGGGAACCGAGGGCGCGGGGTTGTCCGAAGGCACCCTGGCAGAGATCGATCGGTGCGGCATCCGGGTACGCATCCCGATGCGCGACGGTGTGGACTCGCTCAACGTAAACGTCGCGGCCGCGATAGCGATGTACGGGTTCGGATTGGTATCTGGAAGGAACTGATCCCCCCGATCCTCACAAGGCGGCTGGGCCCATGTGGAACTCCAACCCGCATCGCACGAACAGAGGTGCGTTCGGCGGATGTACTACACTCACACCTCACGCCGCGCGGTCATCCGACCGGACGGTGGGTCGGGGTCGGACGTCTCGATTGTTCAGGTCGCAATGGTCGTGCGCGAAATGCCCGACTCAAACTTGGGAGATCCGTCGTGAAGATCAGTCCGTTCGCGCTGAGTGTCTGCGGCGTCGTGGCCTTTGCTTCGCTCTTTTCAGCGTCCGCGATGAGCATGGCAACAACGTCCACCTCGGAGACCTTCTCAACATTCGCGCCCGGGCCCGAACAAGTGGTGCGAGAAGGTTCCGGCGAGCGGCGCACCAAGCTCACCGCAATGGAACTACAGCCGTTCCCCAGCACCGCCTGGGATTCACTCAGCGAGTGGGCCGGAGGAAAGCCCGTCTCCTCCGCCGACACCAACGGAAAGGTAGTGCTCATCTGCACCTACTCCGACTGGTACCAACCCGCTCAGCGTGCCTGGGCGACGGCCCGCAAACTCGCCGCAACCCACGCCAAGGAAGGCCTCGTGCTCATCGGAGCATTCCACCAGGACGGCTGGGACGCCAAGCGCGAATCCGAAGCCGTGAGCAGCGCCGAAGGAAAGCCAGGCGACAAGGATACCGCGTCGATCTTCGTGGCCCACGACGCCAAGGGCGAGTTCCGCAAGGCGATCCTGTCGGACCAGGACCCGGACTTCTACGTCATCGATCGCGCGGGGCAGACTCGCTTCGCGGACATCACGACCGAATCGGTCGAGGCGGCCGTCAAAATCTGCCTCGCCGAAACGATGGACGCGGCCTCGGGAATCAAGTCCAAGCTCGCGAACGACGCCGCCAACGCGGAGGCCGAGGCACGCAAAGCTGGAGCGATCCGCTCGGAAGTCGACCTCAAGAGCATCCCCGAACTCACCTTCGTCGAGCCGACGGCGGACGCCTACGAGAAAGCCCGCTGGCCCAAGAAGGACCAGGACCCCAGCCGCCGGAGCGACGAGAACGGGCCCAAAAGCCTGCAACTCCCGCCCGCCGGGTCGTACTACAAGAGCGACCCCAAGTTCAAAGGACGCGCGATCGTCGTGTACGTCTGGAGCCCCGACTACCGCCCGAGCTACGAGAAGATCATGCCAAAAATGGAGCGACTCCAGCGCGAACGCGGGCGCGACATCAGCGTCATCGGTGCCATGGTGCGCATCGAGGACACCAACAATCGGAACGCCAAGGACACCACCCCGCCCGGCGACCTCATCAAGAAGTTCATCGACGAGCAGGGGATCGAGCACTCTCAGACCGCGTACGCCGATGGGATGTGGGTGCCCTACGCGGTGGTCGCGAGTTCCAACGGCGTCGTCCGCTGGGAAGGGAGCCCCAACAGCGATGGGTTCCGCGCTGCCATCGAACAGGTCCTGATGGCCGACCCCGGCGTGAAAGCGCGGCGCGAGGCCGAAGAGGCGTACATCAAGAAACAGAAGAAGTAACCAGGATCGAAGTATCCAAGATCGAAGTATCCAGGATCGAAGTATCCAGGATCGAAGTAACCAGGATCACAGATCGCCCGGGCCCGAATCCGGGAGCGCTTCCCCTCCGGCCCCCGTGCTGGGGGCATCTACATCGGGACGTTTCCCCCAGCGCCGACGAGTCTCGAACGCGGCGATGTCGGCCAAGGTCGTCCCACGCAGAAACTCGATCTGCTTTGAACGGTGCGCAGTCCAGAACCGATGCGCCGGGCAGGCCCGCGCGTCCGAACACTCCGCTGTACCCAACATACAACGCGATTCAACGATCGGATCGTGCAGCGCCACGCACAGGTCGTAGAGGCTGATGGCCCGCGCGTCGCGCGACAGCGTCACGCCGCCGCCGATACCGCGCTGGGTCAGCACAAGCGTCGCCCGCGACAACGCGTGAACGATCTTCGAAAGGTACGGACCCGGGATGTCGCAGGCCTCGGCCACCTCGCGCACGAGCACCGCCTTTCCACCCGCGGCGGCCACATAACCCAAGGCTGTTGCGGCGTATCCAACCGCCTGGCTCAACATGGTCGCTCTCCCAAGTTCCTGTTCGACTCGGAGCATACGACTAATCGACCAGATTTTCAAGACGACATCAATGAACCATCGCAATAACCGTACATATCCCGATTACACACACGAAAAAGACGAATATTGCAGCCCAGAACGACTCTTTCCTTCACTCAACACCAAAACAGCGTCCCGCGAACTCGCAATTTGTCGATACATTTCTTGACAATTTGATCCTTTATTCGATAACCTTCGGCTCCTGGAAGGCATGACCAAGAGCATCCATTTTTCTGAAATTCATTCTCGAGAGGGCGGCGATGAGTGGCGCAGAAACCGGGCCGGCAGAATCTATCGGGAGCCACGCGACGCGGGGGCACGGCGAGCCAAGCGGCCCGCTCGAATCCTTCACCTACAACGACGCCATCGTCCGCAAGTTCCTGACGATGACCCTCATCTGGGGCATCGTCGCGTTCCTGGTCGGGATCATCGTCGCGCTCGAACTCGTCCTTCCCAGGGCGAGCGGCGGCATCCAGTACCTGGGCTTCGGACGCCTGCGCCCGCTCCACACCAACGCCGCCATCTTCGCCTTCGCCGGCAACGCGCTCTTCGCCGGCATCTATTACTCCACCCAGCGCCTCTGCAAAGCACGCATGTTCAGCGACGTGCTCAGCAACATCCACTTCTGGGGATGGCAGGCGATCATCGTTGCCGCCGCCCTCACCCTGCCCCTCGGGATCACGCAAGGCAAGGAGTACGCCGAGCTTGAATGGCCCATCGACATCGCGATCGCGCTCGTCTGGGTCACCTTTGCCATCAACTTCTTCGGAACAATCGCCAAGCGGCGCGAACGCCCTGCGTCGCGCTCTGGTTCATCGAGACACGGTCGTCACCGTCGCCGTCCTCCACATCTTCAACAACAGCCATCCCGGTGACGGCCCTCGAAGACTACTCGGTTTACGCCGCGCGCAGGCGTGCAGGACGCTTTCATGCAATGGTGGTACTGGCTGTGGTCGCGTTCTTCCTGACCACGCCCGGCAGGCATGGTTCTTCTCCTGGGCGCGAACGCCTCGCCCTCCGACTACCGACTCTCTCCATCGTCCACTTGGTCGCTGGTCTTCCTCTACATCTGGGCCGGACCACACCACCTGCACTACACCCGCCCCCTTCCCTCTGGGCCGTTCTCGCTCGGAATGCTCTTCAGCCTCATGCTCTGGATGCCGTCCTGGGGCGGGATGATCAACGGCCTGCTGACCCTGCGCGGGGCCTGGAACAAGGTCGCCTCGGACCCTGTCCTCAAGTTCTTCGTCGTGGGAATCACGTTCTACGGGATGTCCACCTTCGAGGGTCCGATGCTCAGCATCAAGACCGTCAACGCCCTCTCGCACTACACGGACTGGACCATCGCCCACGTCCACGCTGGCGCGCTCGGGTGGAACGGGCTCATGATCTTCGGCATGATGTACTGGCTGCTGCCACGCCTCTACCAAACCAAGCTCTGGAGCGTCAAACTCGCAACCACCCACTTCTGGTTCGCAACCGTTGGCATCCTGCTCTACGTCCTCGCCATTTACACCGCGGGACTCACCCAAGGCCTCATGTGGCGGGCCTTCGACGAGACCGGGCGCTTGCAGTACCCCGACTTCGTCGAGACCGTCATGGCACTCATCCCGATGTACTGGGTGCGCGTCGTCGGTGGCTTGCTCTACATCACCGGCGGCCTGATGGCAGCGGTGAACTACTTCATGACCTGGAAATCCCGGCCGGCGGTCTACGCCGAGCCAGTGCAGCGGGCAGCGGCCTTGGCACACGCCCGCATCGAAGAACCCGAGACCAAATCACGCCTTGGCGCTGTCACAGAACTCGGACACAAGGGCGACGTGTGGCTGCAGGGAGTCTGGCACCGACGCTGGGAACGCCTGCCGTTGCGATTCACGATCTGGGTCGTGATCGCGGTGGTCGCGGCCTCGCTCTTTGAAATCCTCCCCACCTTCCTCATCCGCTCGAACATCCCGACCATCGCCAGCGTCCAGCCCTACTCCCCCTTGGAACTCGCCGGGCGCGACGTGTACATCGCCGAAGGGTGCTACAACTGCCACTCGCAGATGATCCGACCGATCTGGGCCGAAACGAAACGCTACGGCGAATACAGCAAGCCCGGCGAGTTCGTCTACGACCATCCCTTCCAGTGGGGCTCACGCCGCATCGGACCGGACCTGGCGCGCGAAGGCGGCAAGCAGTCCCACGACTGGCAGATCCGTCACCTGGAAGACCCACGTCAGTTGGTCGGCCAATCGATCATGCCCAGCTTCGCACACCTGCTCAAGGAACCGCTGGATTTCCAGGCGATCCAGGGCAAGGTCGACGCGATGGCGATGATCGGCGTTCCCTACGGCGAGGCCGTGAAGAACGGTCGGGCCGTCGAGATGGCTCGCCAGCAGGCCAAATCAATCAGCACGGACCTGGTCAAGCAGGGCGGGTACTCGGGAATGGACGACAAGAAAGTCATCGCTCTCGTGGCGTACTTGCAGAGAATCGGAACCGACATCAGCGCCCCGGCCCCCGCGGCCGCAACGCCGAGTCCCGCCCCCGATGCAGCACCCAAAGCAAGCGCCGCGTCCCCGACCGCCCCGATCGCGACCAAGTAAGGAGATACGCATGAGGCTGAGCGACGTCATGAGCGCGATGGACCTGGCAACCTTCCCGCAGGTGGCGCTGATCCTTTTCCTCGGAGTGTTCGTGGTCGTCGTCGTGCGGGTATACGTCCGCGGACGGCCCGCGGACTTTGAAGACGTTTCGCAACTCCCGTTCGATGACGAGCCCGCGCCCGAGCGCCGCCCCAACCGCTGACGGGCGCGGGTCATCGTCACCCTGCTCCAGAGCGATTTGACACTCCCATCCCCAGTTCCGTTGCACCCTGATCCCCACGCCGACGTTCCCCCGCCCACGATTTCACAAGGACGAGCACGATGAGCGCCATCCAGAAACCGCACGCCGGCATCTACCGCGACCCCACCCTCGACCCGCGGCTCATGGAGCACGAGTACGACGGCATCCGCGAGTACGACAACCCCACGCCGGGCTGGTGGCACGTGATCTTCGCGGTGTCGATCCTCTTCGCGGTCTTCTACTACGCCTTCTGGGAGTTCAGCCCCATGGCACCGAGCATCCACCAGGCCTGGAACTCAATGCAGGTCGCCGAGTACAAGCGAATCTTCGGACAGGTCGGCGTCCTCAAGCCCGACGAACCCACACTGCTCAGGCTCATGGGAGACGCCCAGCTCATGCCCGTCGCCAAGGGCATCTTCGAGGGCAACTGCGCCGCGTGCCACGCCAAGGACGGCGGCGGGATCAACGGCGTGAACCTCACCGACGAAAACTACAAGAACATCAAGAAAATCGAGGACCTCTACACCACCATCACCAACGGCGCCAACGCCGGCGCAATGCCCAGCTGGCAAAACAGGCTCCAGGACAACGAGCGTGTCATCGTCGCGGCCTACGTCGCGACGCTCCGCGGCACCAAGCCCGCCGTGCCCAAAGCGCCCGAGGGGGACGTGATCCCGCCCTGGCCCAAGGGCACCGGATCCAAGTAACCCCTGCCACAGAATCCGCGGGCCCAACGCGGCTCCACGAGTTCAACAATGACAACGGCTCAACACGAACCGCAAGCCCAGAACGTGCTGTCAACGCTCCGCTCTGACGGCTCTCGGCGTTGGCTCAAACCGCGACCCATGAGCGGGCGCTTCGCCTCAGCCCGGCGCTGGGTGGCCTACGGGCTCATCCTGCTTTTTACCGCCATCCCCTACATCTTCGTCCACGGAAAGCCGATCGTGCTGCTCGACCTGACGACGCGCCACTTCCGCATCCTCGGGATCGACTTCCTCCCCACCGACACGCTGCTCCTGGCGCTGTTCCTGGTTGGAACGTTCCTCGCTATCTTCCTCCTGACCGCGTTCTTCGGCCGCGTCTGGTGCGGGTGGGGGTGCCCACAGACCGTGTACATGGAGTTCGTCTTCCGCCCTATTGAACGCCTCTTCGAGGGCACGCCGGGGCGGGTCTCCAAAAGCTCCTTCGTCCGAGGCGGTGCCGGCAAGGTCCTGAAGTATGCCGTGTACCTCGCGATCTCCATGTACCTCGCACACACATTCCTCGCGTACTTCGTTGGCGTCGAGCAGCTTCGCCACTGGGTCACAAGCTCGCCTTTCCAGCACCCCGTCGCGTTCGCGGTCATGGCCGCCGTTACGGCCGCCATGATGTTCGACTTCGCCTACTTCCGCGAACAAACCTGCATCGTCGCCTGCCCCTACGGACGGTTCCAATCCGCCCTGCTCGATCGCAACTCGCTCATCGTGACCTACGACCGCAAACGCGGCGAGCCACGCGGCAAAGGAAAACGGGCCAACACCTCAAAGCCCGACGTCTCCTTGCGCGTCATGCCCTCGACCCCAGCCGCCGCCGGAGACTGCGTCGATTGCAGCCTGTGCGTGCAGGTCTGCCCCACAGGCATCGATATCCGCGAAGGGCTCCAGATGGAGTGCATCGGGTGCGCCCAGTGCATCGACGCCTGCGACGACGTCATGGCCAAGCTCAAACGCCCCCTCGGGCTGATCCGGTACAGCTCCGAATCAGCGATGGCCGGAGAGAAGCGGCGGCTCCTCAGGCCACGCACGGTGATCTACCCCGTTCTCCTGGCCGCCGTCGCGACCGCCTTCCTGGTGTTGCTCGTCAGCCGCGCGCCCGCCGACGTCACGGTCCTGCGCGGGCTCGGCAAGCCCTTCACCGAGATGCCCGAGGACCGCATCGGCAACCAAGTGCGCATCAAGATCGTGAACCGAACCGACGCGACCGCGGACTACGCCGTGTCGGTCGCCGATCCCGAAGTGAAAATCGAGGCCGAAACAAGCCCCATCCGCATCGAACCCGGGCACATGGCGACCGTACCCGCGATGATCTCCGTGCCACGGTCGGCCTTCTCGGGCGGCAAGAACAACGTCTCCCTCACCGTCGACGATGGGCACGGATTCCACAAGGCACTGGTGTACACCCTGATGGGCCCCGGCTCGATGCACCACGACGAGGACACCGACGCGACCCGCGCCGAGCACCGCACGCCCGAGCACGAGGACTCAGAGAAGGAGCACCGCTGATGAGCAAGCGCAGCCCCTGGCCGTTCGCGATCGTCGGACTCCTGGGCATGAACGTCACCATCGTCGGCATCACGGTCTTCTACGCCACGTCCGACCGCTCAATGGCGGTCGAACCCAACTATTACCAGCGCGCGCTCGCGTGGGACCGAAATCAGATCCAGAGCACACGAAACGCCCAACTCGGCTGGACCCTCACCCTCGAAGCATCAAACCCCCGGCACGGCCGGTCGGATCTGGCCCTGTCCCTTCGAGACCGCTCCGGCAAGCCAATCGAAGACGCACGCATCGAGGCTCTGGCATTTCACAATTCAAGAGCCTCCGAGCGGCAGACGTTGCTGCTCTCGTCCATGGGAAAAGGCGAGTACTCGGGAACGCTCGCCGCCGACCGCGACGGCCTCTGGCATTTTCAGGTCACGATCCAGCACGGCACCAACACCTTCACACAAGTTGTCGAACGATCGCTCATCTCCAGCGATCCAAGGGGAACGCCGTGATCGCCCTCATCACCACGGTCTTCCTCGCCAGCCTCCTCGGAAGCACGCACTGCGCGGGCATGTGCGGCGGTTTCCTCGCCTTCGCCGTCGGCGACTCGGGGGCCGGCCCATCGGCACGCCGGCTCCTCGCCGCGTACAACCTCGGCCGGCTCGCGACCTACCTCACGCTCGGGCTCGTCGCGGGCGCGATCGGCGCAGCGATGGATCTGAGCGGAGCCGCCCTCGGCGTCCAACGCACCGCCGCGATCGGCGCGGGCGCGATGATGATCGGCTTCGGTCTCGTCGCGGTCCTCAGATCACTGGGCGTGCGCATCGGGCGCTTCCCCGTCCCGTCCTTCATCCAGAAACTCGCGCTCGCCGGCCATCGCAGCGCAGCCGAACTCCCCCCCATCCTCCGCGCCGGCACCGTGGGCCTGCTCACAACGTTGCTCCCCTGCGGCTGGCTCTACGCCTTCGTCGCGACGGCCGCAGGGACGGCGAACCCTGTTCTCGGCGCGGCGGCGATGGGCGCGTTCTGGCTCGGAACCCTGCCCGTCATGGTCGCTTTGGGCGCAACGATCACCGGGCTCTCCGCCCGAATACAACGGCACCTCCCCCTTGCAACCGCCGCCCTCACGACGGTCGTCGGGCTCGCCACCGTGGCCCAGCGCGTGCGGACTATCGGGCGCACCAGCGAACTCCAGGCCATCACGCTGACCGGAAACGAAAGGAGCATCGGCCCGGCGGACGCGCCGGTCATCTGCCATGGTCGCTAACTCCCCCACCCCCCGCCCGCGCTCGGCGCGAGCGGCTCACGCCAATGGTCCCTGCGCACACTGCGGTCTGCGCGTCCCCCCGGGCCTGATCGACGAGCACGCCGCCGCCCAGTACTGCTGCCACGGCTGCGAGACCGCCGCGACCCTCATCAAGCAGTGCGGGCTCGAAAAGTTCTACGCCATCCGGGGCGACGCCACCACCGCCCCGGCGGCGGGCACGACCAAGAAATACACAGAACTCGACGACGCGACCTTCCAAAGGCTCTATGTCCGCGACGCGGGTGCCGGGCTCCGGCGCGTCGAGCTGCTCCTCGAAGGCGTGCACTGCTCCGCCTGCGTGTGGCTCGTCGAAAAACTCCCGGCGCTCGTCGACGGCGTGATCCAAGCTCGGCTCGAACTCGGCCGCGGGCTCGTGTCGGTCGTGTGGGACCCGCAGCGGACTCAGCTCTCGCGCGCGGCACGAACCCTCGACTCGCTGGGCTACCCCCCGCACCCGGCGCGAGAATCCTCGGCCCGCCTGGTCCGCCGGACGGCCGACCGCAAAGCACTGGCCCGCCTGGGCGTCGCGGGAGCGTGCGCGGGCAACGTCATGCTCCTCGGCCTCGCGCTCTACGCGGGGCTCTTTGATGTCATGGAGCCGGAGTACCGCCAGCTTTTCCGATGGCTCAGCATGGCGATCAGCGTCGTCTCCCTCGCCTGGCCGGGCAGCGTCTTCTTCCGCGGCGCGTGGGCATCGGTGCGGACGCGCACGCTGAACCTTGACCTGCCCATCGCCATGGGCCTCGGCATCGGCGCGGTCTGGGGCGTGGTCAACACCGTGCGCGGGACCGGCGAGATCTACTTCGATTCGCTCAGCGTTCTCGTTTTCGCCCTCCTTGTTGGACGATTCATCCAGCAGCGCCAGCAACGCTCGACCACCGACGCCGTCGAACTCCTATTCTCGATGACACCCGCCTCGGCGCGCCTCGTGGTCGCCGACGACACCCGTGAAGTCCCGACCGAGGCCCTCGAAATCGGGCAGGTCGTGGAGGTCCGCGCTGGCGATTCAATCCCGGTGGACGGCGTGATCGTGCTCGGAACCTCCAGCGTCGATCAGTCGCTTCTCACCGGCGAATCAACACCAGTCCGCCTCGCCGTCGGAGATAACGTGACGGCCGGAGGAGTCAACGTGTCCTCGGTGCTGCGCGTTCGGGTCAACGCCACCGGCGAGCACACCCGCGTCGCGGCCCTCATGCGCCTGGTCCGCGAGGGCTCCCTCGCTCGAGCGCCGATCGTGCAGGCCGCCGACCGACTCGCGGGCTGGTTCGTCGCCGTAATGCTCGCGCTCGCCGCCATCACGCTCGCGCTCTGGTGGAACGTGAGCCCGAGCGTCGCGATCGACCACGCCGCAGCCCTGCTGATCGTCACCTGCCCCTGCGGGCTCGGGCTCGCCACGCCCCTTGCAATGACCGTCGCGCTGGGGCGTGCCGCCAAACGCGGTATCCTCATCAAGTCCTCCGCCGCCCTCGAGCGGCTGGCCAAGCCCGGGACCATCTTCCTCGACAAGACCGGAACGATCACCCAAGGCAGGACGGGGCTCGTCCGCTGGCTCGGCAACGAATCAGCGCTCACGCCCGCCGCAGCCTTGGAGAACGGATCGTCCCACCCGATCGCGCGAGCGATGCGGTCCGCGGCCGGCGAAGAAGCGTTCGACCCCGAGGTTTCTGACAGCCACGAAATCACCGGGCGGGGGATCGTCGGCGTGGTCGATGGGCGGCGAGTAGCCGTAGGGTCGCCAGCGTTCGTCCGGGAGACCGTCGAACAAGGCTCACCGCGCGCGATCGTCCAACACGGTCCCGACAAACTCGGATCCACCACACCGTCAACGCCAGATGCCTGGGAAGCCGAGATCCTCCAAGCCGGTCTGACACCCGTCTTCGTCGCGATCCAGGACCGCATCGTGGCCGCGGGAGGCTTCGGCGATCCCCTGCGGGCAGAGGCCTCCGCCACGCTTTCCAAACTCACGAGCATCGGCTGGCGCGTCGCCATGCTCTCGGGCGATCACCCCGAGATCGCACAACGAGTCGGCAACCAAGTAGGGCTCGACGCATCGGCCGTGCGCGGCGGGCTCTCCCCCGAAGAAAAACTCGCGGCGGTCAAAGCCGAACTTCGGAACGGTCCGGTCGTCATGGTCGGCGACGGAGTGAACGACGCCGCAGCCCTCGCCGCCGCCACCGTCGGAATCGCCGTCCACGGCGGCGCCGAAGCCTCGCTCGCCGCCGCCGACGCTTACCTGGGCAAGCCCGACCTTGGGCAGGTCGCCACACTCCTCAGCGCCGCCCGCAGCACGATGGCGGTCATCCACCGCAACCTCGCCGTCTCGCTCGCCTACAACCTGCTCGCCGCCGCGCTCTGCGTCACGGGACACATCAACCCGTTGCTCGCCGCCGTGCTCATGCCCGCCAGCTCGCTCACCGTGGTGTCCCTCTCGTTCCGCACCAAAGCGTTCGGAGGTGCAAGATGTCCGTGATCTACATCGTGCTCCCGCTGGCGATCCTGTTGGCCGGCGGGTTTGTCGTTGGGTTCATGTGGGCGGTGCGCCGAGGTCAGTTCGACGACCTCGACACGCCACCGATGCGGGCGATCTTCGACGACGATGAACCCAAACCCTTGGGGTAGCCTGAGGGGAAAATCCGGGAAGAACCCGGGCCTCCGTGGGGCCTCGGATCAGGCGTCCTGCGAACGCCGTGCGTCCCGAAAGAAAAAGGCCGGGGTGGGATTCGAACCCACGAATCGCGGATTTGCAATCCGCTCCATTAGACCACTCTGGCACCCGGCCAAACAGGGCAGGACAAGGACGTTACGGGGCGATGTGGGCAGGGTCAAACGGCGGTCGCGTGCGGGTCAGGCCGGAAAGTCGGGCTGGGGGAGTGCTTCCCGAGACGCACCAGGGCAGCGTCATCCAGAGATTCGAGCGATAGACCGATACCATGACGAGCGAGTCACGCCGACGCGGGGCTCGTCCGGTATCCACACTCTTCGGGCGATCCTCGGGAGCGATCCGCATGGCCAGACACCCCAAGTCAATCGAAGGATCATCCGCGAGCGCCGGTGCAACGCAGACTCCCGTGCCTGTTCGAGCCCTCACCCTCTTTGTGTTCGTCGGAACTCTCACCCTTCCCCCCGCGCCGACGTTCGCGCGAAACACGATGCCGACGAGCGACCGCGAGCCGCCCAGGGAACCTTCCTCGGACCCCCGTCCCCAGGCGACGGACCCGCTGAACACCGACCCGGAACTGAACGATCCGAGCGTCGATCGCCAGTTGGATGCGATGCGCAAGCGGAACGACTCGACCAAAGCGATTACGCCCAGGCGTCGCGCCAATGAGCCCGCCGTCCAACCCCCCGCCGGACAGTCCGCGGACCCAGTACCCGGGATGGCGGCCGCCGACTTCGGCGTTCCCGGCGCGCGGCGGCTGCGCGAGGGCGCATTCATCTCACGCCGACCCGGAGCGCTCGTGCAGATCCCCAGCGGCGATTGGGTCTTCGTGCCGCGCCCCCTTGCGGGATCAAACGACCAAGACTCAGGAAAAGCCCGTACCGAATCCCTCATGGATCGCCCTCTGATCCTGCTCCCATCCCTAACGTTGGAACGCCTTGAAGCAGCGATGAGCACCGCCGAGGCGGGGCATGAGCGGCCTGCCGCCGTCATCAGCGGGCAGATCTTCAGCTACCGCGACCGCGAGTACATCCTTCCCCAGCAGCCGTCGTCCCTGGTCACCGCGACCGCGGAACAGACCGTCACCCGCAGCGACCTGCCGCCGTCCGGGAAACACGATGAAGTGCCCCGCGAACGGCCCAAAGAATCGGATCAGGCGTCCGTCCAGGAGTTGATCCGGGATCTGGAAGCGCGCCGCACAAACCCAAGGGCGCTCTCGCCCTCGGGCACCGCGAGTTCCGCGACCGGACCGCGCGCCGACAACCGTGCGGGCCCGGTTCCCGAAATCAATCCCAACGTGCAGCGCCAAGCACGCGAAGGCGATCACGCCCGCCAACGAGCCCAGCCCGATGCTGGAGCCAACCCTTCATCTCGCTCGGGCGAGCACGCCAAGACGGTGCTCCCGGAAGGCACCATCCTGACTTCTCGGCGTGGGCGTGTCGTCCGGTTGGCGGCGGGCGAGCTTGCGTTCGCGGTGGATGGGGACGGGCAGAACGGGATCGAACCGCCCATGACACTCCTGCCAAGCGCAACACTCCAGCGGCTTGAGGATCTCATCCTGTGGCGCGGCGAGCGGCAGACCGTTGAGATCAGCGGCAGGCTCACCAGCTACGCTGGAAAAAACTACCTCATGCCGACCATCTTCGTCGTGCCGCCGGGGAGCGAACTGGGCCCAATGCAGTAGGCGTTGCCTTTGGTAGATCGGCTCTCCGAGCCGATTCCGCGGGAAACCGATCAAGAGTTCTTTGAGCGTGCTGGGCGGGACGGATGAAGAGTCGGCTCGGAGAGCCGACCTACCAGAGCCGACCTACACCAGCCGGTCTGCCTCACCGACCGATCACTTGAGGAGCACTCCCTTGGACGGGGCGGTCTTCGAGGGCCATCGCTTCGCTGGGTGCTGTGCGGACGCGCTCGCCGGGGACGGGGCTGAAGCGTGAACCATACAACGGCAGGCGGCGGTTGGAGGCGGTCTTGGGCATCCAGGGATGCACGAGGAGCGTGACCACCACGATGCCGGCGTTGGCGATGAGCATGGTGGGGATGTCGCGGCGGTCGAAGTAGACCAGGCACGAGTTCACGACCACGACCAGCAGCGAGATCGGGATCACCGCGCCCCAGGCCATCATCATGACCTGGTCGTACCGCATGCGCGGGATGGTCCAGCGGATGACCATCGAGAAGCAGACGATGAGAACGACCTTGGTGAAGAACACGAGGAGCTTGGCGACGACGGCCAGGATCGTGACGTTCTCGGGGCTGAGCAGCGAGACGAAGGGCAGGTGGTAGCCGCCGAGGAAGAGCATGGTGAAGAAGGCGGTCGAGGTGAAGAGGTGGGCGTACTCGGCGAGGAAGTAGAGCGCGAAACGCATCGACGAGTATTCGGTGTGGTACCCGCCGACGAGCTCCTGCTCGGCCTCGGCGTTGTCGAAGGGGGAGCGGTTGGCCTCGGCGAGGATGGCGATGAAGAAGATGATCGCGGCGACAGGCTGGGCGACGATCGTCCACCCGTGCTGGACCTGGTAGCGGACGATCTGGTCGGGGACGAAGCTGCCGATGATCAGCACCGCGGCCAGGAGCGCGAGGCCCAGCGGGATCTCGTAGGAGATCATCTGAGCGGTGGCGCGAAGCCCGCCGAGGAACGAGTACTTGTTGTTGCTGGCCCAGCCGCCCAGCGTGATGCCGTAGGCCCCGAGCGAAGCGACGGCGAGCATGTAGATGACGCCGACGTTGACACTGGCGCCGGTGACCTGGACGACGCCTCCGGGGATGACGAGGCTGGTGAACGGGATGTGGATGTCGGGGCAGTTCCAGGAGCCGCCCCAGGGGACGACGACAAAGCCGATGAGCGCGGGTATGACGATGATCGCGGGAGCGAGTGTGAAGAGAACCTTGTCCACGCGGTTGGGCGTGTAGTCCTCTTTGAGCATGAACTTGATGCCGTCGGCGAGCGGCTGGCCCAGCCCGAGGCAGCCCTTGAGGAAAGCGAGAAAGGGCAGCCCGAAGTCGAACCCGACGCGGTTGGGCCCGATCCGGTCCTGGACGTAGGCGGCGATCTTGCGCTCGAAGTACACGAGGTAGGCCACCGTGATGAGGATCACGTGGACCAGGACGATGTTGAGGATCACGCTGACGAGGAGCTGCGCGGTGATGAAGCTTGGGAGGGTCATGCGGGGCAAGTGTAGAGCATCCCGCCCCCCGTGGCGCGGCCCTCCCCACGCCGCGATCATCCCAACCCGCTCGGACGCGGCGAGTGTTTCCCGATCTCACAAATCGCGCCGTACGGGACCATGTTCGAGAGCGGCAACGCACAGCTCGGGCAGACCGGGCTCGAAATGCCGATGATGTCACGCCCGCACCGCGGGCAGCAGCCACGCGATTCACAGCGGATGCGCTTGATCGCCCACTGCGCAAGCCCGCCATGCACAAGCATCTGCCAGACGAGCGCTGCCCCCGGGATCACAAGCTGGTCGGGCCAAGGCAAGAGCGAGGCCGACGCAGCGATCGCGGTCCCCGCCATGGTCATCAGGAACACATTGGCCGACCCCGTGCTGAACTGCAGCAGAACCGCCGTCACGGTGCTCCCCGCCGCGATCGCCGCACCCTGCGTCATTTCCAGAGCCCAGGCTTCCGACACAATCTTCGACCGGATCAGGTACTCGCCAACGAGATCCTCGCTCAGCGAGTACGCCAACGGGCCCCACAACCCCAGCGTCGCACCCCACAGAAATGTGAGAATCGCCGCGGCGTCCATCGGCCGCCCGGCGACCTTGCGGATGCTCAGAAACCCACCCGCGAAGACGAACCCAAGCCCCAGCAGGCACTGGTTGATGGGCACGCCCTGCGACCCAAAGTAGCCCAAGGCCGCCGAAGACCCGACCATGACCACCCACACGAGCGCGGCCCGGATTGTGGCAATCGAGATGCGACGGTCCATAACTCCACCCCTCCTCGGGTGTCCCAACCAGCCCCGAAGGGCGAATCCCAGAACAGGGACTCATTCGGTAAGCCCGCCGGGGGACTCAAGGGCCGGGGAAAGAAGTGGCCCCTGACCCACTTGCCGAGACAGCCCAGGCGGTGTGCGCGCCGTCGCCGGTCTCATAAGGGCCACGGTGCATCACCGCCGGGTGCTCCGCGGACAATGATCCAACAAAGTGCGCTGCGTCTCAAAGTCCGATCACTGTCCCATCACTGGAAGATCTTGAGCTGCTCGCTGTCGATCACCACCTCGGTCAGAGGTCGGTCAGGGTCCAGCCGGTAGTCGCCGCTGTAGCACGCCGTGCAGTAGTGCGAAGAGGGTCGGTCGACACACCGGAGCATCCCGTCGAGCGAAAGGTAATGCAGCGTGTCCACGCCAAGGAATCGCCGCACTTCCTCCACCGACTTGTTGTGCGCGATCAACTGGTCACGCGTCGCAAAGTCCACGCCGAAGTAGCACGGGTGGCGGATCGGCGGGCAACTGATCCGAAGATGGATCTCCTTGGCGCCCGCCTGACGGATCTGGTCCATCTTGGCCTTCGTGGTGGTCCCACGCACGATCGAATCATCAACCACGATCAGTTTCTTGCCGCCACCCGCTCGCTCTGGCTCGGCTTGATGAACGTCCGTCCGACATAGCGGTTGGGCACAATCCCCTCGCGGTACGGGATGCCGCTGGCACGCGCGTACCCGCTCGCGGCGCTGCGCCCCGAATCGGGCATCGGCATCACATAGTCCGCCGCCACCGGAGCCTCACGCGACAGCATCTCCCCCATCGCCTCACGCACGCTCTGCACGTTCTGCCCGAACACCCGGCTGGCGGGGTTGGCAAAGTACACATGCTCAAACACGCAGTGGGCCGGGCGATCCGCCACCGGCGCAAAGCGACGACTGGTCACCGTAATCCTTGACCCCGTTCCAGAAATGGTCACGATCTCCCCGGGCTCAATCTCACGCTCGTACTCCGCCCCGATCACGTCCAGCGCAACCGTCTCACTCGCAACCACCGGGTATCGCGGTAAATCGTCCGTCGCCGGCATCCAGCCCAGCACCAGCGGCCTCCAACCCCAAGGATCACGCGCCGCTTCGATCCGATCCGGGAACAGAAACAGCAAACTGAACGCGCCCTGCAGGCGACGCAGCGTCGACGCCAGCGGATCGGGCGATTTCTGCTGCTGCGGACTCGCAAGCAGATGAACGATCACCTCGGTATCGCTCGTCGTGTGAAAAATATGCCCCGCCTCTTCAAACCGAAGCCGCAGCGCATCCGCGTTGATCAGGTTGCCGTTGTGCCCCAACGCGACCTGCCCGCCGATGAAAGACTCCAGCAGCGGCTGCGCGTTGCACGCCAGCGACCCCCCGGCCGTCGAGTACCGGTTGTGCCCGATCGCCCCTACCCCACCCTTCTCGTCCAAATCCTCAAGCGTTCGCGGGTCAAAGATCTCAGGCACGAGCCCCATGCCGGTGATCGCCGTGAGCCTTTTCCCGCTCGACACCGCGATCCCCGCCGACTCCTGCCCGCGGTGCTGCTGCGCATACAGCCCCAGATAGCAGAGTCGCGCGGCCTGCGCATGACCCCAAACACCGACAACACCGCATTTTTCCTTCTTCTCGAACGGCGATCTTGAACCCGCAGGCCCGCTGACCCGAGCGTTGGCGCGCGGGCCCGGAGAGGGAAGCGGCGACAGCACCGGGAGCGAGATCGGCTGATCCATCGGGCCTCGGGGGTACGACGTGCGATGCGATACGGGCGGCAACGCTGATAGTACCCGCAACGCGACCGCGTGCGCGATCCACGCGAGGCAAATGAACCGCACCGGTCACCAACCGCCTCAACGCTCAACAGTTCGCTCGAAATCAGCGCCTACCCCGACAGAACCGCGTCGCGAACGTGCTGCTCCAGCGTCGTCACCACCTGCTCGAACGTCAGCCCCGAAGTATCAACCCGGGTCGCGTCCATCGGGCACACGAGCGGGCCCACCTCACGGGTCGAATCACTCAGATCACGCTCGATGATCTCCCGCAGCAGCGCACCCTCGTCGGGGTGCTGTCCAGAGCCCCGCAACTGCTCGGCCCGCCGCGCGCACCGCACCTTGGGCGACGCATCCAGATAAAACTTGATCGCCGCGTGCGGAAACACGACCGATCCCTGGTCACGCCCCTCCGACACCAGCCGCGCGTGCTGCCGAGCGATCTCCCGTTGCCGAGCCACCATCAGCTCACGCAGCGGCGCAATCCCCGCGATCGGCGAAACGATCGCGGTCACGTCCGCGTCACGAATCCGCCCGTTCAGCGGGCGGTCCCACGCCAAAATCTGCGGCGGGTCCGTCGACCAATCAAAGTGCAGATCCGCCGAACGCACCGCCGCCACGATCGCCTCATGGTCATCGCGACCGATCTTCCGATCAATCACGATCGCCGCGGCCGCCCGGTACATCGACCCCGTGTCCAGAAAATCCAGCCCCAGCCGCGCCGCCAGCGTCCGCGCAACCGACGACTTGCCCGTTCCCGCCGGGCCGTCGATGGTCACGATGATGGGACGGTCGTGTGGCAGCACGTCAGAACTGTTGGGCCGGCGCGGATCACTCGATCGAACGGGGACGCGATCAAGCATATCGCGCTCAGCACCCACCTCGACCGGATCCCTCACCGCACCGTCCAGCAACGCAGCCCCGGACGTACGAACGGACGCGCGATCAGGAAGTTCGTCGGCTGCGAGGTCGTGCATGGCTGGACCCTTCCATAGGCACCGTCGGCCGTGGAGCACACACGCCCATCATACCGCCAACAGCCCAACACAGAAAGCCCGCCAGTGCCCCGGGTTCACTCGTCCGCGCCCGTCTCGGTCCCGGGTTCGGCGTCCTCCGGCTCGTCCCCAAGCTCAAGATCGTCCTCATCGTCAGCGGCGTCGTGGTCCACGCCCCCAATCGCATCAAGAAGAACATCCCGGGTACGCGTGATCCCCGTCGCGATGTCGCCCTCTCCCCGGTAATCGACACCCAAGGTTCCCTCGAACCCGACCGATGTCACGGCCTTCATCATCAGGTTCAAGTCGTACGTCTCATGCACGTACACGATCCGCTCCGTCTCCCCGTCCGCAAGCAGCGTCTTCTTCCCCGTGTCCTTGAACTTCACCGACGAGGCCGAAACAACCTGCGCATACGGGCACAGCCGCCGAAGATACAGCGTCGGATCCTTCGCCGCCGCCGCAGACTGAAAATCCGGGAACGTCCCGATCCGAAACCCCCCCACCTTCTTGATAAGGTCCGTAAGCCGTTCGGGGGCCGCCGTCAGCCCCGTCATGGGCGAAATCAGCAGCGTCAGATCAAGCTTCTCCGCCGGCTCCGAGACCTGCTTGAGACGCTTGGCCACAACCTCCATCGCCTGATCCGAATCCGGTGCCTTGATCCGCATCGCCGCCGAGTTGCACCCCAGGATGCTCGCCGCCGTAATCACACGCCGCATCCGCGCAATCGCGGCCTCGGCCGACTCAGCATCGGTCAGTGTCTGTGCCTCGGATTCAATCAAAAGCAGGCACGAGCACGCCGCCTTGTCCGCCCGCTCACGCAGAGTCTCCAGCTGCGCACGATCAAACCCCACCAGCATGTCCGTCGACAAGTTCAGCCCGTTGAGCCCCAGCGTCTGCTTCGTGAACGCGGGAAGATCAAAGACGCTCATCGCCTGGCGTCGGCCCTTGGGGGACGCCTGCAAGAGGCTTCGGAGACAGTGGGCGTTGAGAGTCAGCAGCATTCGTCGCGGACTGTAGCCGATCGCTCGCAAGCGCGACGAACCAACTCCGCGCCCCGCCCACGCCCAGCGGAATGATGGGAAAATGTTGCCCCACGCCCGCCCCTCGCTAGCATCTCTCGTCGGGCCGGGCCCCAGCCCGATCCGCGACCGTCCGAACTATCAGCGTTCCCCCAGCCCGACCGTTCACACCGAAGGAACCCCACATGGCGTCGCCCACCGATCGCGTGTATTCCGAGAGTCACGAGTGGCACAAGGTCGAGGGAGACACCCTCACGCTCGGGCTTACCCAGTTCGCCGTCAACGCACTCACCGACGTCACCTACGTCGAAATGAAGAAACCCGGCTTCACCTTCAAGCCCGGCGACACCATCGGAGAGGTCGAGAGCGTCAAGACCACCAGCGACGTCTACTGCCTCGTCGCCGGAACCATCACCGAAACCAACAAGGCCGTCGCCGACGACCCCTCCCTCCTCAACTCCGACCCCTACGGCAAAGGCTGGCTCGTCAAGATCAAGTTCACCGACAAATCCGGCCTCGCCAAGGCCAAAGACGCCAAGGCCTACGACGCCGCCCACCCCCTCTGACCACCCCAATCCCAAAGCCCAAGCCCACACCCGGAGCCCGCGAATCGCCCTGATGCCCACGCCCGATCCGGCCCCCGTCCTCCGCTGCGTCAACGTTCACAAGAGCTACACGCTCGGAGATCGGCAAGTCGTCGCGCTGCGCGGCGTAACACTCGAAATCGCCGAGCACGGCTTCTACGCCATCATGGGAGCATCCGGGAGCGGAAAGTCCACCCTGCTCCACCTCCTCGCAGCCCTCGATCGCCCAGACCAGGGCGAAATCTACATCGCCGGAAAGCCCGTCCACACCCTGAGCGAACGCGACGCGACCACCTTCCGCCGCACTCAGATCGGCATCATCTTCCAACAGTTCAACCTCATCCCCACACTCACCGCCCGGGAAAACGTCGAACTCCCGGGAACCCTCGCCGGCACCAACGCCGACTGGCTCCGCACACGCAGCCAAGCCCTCCTCGACTTGCTCGGGCTCAACGGCCGCGGCGATCACCGCCCCGACGCGCTCTCGGGCGGAGAACAGCAACGAGTCGCGATCGCCCGCGCCCTCCTCTATTCGCCCCCGGTCGTCTTCGCCGACGAGCCCACAGGAAACCTCGATTCCGCGAGCAGCGAAAAACTCTGGAGCCTGCTCGCCGATCTGGCGGCCAAGCAGCACACGACCGTCGTCATGGTCACCCACGAGCCCGCCGCCGCCGCAAACTGCCGACGCGTCTTCGTGCTCAAGGACGGCGCCGTCCGCGGAACCATCGACGTCCGCCCAGGCCCACCCCCAAACGATCCCTCAGACCCGACGCCCCCAACCCAAACCCAAAACGGAGCTCTCGATGCCCGCGGCGTGGCGGCTCGCTACCAAGAGTGTGTTCGATAGACCCAGCCGGGCACTCCTGCTGATCGCCACGGTCTCGCTCTCCGCCGCCCTCATCGCGGCCGTGGCTTTCGCCATGGCGTCGTTGAACCAAGCACTCGCCGGGCGCGTCGAGGCCACCGTCGGCACCGCGGACCTGCGCGTGCAGCCTTCCGGGTCGGGAAAAACATTCGACGAAACCGTGCTGAAGGCGGTGCGAGCCTGGCCCGAGATCGCGTCCGCAACAGCGAAACTGCAAGCACCGCTCTCCCTCCGCTTCACCAGGCCGCAGTGGGCCCGACCGCCCGCCGCGAATCAGAACGACCAGGCTCCGAGCACGAGCCCACCGGAGAACGCCGAATCCCAACGCTTCGTCCGCATGACCGCGACGTTCGCCTCATCCTGCGTCGCAAACGGACTCGAAATCAATGGAGATTCCGCCAAGGCGCTCAGCCTCCTCTCCGGCCGGCTCCCCCAGCGCGACAACGAAATCGTGCTCGACAAAATGCTCGCCGACCGCCTCAGCGAACTCCCCAAATCAATGTTCAGCGCGTTCGCGAACACCGCCGCGCCCAGGCTGGCTCGCACCGGCGACGACGCCGCCGGTTCCATCACGCGGCAAGCCGACGCCCCCGCGTCAGTCTCCTCCGCAAGCGAGGCCGAAAAACTCAACCAAAGCGCAAAGGTCCAGCCCGGAGACTCCGTCGAGATCGCTCGCCTGCTCAAGAAAAACGATCGCCTCGAGGTCGTCGGCATCGTCGAGCAGCCCCCGCTGGGCGGACGCCCCCAGGCCTACATGACCTTCGACGGGCTCGCCAAACTCGCGGACCAACGCGGAAAAATCAGTGAAATCGAGATCGTTCTCAAGCCCGGCATCGACCCCGAAAAAACCGCCACCGCCCGCCGCAAACACCTGCCCCCGGGACTCACCCTCCAAACCACCGCCAAGATCACCTCCGGCCTCGACCGCAACGTGCGCTCCAACGAACTCGGGCTCCTCCTCGCCTCCGTCATGTCCTTCCTCGCCGCCGCGTTCATCATCACCACCGGCCTCACCACCAGCGTCACCGAAAAACAACGCGAACTCGCCATCCTCCGCTGCATCGGCGCCGAACGCGCCCTCCTCGCAAAGTCCCAACTCCTCGTCGGTGTCATCATCGGCGGCCTGGGCGCGGCGATCGGGCTGCCCCTCGGAGTCCTCGCCGCCTGGCTCATCGTCACGGCCCTGAAAGCCCAGGTGCCCGGCGGGCTCGCCATCTCCTGGCTGGGAATCGCCCTCGCGCCAGCCGGAGCGGTTATCTCAGGCCTCGTCGGCGCCGCCGTGCCCGCCTGGCAAGCCTCACGCGTCTCGCCGCTCCGCGCGCTCGCCTCACGTTCGGTCGCTCCGAAGCGCAAATGGCTCATCCGCTGCGTCGTCCTGGGCACGCTCGCCATCTCCTTCCACCTGAGCATCTCCCTCCTGCGCGACGGACAGGCCGCGTTCTGGCTCTACGCAACCATGGGCCTGCCAGCGATGTTCACCGGCTACTTCCTCCTCGGCGTGCCCGCCGTCCTGATCGTCGTGTGGACGCTCGGCCCGCCAATCTCCAAGCTCCTGCGCCTGCCCCCGTCGCTGCTCACACGCACCATCCGCGCCACACCCTACCGCCACGGTTTCACCGCCGGCGCGCTCATGGGCGGGCTCGCGCTCATGGTCGCCATCTGGACCCAAGGCTCCTCCATCCTCCGCGACTGGCTCGGCAAACTCGACTTCCCCGAAGCTTTCGTTACCGGGCTCAACCTCACCAAGGACAGCCAGGCCAAGCTCGACGCGCTCCCCTTCGTCACCCACACCTGCGCCATCACCCTCCACCCCGTGCAGACCGACGCCTTCGGCGTCAAAGCCCTGCAGAAGTTCAACTCCACCTTCGTCGCCTTCGACCCCGAACCCTTCTTCAAAATGGCCAAGCTCACCTGGGTCCAGGGCGACGAAAAGTCCGCCATCCGCAGGCTCAAGGAAGGCGGCGCGATCATCGTCGCCCGCGAGTTCCTCGTCGCACGCGGGCTCGGCCTCGGCAGTTCCTTCAAGTGCTCCTCCGACGGCAAGGAATACTCCTTCGAGATCGTCGGCGTCATCACCAGCCCCGGACTCGACGTCGTCAGCAAGTTCTTCAACGTCGGCGACGAGTACACCGAGCAGTCCATCCACGCCGTCTTCGGCAGCCGAAAAGACCTCTCCGAAAAGTTCAGCTCCGACGCCATCCACATGATCCAGATCGGCCTCAAACCCGAGGACGAACCCGGCGGCGTCAGCGACGCCGAGGCCGTGGCAACCATCCAACGCGAACTCTTCGACGCCGGAATCCTCGACGTCGGCAGCGGGCGGCAGATCAAGAACGACATCACGACACTCATCAAAGGCTCGCTGCTCGCGATGTCCCTCATCGCCATGCTCGCCATGCTCATCGCCTGCTTCGGCGTCGCAAACCTCATCATCGCCGGCATCACCGCCCGCCAGTTCGAGTTCGGCGTGCTCCGCGCCGTCGGCGCCTCCGGCGCCCTGGTCACCAGGCTCGTCCTCGCCGAAGTCGTCGTCATCGCACTCGCCGCCTGCGTGCTCGGAACGCTCATGGGCTTCCAAGGCGCCTACGCCGGCCGACGCCTCAACGAACTCTTGCTCGGACTGGAACTCACCTTCAAAGCCCCCGTCGGCGCGATCGCCGTCGGTTGGGGCATCGTGATCGTCATGGCCCTGGGAGCGGCCGCGCCAGCGGTGTGGGGATTGTCGCGAAAAAAACCGCGAGAGTTGCTGGCGGCGGTCAAGGGTTGAGCTCGCGCAGCGCACGCCGCTTCGCCCGTCGTATTCCTAACATCCCCTCATGCTCGCCCCGCGCCCCCTCGAAGTCATCTCCCCCTTCAAACCCACCGGCGATCAACCCGCGGCAATCGACCAACTCACCCGCGATATCCGCTCCGGGAGCCCCGCAGTCTGCCTCCTCGGCGCGACCGGCACCGGCAAAACCTTCACGATGGCCCACACCATCGCTCGCCTTCAAAAACCAACCCTCATCATCAGCCACAACAAAACCCTCGCCGCCCAGCTCTTCGAGGAACTCCGAGAGTTCTTCCCCCACAACTCCGTCAACTACTTCGTCAGCTACTACGACTTCTACCAGCCCGAGGCCTACATCCCCCAGCGAGATATCTACATCGAAAAAGATTCCTCACGCAACGACGACCTCGACCAGCTCCGACTCGCCGCCACCAGCAACATCCTCAGCCGACGCGACACCGTCGTCGTCGCGTCCGTCTCCTGCATCTTCGGCCTGGGCTCCCCCGTCGCCTACGGCCAGCGCGTCCTCACCATCACGCGCGGAGCCCGCATCGACCGCCGAGAGTTCCTCCTCGCCCTCAACACGATGCAGTACCAACGCAGCGACATCGAGTTCAAACGCTCCCAGTACCGCGTCCGCGGAGACGCCCTCGAAATCTGGCCTTCCCACGAAAAATACGCCGTCCGCGTCGAACTCTTCGGCGACGAAGTGGACAAGATCGAACTCATCAACCCCACCAGCGGCGAAGTCCTCAGCGAAACCCGCCAGTTCTTCCTCTTCCCCGCCGTCCACTACATGATGCCGGAGGAAGAGCTCACCGCGACAATCGCCAAGATCCGCGCCGACCTCGACGCCCGCGTCCTCGAACTCCGCTCCCAAGGCAAGCTCCTCGAAGCCCAACGCCTCATGGCCCGCACCAAGTACGACCTCGAAATGATCGAAGAGGTCGGATTCTGCAACGGCATCGAGAACTACTCCCGCTACTTCGACGGCCGAATGCCCGGCGAACGCCCCTACACCCTCATGGACTACTTCGACTTCGCCCCGCCCGCTGCTCCCTCGGACTCGATCCCCCCTACCCCCCCTCGTGGCACAGGCGTCCCGCCTGTGTCTACTCATTCTCCCTCTTCTGCCTCTCCATCTCCCCTCTCAACCCAATCCCTCACCGAGAACGGCTTCCGAGGCTACCGCACCGCCGGCCTCGAAAGCCCCGCCTCAAACACCGCCCGCCCAAACTTCCGCGACTGGCTCCTCATCATCGATGAATCCCACGTCACCATCCCACAGATCCGCGCCATGTTCAACGGCGACAAAGCCCGCAAAACCGTCCTCGTCGAGCACGGCTTCCGACTCCCCGCCGCGCTCGACAACCGCCCACTCCGCTTCGAGGAGTTCGAGTCCGTCGTGCCCCAGGTCATGTTCGTCAGCGCCACACCCGGCCCCTACGAACTCGAACGCTGCAAGGGCGTCGTCGCCGAACAGGTCATCCGCCCCACCGGCCTGCTCGATCCCGTCGTCGAGATCAAACCCGCCCAAGGCCAGGTCCCCGACCTCGTCGAACGCTGCATCGACCGCGCCAAACGCGGCGAGCGAGTGCTCGTCACCGCACTCACCAAACGCCTCTGCGAGAACCTCGCCAGCTTCCTCGACGAAAAAGGCCTGAAAGTCCGCTACCTCCACAGCGAGATCGAAACCCTCGACCGCGTCCAGATCCTCGCCGACCTGCGCCAGGGCGATTTCGACGTCCTCGTCGGCGTCAATCTGCTCCGCGAAGGCCTGGACCTCCCCGAAGTCTCACTCGTCTGCATCCTCGACGCCGACAAAGAAGGCTTCCTGCGCTCAACCACCAGCCTCATCCAACAGATGGGGCGCGCCGCCCGCAACGCTAACTCACTCGTCATCATGTACGCCGACAAGATGACGCCGTCGATGCAGGCCGCGATCGGTGAGACCGAGCGGCGGCGCGTGAAACAGATCGCGTACAACACCGCCAACGGCATCACCCCGACAACCATCCAAAAGGCCATCCGCCGCGGCATGGAGATCGAACTCCGCGGCCGAAAGGCCGCCCGCGAACTGCTGGGCGTCAAGGAAGAAGCCTTCGAGATCGTCGAAATGATCCGTACCCTCGAAGGCGAGATGATCGAGGCCGCCGAGGCTTTGCAGTTCGAGAAGGCCGCCGCCCTCCGCGATCAGGTGATGAAGCTCAAAAAACTCCGAGCCGAATCCGCCAAGAGCGGCAGCGACGAACCAATGAAGGTGCGGCGCTCCGAACTGGAAACGCCCCGCCGCGGCAACGACAAGAAAAAAGGACGGGCCGGAATGCCCGGCGTCCGCCCCGAGCGCAAATCAAAGAAAAAGCCCAGAAGCCCGGAGTAACACGCGAACCGCAGCAGAAACTCACGCGCAAGCCGCCACGCACCCACGTCTACCATCCACCTCATGCCCCCACCCTCTACCACAAAATCAGACTTCCTCAGGCGGCTGGCGTACTACGCGATCGGGCTCGCCATCGGGCTCGTGATGCTCGGCCTCTTCCAGCAAGCCCGCCGCGCCGAGATGGCGCGCGAGCAGCAAGAGCGCGCGGCACGCGATGCCGCCAACGCCGCCCCCCCGCCATCGCAAGACTCAACCACCCTACAAACCGCCAAGCCGCGAGGCTCGCCATGAAAACCGACCGCCGCGCCGCCCGCACCGACGAGAACTCGACCCCTCCCAACCACACGCCCCAACCCATCGCGCCGATCACCACCGAGAATCACGCCGCCATGATCGAGCCCAAGCTCTCGTCACCCCCGACCCCCCACGCCAAGCCATCCCGCGAGCCAACCGCTCGCAACGACCGCGTCATCCGCGTCCGCGGCGCCAAGGAACACAACCTCAAAAACGTCACGCTCGAAATCCCGCGCGACAAACTCATCGTCATGACCGGACTCTCCGGTTCCGGGAAAAGCTCCCTCGCCTTCGACACCATCTTCGCCGAAGGCCAGCGCAAGTACATGGAGTCGCTGTCGTCCTACGCCCGCCAGTTCCTCGGCCAGCTGAAAAAACCCGACGTCGAAGAGGTCGAGGGAATCCCCCCCACCATCGCCATCGAGCAACGCTCGGCCAGCGGCAACCCACGCTCCACCGTCGCAACCACCACCGAGATCTACGACTACCTCCGCCTTCTCTTCGCACGCTGCGGCGTGCCGTACTCCTGGGCACCCACCAAGCTCGGCAAGGACTCCGAAATCCTCGCACGTTCCGGCAACCCGATCACCGCAACCAGCAGCACGCAGATCGTCGACGCCGTCATGGCCCGCCCCGCCGGTTCGCGTCTCATGGTCCTCGCGCCCGTCATCCGCGGCAAGAAAGGATTCCACCGCGAAGTCCTCGAAGAGTTCGTCACCCAGGGCTGGGGCCGCGCACGCGTCAACGGAACCGTCGTCGAACTCCGCGACGCCCTCAAGGAACCCGGCGAGAACCCCCTCAAGCTCGGCCGCCACGAGAAGCACTCGATCGAGGCCGTCGTGGATCGGATCGTTCTTGCCCCGGACGTGCGCCAGCGCCTCGTCGAGTCCATCGAAGCCGCACTCAAGCTCGCCGACGGAGCGGTGGTCGTGAGCTTTGAGACGCCAGAAGCCCCCGGCGACGCCCGCAAGAGCCCAAGCGACGCCTCCAACCCGCCGACCCCCAGAACTCCCCACCAACCCCGCCGCCTCCAAATCCAAAAGAAGGGGCACCGACACACCCGAACCCAAGCAAGCTCAGACGCCTACGCAACAACGGCGAGCCCCGGATGGACCGACACGTCCTTCAGCACCAAGTTCGCCGACGCCGAGCACCCCGAGTACGCCCTCGAAGAACTCAGCCCGCGACTCTTCTCCTTCAACTCCCCCTTCGGCGCGTGCCAGGGCTGCGGCGGGCTCGGCACCATCCTCGAGTTCGACGAAGCCCTCGTCATCCCCAACCCCGAACTCAGCATGGCCCAAGCCGCGATCGCCGCCTGGAACAAGAACGGCCCCGTCCGCGCCTGGTTCAACCGCAAACTCCGCCGTTTCTGCAAAGACTTCGACACCTCGTTCAACACGCCCATCAAAGACCTCCCCCCAGATCCGACACCCTCCTCCACGGCTCAACCAAAGAAGAAGTGAAAAAGGGCTGCGCCCAAATGGGAAGGCGTCATCCCCAACATCACCGAATGGTGGGGTTCCACCGAGAACCCCGGCGTCAAAGAATGGCTCGGCACCTTCCTCTCGCAATCCCCCCGCAAACTCTGCCGCGGCGACCGCCTCCGCGTCGAAGCCCTCCACGTCCAACTCCGCAGCACCCACCACGCCGACACCGCCAAGGGCTTTCTGAGAGCATCACCGGCCGACCCAAATCCGACGGCACGATGCTCAACATCTCCGAACTCTCACGCCTCACCATCACCGACGCCGCCGCCTTCCTCGACGGACTCGTCCTCACCAAAGAACAGAAAACCATCGCCGAACCAATCCCTCAAGGAAACCAGCAACCGCCTCCGCTTCCTCTGCGGCGTCGGCCTCGAATACCTCTCCTCGACCGCAAAACCGCCACCCTCTCCGGCGGCGAGGCCCAACGCATCCGACTCGCCACCCAGGTCGGCAGCGGACTCGTCGGCCGCTGCTACGTCCTCGACGAACCCACCATCGGGCTCCACCAACGCGATAACGACCGCCTCATCGCAACCCTCCGGCACCTCGCCGATATCGGCAACACCGTGCTCGTCGTCGAGCACGACGAGGACATGATCCGCGCCGCCGACCACGTCATCGACGTCGGCCCCGGCCCCGGCGTCCACGGCGGCCGCATCGTCGCCCAGGGAACCGTCTCGAAATCTACGGACCCCGGCTCGCTCACCGGCGACTACCTCTCCGGTCGAAAGCAAATCGAACTCCCAAAGACCCGACGCACCATCAACGAGAAAAAATCCCTGGTCGTCAAAGGTGCCTGCCAGAACAACCTCAAAACATCGACGCCGCCTTCCCGATCAACGCCTTCTCTGCGTCACCGGTGTCTCCGGCTCTGGAAAGTCCACCTCGTCAACGACATCCTGCTCACCGCGCTCAAGCAGCACCTCCTCGGCTCACGCGAAAAACCCGGCGCACACGCCAAAATCACCGGCCTCCAGAACATCGACCGCGTCATCGAAGTCGACCAGACCCCCATCGGACGCACCCCACGCTCCAACCCCGCCACCTACACCGGAATCTTCGACGACATCCGCAAAGTCTTCGCCCAAACCAAAGAATCCAAAGTCCGCGGCTACCAGCCCGGCCGCTTCAGCTTCAACGTCAAAGCCCAGTCCGGCGGCGGACGCTGCGAAGCCCGCGAGGGCCAAGGCCTGAAAAAAATCGAGATGCACTTCCTCCCCGACGTCTTCGTCGAGTGCGAAATCTGCAGCGGCAAACGCTACAACCGCGAAACCCTCGAAGTGAAGTACCGCGGCAAATCAATCTCCGACGTCCTCGACATGACCGTCGAACAGGCCGTCGCTTTCTTCGAGAATCACACCGGAATTCACAAGTTCATCAAGTGCCTCCACGAGGTCGGCCTCGACTACATCACCTCGGCCAACCCTCCACAACCCTTTCCGGCGGCGAGGCCCAACGCATCAAGCTCGCCACCGAACTCGGCAAAAGGGGCAGGCCAACTCGGCACCGGCGGCACACCCTCTACATCCTCGACGAGCCCACCACCGGCCTGCACTTCGAGGACATCCGCAAACGATCGTGGTGCTGAACCCCTGGCCGACGCCGGAAACACTCTCGTCATCATCGAGCACAACCTCGACGTCATCAAGTGCGCCGACTGGATCATCGACCTCGGCCCCGAAGGCGGCGAAGCCGGCGGCCGAGTCATCGCCACCGGCACCCCCGAAGACGTGGCAAAGGTAAAGGCCAGCCACACCGGGCGCTACTTGAAAAACGTGCTGAATCGCGCATAAACGATCGACCCCGCCCGTTCAACGCCCATCCGCGGTTGGCAGCCAGCGAGCGTGCCCAGAGCGATCGACGCGTTTACTCCAGCAGGGACCCAGCGTCCGCCGCTCGGTCCCGTTGCAAATACCGCACCACCCCCAGCACGACCAACCCAACCGCCACGAAGTGATACCCCGTCATCGCCCCCACCCACCGCACATCCTCACGCGCAAACTCGTGCACAATCCGGAACACCCCGTACGAAATCAAGTACGCATGAAACCGATTCCCCCGCGCCCACCCCACCCGCGTCGCAACCATCGCCCACACCAGATAGCACACATTGAACATCAACTCCACCGCCGGCGCAGGCCAGCGCGGCACCCCGCCAGCATCAGCAAGCGTCCACCAATGCTCCTCGCACACCACACCAACGCAGCACCCCTGCATCAAGCACCCAACCCGCCCAAGGATCAGCGCCGGCGGAACCGTCAACGCAAACGCATCCCCCGTCGTGCTGCGAATCTCGTACACCCGTTTGACGAGCTCCACCGCCGCGTACCCGCCAAGCAACGCGCCCGTAACGCTCTTCCCCGACCACAGCGCGGCCCAATCGCCGCGGTAGTGAAAGCCCTCCGCGAACAGAAACGCCAGCTTGGCACCCACGATCGCGCCCAGCAACCCCGCCGGATACACCACCAACAAAGCGCGCCGCCTCGAATCCGACGCCGCTTCAGAATCAGCCGCGCCCAAGCCCCTCGCGGGCCCCGTACGACGCAGCAACAGCCACCACGTCAACAACGACACCACCACACCCGCGGCCGCCAGAATCGCGTATCGGTTCAACATCCCAGATCACACCCACCCGCCCACCAGCCCGCCCGTCCCACACCCAACTCTCACCTCCCCAACCCCGCCTCGCCGCCCAGCAGGTAGTACCGGCAAAAAGAATCCAGCGTGCCGTCACGCCGAATGACATGCGTACAGCAGCGGTCGATCCGATCCTGATCAAACTTCCACGCATCCATGAACGGCTTGATGAACACCCGGAACGGCTGATCGGGCCCCAGCTCCATCGCACGAATCGCGTCCGCCAGCGGCTCGCTCTCGCACCCGCACTTGGCAAGGTCTTCGAGCCTGTAATCAACCCGATCCCGAAGGAATCCCTGCATCGACGCCGCATCGATCAGCCGACTCAGCGGCACCGGCCCCCCCGCCTTCCTCAACACGTACCCGATCGTGTGACAGTTCGGATCACCGCACGGCAGCGGCGTAAAATCACGCTCGCTGAGCAACCCCGCCGATTGCTCCGTGATCGCCACGATCAGATCACCAACCGAGATCGGCGTAGGAGGCCTGGCGACAAGCACCGGCAACGTGCCCGACGTGAGCCCATGGTGCGTGCGTCCCGAGTTGAACATCGGCTGAAACACAATCCCCCGGCAGTGCGGCCGTGCGAGCCCGAACCGCAACGCCTCACCCACGTGCGCGATCGTCGCGGGAGTCACCACCATCGCGAGCGTCGAGGGAACGCCCAGCGCCCCGCACAGATCGATCGCGCGCTCCCGGATCTGCCGGAAATCCCCGCCCCGAAGCTCGGACTGGCCCTCGGGCTGCACGCCGTCAAACTGAACGTACAGCTCGGTCTTCTTGAACGCGCGACGAACTTCCCCAAGCTCCGCTCGGAACCCTTCGTCCGCGCTCAGCCGCACCGCGTTGGTGTTGACCAGCACATGCCCGACGCGCGGATTCCCCACCGCCCATCTCAGCAGCCGAAAAAACTCCGGGTGCAGCGTGGGCTCCCCACCGGAAAGCTGGAGCACATCGATGGTCCCCTTCCGATCGATCACCCCTTGCACGCGCCGAACGAACTCATCGAACGGCGTGTGCTTGACCTCCTCCACAGGTGCCCACGGCGATGAGGCAAAGCACGTCGGGCATTTCAAGTTGCACGACTCGACGATCTCAATAAGCGCAACGCACGTTGACAGCACCTCGAACGGATCGCCTATCGCGACCGCCGCCGCGTCATCGGCCGCGCTCGCCGGGCCGCACCCGCAGCCGGGACCGCACGAACCCGAGCCGCGCGAGTCCCCCCGCGAGTCCCCGCGCGAGTCCCCGCGCGAGTGCCCGCGCGAGTGCCCGCGCGAGTGCCCGCGCGAGTGCCCGCGCGAGTCGTAGTAGAACCTTGAGTTCCGCGCAATCAACACCTCGAACGCACCGTGCGCCGGGCACTCCTTCCTCATCACCACACGCCCGGACCCTTCCAACAACTCAGCCGGAATCTCCGCAACGCACACCGGGCAACGGCTCAGCGTCCGCTTCAGCAACCGAGGAGCTTCCACGAGCCCAAGTTCCATGCTGCGCGTTCCCTCTCTCATCCGGCGCCTCAATGAAAGTTCATCGGACTGAACAGGCACGAACCCGCCAGCACCAACCCACCAACCAACATCAACGCCGAGACCGCGCCCCACACGAGGTTCGCGATCGCCAGCGCCAGCAGCCAACGCCCGCCGATCCGCCGAAGGTTCCGCAACGCCGAACGCGAACGCTGGTACGGGGGCAGGTGCTCCTTCGCCAGCGAGTGCCCGTAAGCCGGAGTCAGAAAAAGCAGCACCGCGCCCCACACGATCGAGACCGGAACCGTCACCAACAACAACATCGGAACGGGAATAAGGAGAATGCTCAGCCCAACGGGAATCCAGTGCTTCCCAAGACACGCGACCGGGTTCCGCGCGTTCGGCTTCGGATACAGGTCCGCGATGTCGTACGTCTTCCCGCACTCCGGGCACGTCCCGACCCGAGCCAGCCCGACCAGCGCGTACCCGCACGCCGGGCACCGATCGGATTTCGACGGACTCAGCGCGGCAGCATCCACGGAAACGCCCCAAGGTTGAGGTGACTCCGGCATCAGCCCGCTCTGAACACCGGGATGCGGCCCGGCGCCGCGATCCCTCTCCGGACGAGGATTTGAGGGTGGCTCCGCCTCAGGCATGATGCGACTTTACACTGCCCACAACACCTTCACCACTATCCCAGATACCCCGGCGGCAACGGCCTCCCGAACGCGTCCACGCGCTTCAGCCCGCCGTTCGCGTTGCCACCGCCACGGGGCGGCGTCTTGGGCAACGGCCTGCCCGTGTTCTTGGTCACGATCCCGCCGGGCTTGTTCTGGACCGGGGCCGGCCCTTTGGGCTTGTTCGCCTTGGCCTCGCCGATCCTTTTTTTCATCGTGCTGATCAGCGTCTTCATGTTGTACGTCCCGCCCGTACCCGCGTTGAAACTGCCAGCCGCCTGGTGCACGATGTACACCATCGCGGGGATCTTCTCCAGTTTCTCGAGCGCCGTCTCCAGCTTTTCCATGTCCGCGTCGTAGGTCGTGTACGTCGCGATCACCTCGGGTTTCGCGACGATGTACTTCTTGTACATCTCGTTCTCCACGGGAAGATACTTCTGGATGTGCTGCTTGATCGCCTCAGCGGCGGCCTGACATGCTTGTTCCATTCCCATCGGTGTGGCTCCTTTTCCAGAAGAAAGAAACGGCCCAACAAACCAGACACGAACCGGCACGAAAACGCTCCTACGACCCTCAGAATAGCCCCAAGATCGGAACCTCCCCGCCCACGCCCCACACACCCGGCCCCCTATATTTGGCCCATGCCGCTCACCATCGCACGCCGTGTCGCGTCGCTCCAGCCGTCCGTCACCATCGCCTTCAACAACCGCGCCAACGCGATGAAAAAGCAGGGCATCGACGTCCTCGGATTCGCCGCCGGGGAACCCGATTTCCAAACTCCCGCCGTGATCAAACAGGCCGCCATCGACGCCCTGAACGCGGGCCAAACCAAGTACATGCCCACACTCGGCGATCCCGAAACCCGGGCCGCCATCGCCGAAAAGTTCACCCGCGAAAACCACCTCCCCAACGTCACCGCCGACCACGTCGGCGTCTCGGCCGGCGGCAAGCACGCCCTCTTCGTCGCCATGCACTGCCTCCTCGACACGCCCCTACCCGGCGAACCCGCGCAGGATGTTCTCCTCCCCGTGCCGACCTGGGTCAGCTACGACCCGCTCACGCGCCTCGCCGGCGGCACCGTCGTCGAGATTCCCACCACCGCCGCGTCCGGTTTCAAGATGACACCGGACCAACTCCGCAAGGCCATCACGCCGCGCTCACGCATCCTCGTGCTGAACTCGCCCAGCAACCCCTGCGGCACGATGTACTCGCCCGACGACCTCCGCGCCATCGCAAAGGTCGTGGAAGAAGCGACCAAGACCATCGCCCCCAACCTCGTCGTCTTCTCCGACGAGATCTACGAAAAAATCGTCTACGGCGGAACCCCTCACTTCTCGATCGGCTCCATCCCCGAAATCGCCGAACGCACCATCACCTTCAACGGCATGTCCAAGGCCTATTCCATGACCGGATGGCGCATCGGCTACACCGCCGCCAGCGGCGACTTCGGGCTGCGCTTCATGAAAGCGTTCGCCAACTACCAGGGACAGATCACGACGAACATCACGAGCTTTGTCTACCCCGCGATCCGGGCCGCGCTCAAGCACTGCGCCCCCGAGGTCGAGCAGATGCGGCAGGCTTTCGCGGCCCGCGGCGAGATTATTTTTTCGCTGCTGAAATCAATGCCCAACCTCCCAACCGTCAGGCCGACCGGCGCGTTCTACGCCTTCCCGGACGTTTCGGCCTACTTCGGCAAGGCCTCCCCGGCTGGGGCCAGAGTCAACTCGCCCCTGCAATTCTGCGAGGCGCTTCTGGCAGAAAAACACGTAGCGCTCGTGCCCGGCGAGGATTTCGGCGGGTGCGCGCGGAACCACGTGCGGATTTCCTTTGCCTGCGGGGAGGAGCAGATTCGGAAGGGGATGCAGCGACTGTCGGAGTTTTTGGGGTCGCTGAAGTAGGGCCGCGGGCGCGGAATCGGGCACCATCTGAGGTTGGTCGGCTGACAAGGGGGGTGTTCCACGTGGAACACTTTCCTAACGGATGTCGCACGGTCCGAGATTCATCAATTTTGACAAATCATCGTTCTTGACATTGACACTACGATGAAGCGTCGTTATTTTGATCACCATGCAGACTTTTGATCGCAATGTGATCGATGATATCGACTTGCACATTCTGAATGCCCTCCAGAGGAACGCGCGCACGACCAACGCTGATCTAGCCCGTGAGTTGGATATGGCACCGTCGGCGATCTTGGAGCGGGTTCGGAAGTTGGAGGCACGCGGGCTGATCCAGGCCTACGAGGCGCGGCTTTCAGGCAAGTCGGTTGGAGTTGGGCTCGCGGCGTTCATCTTCGTGCGGGCGGAAGAGCGTCCGTTTACCGGCAAAACCGGGAACGCGCTGGCGCTGATCCCGGAGGCACAGGAGGTCCACAACCTGGCGGGGGAGGACTGCTACCTGGTGAAGCTGCGTGTTCGTGACACGGACGATCTGACTCGGGTCTTGCGGGAGGAAGTGTCGCTGATCCCGGGGATCACGGGCACGCGGACGACCATCGTGCTCGAGACGGTCAAAGAGACGAGCGTGATCAAGCTGCCCGGCGCGGCGCGGCCGAAGGCCGGGACGGAGGCGGGGCGATGAGGTGGCACGCGTGGTTCCGGCTTGCGTGCATGGCGTTGCCCGATGTTTCAGGACTTGTGCAAGGAGAAAGCCATGTCCAGCCTACGCGTTGACCAGTGCCCCGTGAGTTCGATCCCGGCCGCCGCGCCGGCCGATGCGTGCGCGCACTTTGGAAGGTTGTTTGGGTTTGAGACCGATTGCTGGGATGTTCACGAGGGACTTGGGCACCCGCCGGTGAGGTTTGTGCTTTTGGACGTTCGGAGCCCGGAGTCGTGTT
>JBGAOD010000178.1:0-5639 GCA_044221955.1 Phycisphaerales bacterium | reverse complement strand
CGATCTACGCGGCGATCGGGAACAAGTAGCGTCGCCGCGAAGGGCGACCCGAGTCTCCGGGCCGCTCCATCCCCTCGATACGCCGAGGTACCAAAAACAAACAGGCCGGGACTCGAAAGTCCCGGCCTGTTTTTCTGAGTATCGAGCGAGGCAGTTCACGAGGCCGTTTGCACGTCCCAGAGATTGCCAGCGGGATTACCAGCCGCCGCGATCGCCGCCACGGCCACCGCCGCCGCCGCCACCGCCGCCGCCGAAGCCGCCACGGCTTCCGCCGCGACCGCCACCACCGCCGCCGCCGAAGCCACCGCGACCACCGCCGCCGCCTTCGCGGGGCTTGGCCTCGTTGACCGTCAGATCGCGGCCGTCAACGTTCTTGCCGTTGAGCGCGGCCATCGCGGCCTTGGCGTGCTCGTCGTTGTTGAACTCGACGAAACCGAAGCCGCGGGGGCGGCCCGTCTCGCGGTCCATCACCAGCGACGCCGAGGCAACTTCGCCATGAGCCGCGAACAGATCACGGAGCTGAGCCTCGGAGGTATTGAACGACAGATTACCGACGTAGAGCTTCATACTGATGCTTCCATCCTGCCCTTGCAAATGCGTGAACCGGTGCTTGAACTCGGGCAGAGGAAGCGTCGGCGATCCAAGATCCCGCCCAACTCTGGTGCGGGTACGTACCAAGATCGCAGAACTGTATGGCCGGTGGGACGGTCAGGGCCACTCGCCCGGATTCCCGCCCCTCCCCGCCCCTCCCCCTCCTCCCTTCCCGCCACGCCCGATCCGCACCTTTGTGAAGACTCTCAGCCCAATCTTCCGCATAGGGCAAAGACCTGTCTGGTAAGGATTTGTGTGAGGAATACTCCCTTGGCGTGGGTCTGCCACAACCAAGAATCGCTCCCCAATCCTGAGAGACAAATCCCCGCCTTCCACCCATCCAAGCGGGGTGTCGTTACCGCTGCGGGTGAATCCGGTTCGTTTCGCCTTCGGAGTGGGCGCTGGTCATCGTAGGGTCGATGCCGATCGTAGAACCGCCAAGATTCATCCCCGTGGAAGTATGAAGACGGCGTATCCAGAGAGCACAGGCACCATCCGGCAATCCGATCCGCCGTGACACGCTCTTGGCAGGCCCCCGACCCGATCCGATCGCCCGTTCTTGGAGCAACGCGTGCAGGACTTTAGACCACCCAACAACGAACTCGAGTTCTACCGGTTTGCGCTCGACCAGGCCTCCATCGTCGCGATCACCGACGCCCGGGGACGCATCACCCACGCCAACGAGAAGTTCTGCGCCATCAGCAAGTACTCCCGTGACGAACTGATCGGGCACGACCACCGGATTCTCAACTCCGGGCACCACTCCAAGTCGTTCTTCAAAAACCTCTACGCCACCATCGCGCGCGGCGAGGTCTGGCAGGGTCAGATCTGCAACCGCGCCAAGGATGGAACCCTTTACTGGGTGGATACCACGATCGTCCCCGCGCGTGACGAGAACGGAAAGATTTCGCGCTACTTCGCCATCCGCACCGACGTCACCGAAAAGCGACACGCCGAGGAAGACCTCCGCCGCCTCGCCACTGAGCACTACGCCACCAAAACCACTCTGGAAGAGCAGGCGAGAGTGCTCAAGTCCCGGACCGAGGCGCTCTCCTCGGCCCGTGTCGCCGCCGATTCGGCCGCGAAAGCAAAGAACGACTTCCTCGCCAACATGAGCCACGAGTTCCGCACCCCCATGACCGCGATCTTGGGGTTCGCCGACCTCCTCGACGACGCCGAAACCACCCCGCACCAACGGAGAGAGTACATAGCGACCATACAGCGCAACGGGCGGAACCTCCTCGCCCTCATGAACGAACTCCTGGACATCGCCAGCATCGAGGCCGGAACACTCGCGCTCAAAACCGTCAACGTCGAAACAACACAGATCGTCAACGCCCTTCTGGCCTCCCAGCGCGACAAGGCGATCGCCAAGGGACTGACTCTCCGATCCTGCATCCAGGACTCGGCCCCAGCCTCCGTGACGTGCGACCCGGCCCGGCTGGGGCAGATTCTCGTCAACCTCGTGGGGAACGCAATCAAGTTCACCCCGCACGGCTCGGTGCGGCTCGATGTGTCCGCCCAACACGACGCGGTCGGCGTCCCGCAGGCACTCTTCGCCGTCACCGATACCGGGATCGGGATCGACGCGAAGCACATCGGAAACCTCTTCAACCCATTCACTCAGGTCGATCCGTCAATGTCCCGAAAGTTCGGGGGGAGCGGGCTGGGACTCTCACTCTCGCGCGAACTCGCGCGGGCGATGGGAGGTGACATCACCGTCTCAAGCCGCCCCGGCAGCGGCAGCGTCTTCACGCTCACCGTCCCCGCGGGCAGCCCCCAGGCCAAGCCCGCCGCGACGCCAACCCACGGCACGCCCGCCCCGACCGCCCGCGTGCTGACCGGACGCCGCCTGCTCATCGCCGAGGACGGCCCCGACAACCAACGCCTCATCTCCTTCCATCTCCGGGCGGCAGGTGCCCAAGTCCAGATCGTCCCGAACGGACAGGACGCCGTCGAGACCGCGCTTGAAAACCTCTACGCCGAGAGCCCCTTCGACCTCGTCCTCATGGACATGCAGATGCCCGTTCTCGACGGCTACGAGGCCACCGCGAAGCTCCGCCGGTGCGGGTATCGGGGAAAAATCGTCGCCCTCACCGCCCACGCTCTGGAAAGCGATCGCGCCAGGTGCCTCGCCGCCGGGTGCGATGAATACCTTTCCAAGCCCATCGACCGGGCCCGGTTGATCACGCTCTGCTCTCAAGTAATCTCGGCACCGATCGCCAGCGAGGCCGCCTAATCCGCTCGTGCAGGACCGAGCAATCCAGTTCGCTCACTCCGGCTCGGGCGCTTCCGGCGGATCGTCGGGCGCGTGCCCCTCGCCGAAGATCGCCGACCCCACGCGCACGATGTTCGCGCCCTCCTGGATCGCCGCCTCGAAGTCCCCCGACATCCCCATCGACAGCAGGTTGATGTTCCCCCGGCTGATCCCCGACTTCCTCAGCTCTTCATAAAGATCCCGGCACCGCGAGAACGCCGCCCGCGCCTCGTCGGGCGTCTCGCCGATCGCCGCCATCGTCATCAGCCCGCGCACTCGCACGTTCACCATCGTGTCGATCTGCTCCGCCAGCGGCAGCGCCGCCGGCACCGGGCACCCGAACTTGCTCGCCTCGCCAGAACAATTCACCTGCACCAGCACGTCGATCACCTGGTCACGCCGCGTGGCGATCACTTGCAACTCCTCGGCCAAGCGCAGCGAGTCCACCGAATGCACCAGCCGCACGAACTCCGCGACCTTCCGAGCCTTGTTCCGTTGCAGGTGCCCGATCATGTGCCAACGCACCGGCACCACCGTCGAGGGTGCCTCGCCCGCTGTCGGCTGCGACGCAACGCCGCCCGCCGTCGCCTCCGGCTTCGATGACCCCTTCGCCCCGCGCGGCGTCAGGAACTCCCCGGTGCTCCCGGGCGCGACACGCCGCGCCGTCGGGTGGACACGCAGCCGGTCCAGATATTCCTCCACGATCGCCGCGTGCTGCACCAGCGTCTGCACCCGGTTCTCACCAAAGTCGCGGTGACCCAGGTCGATCATCGCCTTGAGCTGCTCGGGCTCGGCCGTCTTGCTCACGGCAACCAGCAAAATGTCCTCGGCCCGCTGCCCCGACCGCTCCGCCGCCCGCGCGATGCGCTCGCGCACCAGCGCGTACCGCTCGGGGATCGAGTCGGGCATCGTCGCGGCTTGCTGTGCGGTGCTGCTGCCCATCAACACTCCCGGACTACGCGGAAAAACCCGGCACGACGTTCCCCCGTTTGCCATCACGGGAGAACCTGCGGAGGTACGATAGCCGCGGTCACCCAACAGGGTCGCCGCAACCGCCTCTTCCTGATCCCGTCAACGCACCTCGCACCCCGGAGCCCCGTACCGATGAAGAACGATCAGCTCAAACCGCGCGAAACCCCTCTCGCCGTCGGCGACGCCGCCCCCGATTTCACCCTCCAGGACCAGAACCGCAAGGAATGGAAACTCGCCGACGCCCTCAAGCTCGGCGACGTCGCCCTCTGCTTCTACCCCCTCGCCTTCACCGGCGTCTGCGGAACCGAAATGAAATGCGTCAACGACGAAATGGCCTCCTGGACCAAAAAGGGCGCGCACGTCGTCGGCATCTCCTGCGATAGCTTCGCAACTCAGAAAGCCTGGGCCGATTCCATGGGCCTCAAGCAAACCCTTCTCGCCGACATGCACCGCCAGGTCTGCAAGGCCTGCGGGCTCTACTGGCCAGACCTCAACGTCTCCAGCCGCGGCACCGTCGTGATCGGCAAGAGCACTACCGGCGTCGGCAAGGTCAAGTGGAGCCAGGCTCGCCAACCCGGGGCGGCGATGAACTTCGAGGAAGTGCTGGCGTGGTTGAGCTGAGCGTCGGTTCCTTCGTTGGTTGGTCCCCCCATCGGTCAAGGACCCCGCATGAGCCAACGCCCACTCTTTGATCCCAAAAAGATGGCGGTCGCCCAGCCCAAGCCCGCCGAAACCTCCGCCCCGTCCACCCCGACCTCAACACCCGCCGCCAGCGTCCTCACCGTCTCCGCCCTCGCCGGAGTCATCGACTCCGCCCTCCGCACCGGCCTCCCCACCAAGGTCCGCGTCGTCGGCGAAGTCTCCGGGTTCCGCGAACGCACCCACTGGTACTTCGATCTCAAAGACGCCAACGCCGTCGTCAACGCCGTCATGTTCCAAGCCGGCGCACGCCGCGCCGGTTTCACGCCCGCCAACGGCCAAGAGGTCGTCGCCACCGGACGGGTCGAGTTCTACGCCAAGCAGGGCAAAGTCTCTCTCCTCATCGACAAGCTCGAACCCGTCGGCGCGGGCGCCCTGGAACTCGCCTACCGAAAACTCTGCGAGGAACTCCGCGCCCTCGGCTGGTTTGACCCCGCCCGCAAACGCCCCCTCCCAACCTTCCCGCGAAAAATCGCAGTCGTCACCAGCCGATCCGCCGCCGCACTCCAGGACGTCCTCGTCACCATGCGCCGCCGCTGCCCCGCCGTCGGCGTGCTCCTCGCCGACGTGCGCGTTCAGGGCGAAGGCTCCGCCGCCGAAGTCGCCGACGCCGTCCGCTATCTCAGCCGCCACCACGCACGCCTCGGCATCGACGCCGCCCTCGTCACCCGCGGCGGCGGTTCCATGGAAGACCTCTGGGCCTTCAACGACCGCGCCGTCGCCCAAGCCATCGTGAACTCCTCCATCCCCGTCGTCGCCGCTATCGGGCACGAAACCGACACCACCATCGCCGAGCTCGTCGCCGACGAACGCTGCGCAACACCCACGCAAGCCGCGATGAGGCTCACCCCAGACTCCGACGCCCTCCTCCGCCAGACCGACGCCCTCGCGCAGCGCCTCCGCTTCGTGCTCAACCGACAGCTCCGGTCCGAGTCCGATCGCCTCGCGCGTGCCGCGCAGCGGCCAGCCCTCCGCGACCCCGTCGTTCTCACCCGAAACGCCCGGCAAGAACTCGCCCGCTCCAACGACCGCCTCCGCTCCGCCCTCCGAGTCACGCTCCAAAACCAGGCCGTGCTCCTCGAACGCCGCGCCGCCCACCTGCAACGCAACCAACCCCGCG
>JBGAOD010000177.1:0-5634 GCA_044221955.1 Phycisphaerales bacterium | reverse complement strand
TACAGATCGAGGTGAGGACCAAAGACGCGAACGCGCCCTCAAAGCTTGTCGGAAAAGCGACCACCGATTCGTCGGGCGCGTTCACGCTCCCGATTAGCGAGAGCATGATGCGGCGCGATCGGTTGCAGCTTTCAGCGCGGAACGCCGGGTACCTGCCCCTGCGCAGCGACTTCTACCTCACGGACAAGGAAGAGTTGGTCCTGGTTGTGATGAAGAACATCGGGAACTCCGCCGCTTCGCCGACCGCGAATGCCGACGACAGAAAGCGCGAGTGAGCCCTTGCACGATCGGGCGGCCTTCAGCACGAGCCCGGACCGGTCCAGCAACATGGTCCTCGATGATCCTCTGACCCGAGTGCGTCGGAGGTACCACTTCCACTTCCCCGGCGTGGTGTACGCGATCACCACGGTCTTCCTCGCGATCGGCGCGATCAACAGCCAGAACAACCTGCTTTTCTGGGCGTTCGGGCTTGCGGTCGGCGGGATGCTGGTCTCGGGTGTCATCAGCGGGGCGTCGCTGATGGGTATTGAGGTCGCGCGCGATCCGATCGGACCGTCGCAGGTCAACGGTCTGATGCGGGTGCGTTACCGCGTCCGCAACAGCAACCGGATTTTCCCGGCCTTCGCGATCAACCTCAGTGAACGAGCGCGGCACGCGCCGGACCGTGATCGGGCCGACCGGGCGAACTGGTCGGGACGGATGAGCGAGCCGTTCGCCTTCGTGCCGCTGGTCCGCGCGGGCGAGACCGTGACCGTGGACGCGATCGTGAAGCCGACCCGGCGCGGCGAGGCTCGGTTCCGGTGTGTGGCCGCATGGACGGTGTTCCCTTTCGGGCTCACCCGAAAGTCCGTGACGTTCGTTGGCACGCGTATCGCATTGGTGCGGCCCGAGCCGGCCGAGTTCGTGCCGGAGTTGTCGCGCGAACACGACTCGGAGCGCTCGGGCGGTCGTTCGGCACCTCTGCGAGCGTTGGACGGGCACGAGTTCTTTTCGCTGCGCGAGTACGCGCCGGGGGACAGTCTTCGCGCGATCGCCTGGCGACGGACAGCCCGGACGGGCGAGACGATCGTGCGTCAGAACTCGGCCGCTACGACCGAACGACTGTGGATTGTGCTCGAACTGAGCGATGATCCCGACGCCGGCGAGCGCCTTATCAGCCTGGCCTCCGGAGCGCTGCACCGCGCCGCGGCCCGTGGGCTTGTCGTCGGGCTCAGCGTGCCGTCCCAAGGGCTGCGTGCGGCCCCGCGCGAAGGGCGCGGGCATGTCGAGGCGCTGCTCGATACGCTGGCGGTGATTCCTCCCGTGGGACGATCGGGCCCGGGAGTGGGGCACACCATCGACGGATTCTGGCTTGGCGGGCGAGAATCGGCGTGGGTCGTGAGTGAGGAGAGCCCCTCGGGTCGGATCTTCGCGGGGCGTGGGTCGACCCGCGGGTTGCGCGAATCAACCTCGTCCGCGGAGGGATCACGATGACCACCGTGCGACTCTCGCGGATCGCGACACTGGTGAGCGTGTGCCTCTCCATCGCTGCCTACGCGCTGGCGGATCGCTTCGGGGTGCTGGCCGCCGTGGCGATCCCGGTGGCGGTCGCGGGGTGGTGGGTCACGGAGCTACGCCGCGCGAAACCGGTGCCCAAGCTGGCGATCAATCTTCTGGTCACGGCTTCGATCGTGTGGAGTTTCTACCGGGTGGTCGCGGATCGAGGTGTGGAAGGGCTCACGGTCTCGGTCTTCTGCCAGTTCCTGGTGCTGGTGCTGCTCGTCAAGCTCTGGGATCGAAAGGAAACACGCGACGTCGCGCAGGTGCTCACGCTCTCGATCTTCTTGACGATCGGCGCGATCCTCACCGCCAACACGCTCGGAATGGGAATCCTCGTGATCGCGAACGTGCTTGTCACGGTGTTCGCGGTGATGAGCTTCCATATCGCGGCCGGGATCGAACGGTCGGCGTTCAACGATCGGACGTTGGGAGCGCTCGGGGCCCGAGCGCCCGAGCCGGAATCCGTCGCGATCCGGGCGATCCTCCGCAGTTTCGCGCCTCTCTGCGGCACCGCAATCGTGCTGGGGTTGGCGGTCAGCGTGGTGGTCTGGATCGTCATGCCGCGCGGCGTCGGTGAGAGCGAGTTCGTCGGGCTGGGGCAGTTCGGGGGGCGACGTACTGGATTCACCGAGCGTGTTGACCTGCGGCGGTCCGGGCTGATCACGGAATCCACGCGCACGGTCCTCGATCTGCGGTTGGAAAACCGCGAGGGATTCTCAGTAGGCACCGAAGGGCGTCACGTTTACCTTCGCGGTGCCGTTTTGGATACCTACGACGGCAGAGCGTGGACCAAATCGCCCACTGCCGGCCCGATCGTGGACATGAAACTCCAGGGCGGCAAGCCGTGGCAGATCGGGCCCACCGACGCCCAGGGCGCGGTGGTGCAGCGGATCGTTATGCGTGACGTGGGCGCGAGCGGCGTTCCCGTGCTGGCAGCGCTCGATCCCGTAAGCGTTGAACTCGAAGCCGACGCCCAACTGGCTCTCCAGACCGCCGGCCGGACGCTGACACGCGACGGGCGCCCGGGCCGGTTCGCCTACACGGTCACCTCCATCCCACCCAAGCCCGACGAGGAAAGGTCGCAGATCTCCCGGACCAGGATCGTCGGCTTCAGGTCGGAAACCATCGGGGTGGAGGCACGCCGCGTGCTTGCCCAAGCGGGCGTTGAGCCCGATCCAAACCTCCGGCCCCCGGCCTGGGACTCCGACGCGTGCCGGGCCATCGAGCGGCACCTGCGATCGAACTACACGTACACCCTCGACACCCCCTCGCTGCGCGCGGGCAAGGACCCGATCGAGGGGTTCCTGTTCGAGACCAAAGCCGGGCATTGCGAGTACTTCGCCGCGGCGATGGCGGCGATGACGCGAAGCGTTGGGATCCCCGCTCGTGTGGTCGCGGGCTACGTGGCGAACGAGTTTTCCGCCGAAACCGAGTCCTACACCGTCCGCGAGAACAGCGCGCACGCCTGGGTTGAAGCAATGATCGCCGACGGCGTGTGGGCAACGTTCGATCCAACCCCGCCCGACGGACTGCTCCGGCAGATCCGCCCGCCCGCGCGTTTCCTGGCCGGTTGGCAGCACTGGCTCGACTCCATGGACGACGCGTGGTCAACCTCCGTCGTGACATTCGACGAGCAGTCCCGCAAGAAACTCCTCGGGGTTGACGTGAACCCCGCGGCGTGGGTCCAGGAGCACGTCTCGGGCTGGGTCGCCGAGTACCGCTCCTCCGACGAAGGCAGCAGGGGCAGGATCCTGTCCAGGGCGGTGCTGAGCGTGGGTGTCTTTGGAGTGGCGTTGTGGCTCGTCGCGCGGGCTTCGCGCGCACTTCTCTCAGGCGACTGGACACGAGCTCGAACGCCGCAAGCGACGACGATTCACACACCCGAGCTGATGCGCGCGGCGAGAATCTACGACCGAGCCCTCGCGGCCCTCCGCCGAGCAGGAATGGCAAAGCCCGTCTGGAAGCCCCCGCTCGATCACGCCGAAACGCTCGGACCGTCTGTTCCCGCGGCGGGCGCGCTGCGACGGGTGTCAGGCGTGTACTACGCGCTGCGGTTTGGCGGGTGTGTTCCGACGGCAGAAGAACTCGAGGGCTCGGTGAGGGCGGTTGCGGAGATCCGTGGCCGAGCCTCGGGGCGACAGCCCGTAACGGGTGCGGGGTCGGAATAGCCGGGACATCCGAGTCGGTGCGCACAAGCCCGGCTTATCGGCCCGGGTTTTCCGTTGCTCGGCTCAAGGCTCGCGTCCGCCGCGACGATGCATCGGAGCCCCAACACACCCTCGTGGAGACGCAGCTATGCCCGCACACCGATCTCGCACCGACCGATGGCGCGAGAGCCTCGACCAGGTCTACGAACGCAACGGCGGGCTCGAAATCAGCCTGGACCGTGGGCTTCCCATCGGCGAAGAGGCGATCGGGAACTCGCCCGCCGATCTGATCTGGCGGGTCCGCATCCTCGGGCTTGATGAAGAACGCATCACCGTCGAGCAACCGGGTGCTCTCGGGCAGTCGGTCCGCCTGGAGGTTGGAAGCAAGCTGGTCGTGGGGCTCACGATCGGGCAGAACCGTTGGATGTTCCAGGCCGAGGTCATCGGGCACGCCGAGATCGCGCAGGCCCACGGCAGGCCCCTCGCGGGGCTGGTGATCGGGATGCCGGTACACGTCGAGCGCTGCCAGCGCCGGAACTTCTATCGCATGTCCACCGCGCAGCTCAAGCTCCCGCAGGTCTGCTGCTGGTCGCTGATGGACCTGACATCGGTGGTTGCCGCCGAGGTCGCGAACCGGACGCTGATTACGGATCTTGAGTCGGGCGTGCTGATGCCGTCGGCGTCCAACGCGGACGAGCCGCTGGTGCTGCCGGATGTGGGCCCGCCGTTCAAGGCACACCTGGTCAACATCGGCGGCGGCGGCGCGGGATTGCTGGTCGATCGTGGTGTCACGATCGGGCCCGATCGGTCGCGGGCGGTCTGGCTGCGGATCGATCTCAGGCCGCATATCCCAGCGCCGATCGCGATGACCGCCAAGATCGCGCACACCCACATGGACAGCGGGCAGAACGTCTACCTCGGGGTGGCGTTTGATTTCTCGTTCCACGCGGCCCACCGGGATTTCGTGGCGGGACAGATCTGCCGGTACGTGCTCGCCAACCAGCGCGAGCAGGTGAGACGGATCGCGGGCTGATCGCGGCGGGCTCGGCGTGACGATCGCAAAACGAGAGAGGCCCCCGGCGGATGCCGGGGGCCTGTTCATGGAGCGACATCAGAGCTGTCGAGTTCGCTTCGTAAGAGCCTTAGCAGCCCGCCTCGAAGGCGACGACGTAGGCGTCGAAGTCATCGCCGGTGACGAAGCCGTCGCCGTCGTAGTCGGCCGAGTCGTTGCCCAGCTCGAACTGGACAACGAAGGCGTCGAAGTCGTCGCCGGTGACGAAGCCGTCGCCGTCAAAGTCAGACGGGCAGGGGACGACCACGTACTGGTTGCCCGAGATCGATGCGAAGTTGACCGCGCCGGTGCCGGCGAGGTTGCCGGTGCCGTCCGGGAGGCCGCCGATGACCTGGTTGGACAGGTAGTCGTACCCGCCGTTGCTGACGAAGCCGGCGATCTTGAGGGGCCCGCTGTGGTTCCAGTTGAGTTCAGCCAGGCTGACGCGGAACTCAAAGCCCGTGGTGACGGCCGCGCCGGAGCCGGTGCCCGGGAACGCGGGCACGCCGGCGACGTTGAGGTTGTTGATAAAGCACTCAAGCTGGCCGGCGGTGCCGACGGGAGCGGTGGGGTTGGCAAAGCAGGAATCGCTCGCCAGGCCGGGCGAGAAGTTGGTGTAGATCGACGTTGATCCCCCGTTCTGGGCGTCGATGCGAGGACCGTCGAACGCGTTGGGGTTGTGGGTGGACTTGGCGCCGCCGACGAACGCGCCGTAATCGGTCGGGTAGCCCGAGATGTCCTGGCGCGGGCCGTCGGTGCGGAGGACGGCGGCGTTGTCGTAGATCTCGACCGGGAGGTTGCCGTTCGTGAAGCTGAGCCAGTAGGTGGCGTTGAAATCGGTGTCGAAGGTCAGACCGGCCTGGTGGTTGAGCCCGTTGAAGTCGGCGTCGACGTTAT
>JBGAOD010000176.1:0-5696 GCA_044221955.1 Phycisphaerales bacterium | reverse complement strand
CGGCCCGCTGACCACGAATCTCGCATCTGGAAGCGCTGGGAAGACTCGAAAGCCTTCCACGCCGACCCAGAGCGGGTTCTGTCCGGTGAGGCCAAGCCCTACAGCGTCGTCATCCCGCCCCCGAACGTGACCGCCGCGCTGCACCTCGGGCACGCCCTGAACAATTCCATCCAGGACATTCTCGTGCGAGCCCACCGCATGAAGGGCTACGAAACGCTCTGGATGCCCGGCACCGACCACGCGGGGATCGCCACCCAGGCCGTGGTCGAGAAGCGGGTGCAGAAAGAAGAGAAAAAACGCCGCACCGATTTTACGCGCGAGGAGTTCGTCGCGAAGATCCAGGCGTTCAAGGACGAGTACGAGGCCACGATCACCGACCAGCTCAAGAAAATGGGCTGCTCGTGCGACTGGGATCGACAGCGGTTCACGATGGACGAAGTCTGCGCCAAGGCCGTGCGCGAGGCGTTCTTCCGGCTCTTCAGCGATGGGCTGATTTATCGCGGAAAGCGGCTCGTCAACTGGGACCCTGTGTTGCAGACGGCCGTGGCCGATGATGAATGTTACGACGAAGAGATTGACGCGAAGTTCTATTATCTTCGCTACCCGCTCGTGCATCCGCACGGCGCGACGACTCAGAAGGAACGCAAGCAGGGCGAGTTACCCCCCGGCGACGCCGTGCCCGTGACCTGGTCCGAGCTTCAATCGCGCGGCTATCCCGGCGCGGAACAGCACCCCGACGAGCAGGAGGCGTGGGTGACGGTCGCAACGACGCGGCCCGAAACTTACCTCGCGGACACGGCCGTGGCTGTGAACCCGCACGACCCGCGCGCCAAGGCGTTGCGCGGGCTGTGCGTGGAACTTCCGCTGGTGGGGCGCGTGATCCCGATCGTGGAAGATGAGTACGTGGTGCTGCCCGCGGCCGATTCCCCGTATTCTCCTACCAAATCTAGTGGCACAGGTTTTCAACCTGTGTCTATCCCTCCTGCGTCTTCCTCTTCTTCAGAATCAGAAGACCCCAAAGCCAAGTTCGCCACCGGCTTCCTCAAAGTAACACCCGCCCACGACGCTAACGACTACGAGCTCTACCAACGCCACAAAGAAAGAATGGACACCTTCGCCGGCGGGCAGGACAAAGCTCTTATTAACATGATGTCTCCCGATGGACGCGTCAGCGACAAGCACGGCTGGAGCGACCTCGGCGACGCGCACATCCTCGTTGGCAAGAAAATGGCCGAGGCCCGCAAGCTCGTGATCGACGAGTTCCAAGCTCGGACCGTGGGCAACGAATCGCTCTTTGAAGAAGCCAAGCCCTATCGCCACAGCGTCAAGCATAGCGACCGCAGCAAGGCCATTATCGAGCCGTACCTGAGCGATCAGTGGTACGTGAAGGTGACGGACCCGAGGATGGCGGCGGCGGCCAACAAGGCGCTGGTGCCGGAGCAGATCTCCGAGCCGCACGGGCACAAGAAGCATGGGAGCAAGACTGAGCGGCACAATAAGGAACTGACGTTCTACCCGGCTCGGTATGCGAAGACGTACGAGCTGTGGCACGACAACATTCGGGACTGGTGCATCAGCCGGCAGCTCTGGTGGGGGCATCGGATCCCCGTGTGGAGCGGTTCGATAGCGAGCGTCATGCTCACAGGTTTTAATACGGTCGCTGCAACACTCGGAGGAAGTATTCGAGACGGACTTTCGCGCAGCGCGATGGAGGCTGGCGTTGACATTGCTCGCGCCATTCATCACTTCGTGGTATCCGGCGAACTTGCGGTGCGAGCGATGGATGGTTCAGTGATCGATTTAGGATCGAGTGAACTATCTGAGGCCGCGCTGCGATCCTTGATTGGCAAGAACATATTTGTGTGTGTGAATTCGGGTAATCCCGAGATTAGCCAACTCCTAAAGGTCGCAGAGTTTGAACAGGATCCCGACGTCCTCGACACCTGGTTCTCCTCATCCCTCTGGCCAATCTCCACCATGGGCTGGCCCGAGCCCGACGCGCAAAGCTCCACGAAAGACCTTCTCAAGGCCTTCAACCCAACTTCCGCCCTCTGCACCGCCCGCGAGATCATCACCCTGTGGGTCTCGCGCATGGTCATGATGAACCGCTACTTCATGGGCGAGGGCCAAGGCCACGGCCCCGTCCCCTTCCACGACGTCTTCATTCACGCCATGATCCAGGACGGCGAAGGCCGCAAGATGTCCAAGTCGCTCGGTAACGGCGTCGACCCGCTCGACATCATCGCCAGCCACGGCGCGGACGCGATGCGCTTCACGCTCTGCCAGATGACCACGCAGACGCAGGACGTGCGCATGCCGGTGGTGAAAGATCCCACCAGCGGCCGCAACACCTCGCCCAAGTTCGACCTGGGCAGAAACTTCGCCAACAAACTCTGGAACGCGGCCCGTTTCACGAGCGGCATCCTCATATCGCCCTGTTCTTCTACGCAATCTAGTGGCACAGGCGTCCCGCCTGTGTCTTCAGCTCTTTCTACCCACCCTAGTGGCACAGGTTTTCAACCTGTGTCTACTCCTTCTACTTCTTCGTCTTCCTCTTCCCCCTCCCTCGCCGACCGCTGGCTCCTCTCCCGCCTCGCCTCCGCCGTCGCCGAGGCCGACAAGGCCCTGCGCGAATATCAATTTAGTACCTACGCCCAAGTCTGCTACGACCTTCTCTGGCGCGATTTCTGCGATTGGTACCTCGAAGCGATCAAGCCGACCGTCGCCAACGACGCGCACCAGCGGGCCGTGCTGCGGGCGGCGATGGACACGATCCTTCGCCTGCTCCACCCCATCATGCCGTTCGTGACCGAAGCGATCTTCGAGCATTTCTCGGCCTTGAAAACCGAGCCCGTCGCGGGCCTCACGCTTACGCCCCCTCGCAAGGCCGGTCTCCTCTGCACGGCCGGGTGGCCCGAGGCAAGCCCATCGCTCATCGACCCGGCCGCCGAAACGCAGTTCGAGCGCCTCCGCCTGCTTATTACATCCATCCGCGAAGTGCGGGCCCAGCACCAGGTCCTGCCTAAGCGCCGCGTGACGCTCCACGCCACGACCGACATCGAGGCCGCCGTGAAGCCCCACAGCGCGTTCGTCATGGCCATGGCCGGGATGGAACGTGTCACCACCGATGCCCCACCCGCAACGAGCGTGAAGTTCCGCTTCGAGTCCGGCGAACTTACATTAAGCAATCTCGCCGATGCCGTGGACGAGGGCGCGGAGAAGACTCGCTTGCAGAAGCAGATCGCCGACCTCGAAAAATCCGTCGCCACGCTCACCGGGCGGCTCGCCAACCCGGGCTACGCCGACCGCGCTCCGCCCGCGATGGTGCAGCAATCGCGCGACCAGCTCGCCAAGGCCCAGGCCGACCTCGCGGCCACGCAGACCGCCCTCAACGCACTGGGCGGCGCGGCGTGATCGCGCGACCCTCGTCGCTTGGCCCACCGACCACGAACCGCACGCGGGTTCGCGCGTCCGGCCTCTCGCTGACCCTCGCCCCGGCCCTGTCAGCGCTGCTCGCCGCCTGCTCGAACTCACCCTCGAACCTTCCGCCACCAGTGCCAGCGTACACCGCCGATCGCTCCAACGCCTCCGTAATCAACGGCCCATCAAACACCGCGTCCACCATCCTCAGTATCGAGCCCTGGACCGCCGTCTCCCCCGCCGGCCGCGTCATCCGCACGCCCGCGTACCGCCTCTTTACCACCATGCCACCCGGCGTCACGCTGAGCCGCCTGCCGCGCTTCATGGAATCCGCGCTCGCCGTGTACCGCTCGGCCTACGCCACCCTCCCCGCCCCACCGCTGGCGCTCGACACCTTCCTCCTCGCCAATCGCCCGCAGTGGATGAAACTTACAGCGCAGATGTTCCCCGACGAGGCCGAGGGCTTCCTCAAAATCCCGCGCGGCGGCTTCACGCTCAACGCCCGCGCACTCCTCTACGACCTGGGCACGCGCGACACGCTCGCCCTCATCGGCCACGAGGGCTGGCACCAGTTCACCCAGCAAACCTTCATCGACCCGCTGCCGATCTGGCTCGAAGAGGGAATCGCCACGCACATGGAGGGTTTTCGCTGGGACACGAACGACCCAACCAAACCGATCTTCACGCCATGGGCCAACCCCGATCGGTTTGACCAACTCCGCCAGCGCGTCGAAGAGGGCCGCTTGTTCTCGCTTGCCGAGCTTCTCGCGGGTTCACCTCAGGACCTGATCGCTCAAACCGCAACGACATCCGGCAACGCCACCCCAGGCCCACGCGACCCGCAAGCCACGCTCGCCTACTACGCGCAGGTCTGGGCGCTCCTCCATTTTCTCCAAGAGGATCAAGACGGACGGCACCGTCAAGCGCTCGCCACGCTGGTCACCGACGCCGCCCAAGGGCGGCTGGTCGGCACGATCCGTGCGTCGGCCGGGGAACGTGCCGCGGATGCCTACCTCCTCCACCGCCGCGGGCCCGAACTCTTCAATATCTACTTCAACGCCGACACGAGCGACGCCCAGGCCCGGTACCGGTCCTTCGTCGAACGGATCACCCGCCTCGGGGCCCGCGAGCTGATCGTGGCGGGAAGGTCGCCGGTCTGAGTCCGTGGGATATCCAGCGGTTGCCCGCCGAGCCGACGCTCGCATCAAAAAACGAAAACCCCCCGACCGGTGTACCGGTCGGGGGGCAGAGATAGTCAGGGACGCATCAGCCGTTCGGGATCGTGTCCTGTGAGGGACTCGCGATCACCGATTGGGGCTTAGCGGCGACGACGGCCGGTGACCAGGCCACCGAGGCCGAGGAGGGCGAGCGACGCCGGGGCCGGGGCCCAGGTGACGTTCATGGTCGCCACGTCGGTGGCGAGGAGCGAGGCCTTGATGCTCGTCGCGGTCGTCGAGGCGGCGGTGTCGTACACCGAGTAGCTGTTGATTCGGGCGGCCGGGGCATCGCTCACCAGGGTGCGGCTGTTGGCCGAGCCGGGCGTGGGGTTGTTGATCGTGATGTCGAAGCGGAAGCCGAGCACGCCGTCGGCGGTGTTGAAGCCCGCGCCCAGGGCGACCGGGGTGTTCTGCTTGATCGAGATGCCGCCGCCGATCGCGTCACCGGCGTTGCCGGTCGCGGCGATGCGGAGGTTGCCGGCGTCGATGCCGGTCGTGTACTTGTCCTGGGCCTGACCACCGAAGTTGAAGTTGCCGATGCGGCCGTCGGGGTGCTTGGCGCTGTCGGCCCGGTCGACCAGGGTGGCAACGTCAACCGCGTTCCAGTTGCTCGTCACGACGTTGTGGACGCAGGTCGAGAAGCCGTAGCCGGCGTTGCGGAAGTAGAACACGCCGACTTCGATGTTGACGCCCGAGGTGAGGTCGGGAGCGTTGAAGTTCACCACGTCCAGCCAGTCGGTCGTGCCGGCGATGCGGGCCTTGATATCGATCTGGGACTTGGAGCCGGGCTGAGCGAAGGCAGCCGAGGCCATACCAGCGAGAGCGACGAGAGCAACAATCTTCTTCATGGGAATCTCCTCACAGAAAACGATGGGGAACACACTCTTGATTGAGAACGACCGATTCGTTCCTGACACCATGAACATGCCACCACTTCCGCGATCGGCAAGAGACTTTGGAAGTTTTCTGTGAGGAATGGCACCCCAAGAGCCCGGGAGAGCCCTTGGAAGCCCGGGAAAGCACCGATAATCGAATCGGGACACGGATCGGCATCCTCTA
>JBGAOD010000175.1:0-5784 GCA_044221955.1 Phycisphaerales bacterium | reverse complement strand
AAGCAGATCAAGGATTTGATTATCGATCTCGGGCGGCGTGGGAAGACTATATTGCTTTCGAGCCATATGATGGCGGATGTTGAGGACTGTGTTGATCGGATGGTGATTTTGTACGGCGGTCAAATTCGGGCTGAGGGGACGTGCGATCAGCTTTTGGAGTCGCAGAACAAGACGAGCATTGAAGCGGATTCGCTGGATGAGGGGACGCTGGCGGAGATTGATCGGGTGATCCGTGTGCGGTCGGGAGGGAACAAGTCGGTGCTGCGGGTGGCGCGGCCGAGGCAGAGGCTGGAGGATCTTTTCCTCAGCATCGTCGAGCGTGCGCGGGGCGAGCAGTTGCGGACATCGGGCGCGACGGCGGGCGGGCAGACGGCGGAGTTTTTGCGTGGTGGGGCGGAGGATGGGGCGGCGTTGATTGAGCGGTTGTCGAGGAACGTGGACGGGAGCGTGGATGGGAACGGGGGCGTGAGCGCGACCCGGGAAGCGTTGCCGGAGGTTGATTCGGCGAAGGTGGATGAGGGTGTGATTGGGTCGTTGCTCGAGAGCTACGGCGGTGCGGGCTCGGCTGCGGTTCCGGGGGAAAAGACTGCGATTCCGAACGTGACGATCGGGCGGGCTTCGGTCGGCGGGGCCGCGGCGAGCAAGCCGGCTCAGGATGTGGATCAGTCGTTGATCGGTTCTCTGCTGGCCAAGCCTGATGGCGGGAAGCCCGAGTCGCCGTCCGGGCAGGTTCCCAAGCCGGGGTCGGGCGCGTGAAGTTCTCTGAACGATACAGGCAGCTTGATCGCGTGCAGAACGCGCGGGTGTTCAAGATCATCGCGTCGTGCGTGATTGTGGCGTTGGCGGTGGCGGGGTACGTGTCGTATGTGGTGGCGGTGAACGTGCCGGCGGGATCGGCGGTGGGTGTGACGCCGGACGCGAGCCCTTCGGAAGCGGATTCGGGAGAAGCCAAGTCCGGGGGGGCGGGGAAGGCGGGGGACCGGACGGCGGTGGTGGACAAGGCCGCGGTGAACGATGAGGCGGCGCGGGCGGGGCAGAGCGCGCTGGAGGAGAGCGAGCGGATTTTTCGCTCGGTTGTCTCGGCGCGGAGCGATCCGACGAGCGTGGGCGTGGGGATCGGGGTCGCGGCGGTGATGCTGCTCGCGGTGGTGTGGCTGGGGCTGGGGCTGACGGCGCTTGGGTTGCTGCTCGTTGCGGCGGCGGTGGTGTACCCGCTGAATCTGTATTTGCCGACGCGGAACTTTGCTCGGCTGCTGGCGGGGTTGGTGGCGCTCACGGGCTCGTTCGTGATTTTGATGCGGCTGCTGCAGGTGTTGTACTCGGGGCCTGGGGCGGTGTGGGCGGTAGCGCGGAATGTGTTGACGGAGGCGGTGCGGATGAAGGTCACGGTGATCTTCATCGTGCTGTTGATCTTCGGGTTGGCGGCGCTGCCTTCGACGCTGGAGGCTTCGAGCCCGCTGCGGTACCGGGTGCAGACGTTCTTGCAGTACGGCACCGGAGGGTCGTTCTGGATCATCGCGGTTTTGACGCTGGTTTTTTCGGCTTCGACGGTGGCGTTCGAGCAGCGGAACAAGACGATCTGGCAGACGATGACCAAGCCGGTGGCGAGCTGGCAGTTTTTGCTGGGGAAGTGGCTGGGGGTGATCGGGCTCAACGCGGTGCTGCTGGCGGTGTGCGGGTCGGGGGTTTTTTTGTTTACGGAGCACCTGCGTGGGCAGGTTGCGGTGGGGGAGCGTGAGCCGTACCAGACGATGGGGGGCGGGGCGAGCGAAGACCGGACGATTTTGGAGACGCGGGTGTTGCGGTCGAACGTGGTGGTGGAGGCCGAGCCGCCGCGGATTCTGCCCGAGCAGTTCAAGCAGAATGTTGATTTGCGGATCGAGAACGAGAAGAAGAGCAACCCTGGGTTTGACACTTCGCCGGGGAATATTCAGAAGCTTTCGGACGAGCTGTACAAGGCGATCGTGCAGCAGTACCGGTCGCTGGAGCCGAACAAGGATCAGTTGTTCGTGTTCGCGGGTTTGGGCGAGGCGAAGCGGTCCGGGCTGCCGCTGGCGTTCAAGTACCGCATTGATTCGGGCGCGAACATGCCGGACCGGATCTATCGGATGACGTTCCGGTTCCGGGACAGCAACCCGGTTGTGAACCCCACGGGGCTGGGGTACTCGCACTCGCTGATGCTGCTGCCGAGCGTGGTGGATGACGATGGGCTGCTGGAGGTTCAGGTGCTCAACGGGGACCTGTTCACCGGGGCGGCCAACGAGGAGACGTGTACGTTCCCGACGGGGGGGCTGGAGGTTTCGTACTCGGTGGGGAGCTATCGGCCGAACTTTGTGCGGGTGGTTTCGGTGCTGTGGGTGAAGCTGGCGTTCTTGTCGATGCTGGCGATCTGGGCGTCGACGTTTTTGAGTTTCCCGGTGGCGTGCCTGGTGGCGTTCGGGAGTTTCCTGGCGGCGGAGTCGTCGGGGTTCCTGGCCGAGTCGCTGGAGAACTACGCGTCGGTGGACGACAAGGGGAATATTTTGCCCATGGCGGTGGTGGTGAACGCGGTGGGCGTGGCGGTGTCGCGGACGTTCAAGGTGTACTCGGATTTGAAGCCGACGACGCGGCTGGTGGATGGGACGCAGCTTCCGTGGGGGGCGGTGGGGTGGGGTGTGCTGGTGTTGGGGAGCGCGAGCTTGGCGCTGTACGGGTCGGCGTGCTTGATTTTCAGGAAGCGTGAACTCGCGACGTACTCGGGGCAGTAAGGATTGTGTAGTGCCGCATGGGACGTGACTCTCGGGTACAGCTTGTTGCTCTGGTGGTGCTGCTGGTCGGCCTGGCGGTGTGCGGCGCGCTGACTCCGGTGATCACGGCGTCGATCGGGCGGAACAAGCTTTCGTTCACGGACCGCGCGGAGGAGGGGCAGCCGCCGGAGATCGCGATGGGGATCGCGATGGGGGCGTTCCGGGGCGTGTTCGTGAATTACCTTTGGATCCGCGCCAACACGTTGAAGGAGGCGGGGAAGTACCACGAGGCGATCCAGTTGTCGGAGGCGATTACGAAGCTGCAGCCGCGGTTCCCGCGGGTGTGGGTGTTCCATGCGTGGAACATGGCGTACAACATTTCGGTGACGACGCAGACGCCGTCGGAGCGGTGGGGTTGGGTGAACGCGGGGATCAAGCTGCTGCGTGAGAAGGGGATCCCGGCGAACCCGAACGACATGCTCCTGCACAAGGAGCTGGCGTGGATTCTGATTCACAAGATCCAGGGGTACACGGACGACGCGAACCCGTACTACAAGCGGCAGTTCGCGGCGGAGTGGACGATCGTGCTGGGCGAGCCGCCGCGGGCGGACTCGACGTTCCGGGATCGGGTGGCGGCGTCGCAGCGGTACGTGGAGTGGCTGAGGCCGATCGCGGACGCGTTGCCGCTGGATGAGTTGGAGAAAGCGGACCCGCTGGTGAAGGAGTTGGCGGCGGCGTTGCGGGCGCAGGTCGTGGAGGAGTTTGATTACGAGTTCTTGCGGAAGTACCAGGTGCAGGTGGAGATCCAGCGTTCGCTGCGGCGGGGCGCGATCGAGGCGGTGCAGGCGAAGGCGAACCCGAAGCGGTACGCGTTGGCGGTACTGCTGGCGGACGCGAAGTACGCGGCGGCGTGGCCGAAGCTGGTCGCGTCGGTGCGGAAGAGCGTGCTGGTGGATTCGTACAAGATGGAGCCGGACCGGATGATCCGGTACACGGACAAGTACGGGCCGCTGGACTGGCGGCACTCGGCGTCGCATTGCATCTATTGGTCGGCGCGGGGGGTGGAGGCCTCGCTGAACAGATGGACGAGCGAGAACCGGAAGGACTTTGACTTCATCAATACGGATCGTTTGACGATCCAGGCGGTGCAGGATCTGGCGCGGTCTGGGGAGCTGTATTTCAGTTTCTTTGATTACGCGAACGGGAAGGACCCTCTGTACCTGGCGATCCCGAACCCGAACTTCATCGAGACCTACGGGGACATCCTGGACGAGTTGGTGAATCGCAGCTGGGCGGACAAGGCGGGGCGGGCGTACAGCTTTTACTCGGCGGGGTACGAGAACTTTTTGCGCGATCAGATTCGGTTCTACTGGCGGCGCAATCAGAAGGACATGGCCGAGAAGCTGTACAAGACGCTGCGGACGTACCCGGGTCAGAACATGAACGATCCGGGGCGTGCCGAGGAGCTGAGCAAGCCGCTGGCGCAGTGGATTCCTGATGAGATGGTGGAGCAGCACAAGTCGACGTATGTGATGGCGCAGGAGGTGGTGGGGTCGTTGCAGGGTGCGTTCACGAGCGGGCTTTTGGCGGGGAACATGGAGGTGTTCCGGAGCCAGTTCGAGTATGCGCGGCAGTTCCACGCGTATTACATGCAGGAGCAGTTGAGGACGAACGCGGTGGCGCAGCAGGGACGGACGGAGAATCTGCCTAAGGATTTCCGGGAGTTGACGGCGCAGGTGTACTACGCGCTGCTGCAGATTCTGGACCTGGACGATTCGGAGCGGATCTACGCGCGTTCGCCGGATGACTTGAAGCAGGCGGCGTATGACTTGATCCGGGAGCGGTACAAGCCGGAGCTGGACGAGCTGGCGAAGACGGGCGGGAAGCCGTTTGACCAGGCGTTCCCGGAGCCGCCGGGGATGGAGGAGTATCGGGCGCTGGTGGAGAAATGGCGGGCGGCCTTTGAGAAGAGCAGGCCGCCGTCGGCGGCACCGAAGTAGGACGTGCGGGGCGCGGGTTGAGCGTTCCTATCGTGCTGGATGAATCGAACTTGCAACGTGGGCTCGGTGACGATCGGCGCGGGTCGGCCTCTGGCGATCATCGCGGGGCCTTGTGTTTTGGAATCGTTCGAGCTTGGGATGCAGGTCGGCACGGCGGTGCGCGACGCGTGCCGGTCGCTCGGGCTTTCGTACATCTTCAAGGCGTCGTTTGATAAGGCGAACCGGTCGAGCATTCGTTCGCCGCGCGGGCCGGGGATGGAAAAGGGGTTGAACTGGATCGCGGAGATCGGGCGTGCGTTGGGTGTGCCGACGACGACGGATATTCATGAACCGGATCACGCCGAGCCGGTGGCGAAGATGATTGATCTGTTGCAGATCCCGGCGTTTTTGTGCCGTCAGACGGACTTGCTGTGCGCGGCGGGGAACGCGGCGGTTTCGTTTCGGCGCGGCGTGAACGTGAAGAAGGGGCAGTTTTTGTCGCCCGGGGAGATGCGCGGGGCGGGGAAGAAGCTGGCCGAGGTCGGGTGCTCGAACGTGATGTTCACGGAGCGTGGGACGACGTTCGGGTACGGGCGGCTCGTGAATGATTTTCTGGGGATGGGCGACCTGATGGAGCTGGAGTGCGACGGCGCGAACGGCGGCGGCCGAGTGCCGGTGTGCTTTGATTGCACGCATTCGACGCAGTTGCCGGGGGCGGGGGAGCAGACGGGTGGGAGGCCGGAGCGTGCGCCGCTGCTGGCGCGGGCGGCGACCGCGGCCGGGGTTCATGCGTTGTTTTTGGAGTGCCACCCGGAGCCGAAGACGGCGATGAGTGATGCGAGCACGATGTTGAGGTTGGATCAGGTGGGGGAGGTTTTGAGGGATGTGGCGGCGGTGCATGGGGCACTGTCGCAGAGTTCACCTGAGACCAACATCCGTGCGAGGGACGAGCGGTGAGTCCGTCGGTTCATGCGGAAGGCTCGGCCGCGCCTTTGTGCCTGGACTGTGGGTATGCGCTCGTTGGACTCGCGAAGGGGAAGTGTCCGGAGTGTGGGCGGGAGTTTGATCCGGCGGACGCG
>JBGAOD010000174.1:0-5800 GCA_044221955.1 Phycisphaerales bacterium | reverse complement strand
CATCCGCAAGGACAACAAGTCGATCGTGATCGATCAGCTTGATGGCAATTCCTTGTTTACGGGGATCACGTCGAGTTTTTCGATCACGTCGGGGACTGGGGATGCGCGGGGCGTGGGCGGGGCGGACGGGGTGTTTGACCGCAGCGGCGGGATCGAGCGTGGGTACAGCATCGGGACGGGGAACGTGCTGGGTATTTTCCCGCCGTTTACGGCCGGGGCGGCGGCGACGGGGATGATCCGGCTGGAAGAGACTTCGTACTCTGGGATCGAGTCGTACACGGATACGGACGTGTACAGCTTTGTTGCGCCGTTTACGGGGACGTTTGAGGTGCGGGTGAATACGACGCAGCTCGCGAACTCGTTCAATGAGTTCGTTGCGGACGGCGAGGAAGCGCAGCCGCCGACGGTGACGACGAACGCGCGGCAGGACAAGACTTACGACAGCCCGCTGGACGCGGCGTTGCGGATCTTTGACAACGATTTTCAGCAGATCGGGTACAACAACGACAACAGCGCGATCGCGGGGGAGGATGGGAACGCCTCGGTGGGAAGCCTCGGGGGGAGAACGTACCATCGTCGCGATCCGCGCATGGTGCTGAATATCGAGGCCGGGAAGACGTATTACGTGCAGGTGGAGTCGGGGCAGCTTGCGAACTTCAATGCGCGGGCGGCGGATTCGACGCAGCCGGTGGACTTTGCGCACGCTCTCGGGTCGTATGAGCTGCTGATCCACACGATGCCGAACCTGAGTTTCACGGACGATCACCCGAACAACTTCGCGTTGGCGACGGTTTTCCCGGTGAACTCGGACCCGACGCAGACCACCAACACGGCGTCGGCGACGCTGGCGGGGAATATTGAGAACACGTCGGACGCGGATTTGTTTACGTTTATTGCGCCGGCGCGTGGTACGTTCAGCGTGACGCTGGCGCGGCCGAGCGGGTCGCTGATCGGGACGGTGGTGGTGTTCGATGGTTTCCAGCAGGCGATCAAGAGCGGGACGGCTTCGTCGGACGGTTCGCTGAGCCTGACGGGCATCACCATGGTGCCGGGGGATCGGTTCTTTGTGCAGGTGTTTGGGAGTGGCGGGACGACGGGCGCGTACCGCGTGAGCGTGTCGGGGCTGGGGACGAGCGACGACTTTGCGGACTTCAGCCAGACGGTGAACAGCACGCTGATCCCCGAGTTTGATTTCCTGGGTTCGGGTTCGGTGAGCGGGCGGCTGGAGCAGCCGGGGGACACGGACGTGTTCCGCTTCACGGCGTTTGATTTCCAGGTGATGGCGGTGACTGTGACGAGTTCATCGGCGTCGCTGAATCCGTTCGTGACGGTGTACGAGGGCGGGCTGGACGGGGGCACGCCGGCGGCGGTGTCGAGCGCGAACCTGAACTCGAATCTTCTGCGGATTGGGTACAACGACAACATTTCGTTGTCGGACCTGAACGCGCGGGTTTCGTTCCCGGTGTCGGCGAATCGGACGAGCGCGGGGCGGACGTTCCGGTATTACTACGTGGTGGTGAGCGGCGCGGACCGCAACATCGACTACGGGAACTATCAGGTGACTCTGAGCTTCCCGCCGACGGACGACCACCCGGACGCGGGCGAGTTCACGTTCGCGGACACGATCCCGATCGACACGGGGACGGGCGCGGGTTCTTCGGCGGGGCGTACCGAGTTGGTGACGGACTCGGACCTGTTCAAGTTCACGGCTCCTGCGGGTGGCGAGGCTGGCGTGGTGGTGACGCGGCCGACGGGGAGCACGATCATCCCGAAGGTTTCGATTATTGATCTTTCGTCGGGGATTCCGGTGGTGATCGCGACGGGTACGGCTTCGGAGAACGGGGCGTTGTTCAATCCGGCGGACACGGGGATTTTCCAGGTCAAGCGGAACTCGGTGTACTACGTGCTGGTTGAGAACACGGGTGGTCGGCTGGGGCTGTACACGGTGAGTGTGGGCGCTCCGGCGATTGACGACTACCCGAACATCGGTGAGTTCCCGTTGGCGTTTGAGATTCCGCTGAGCCCGACGACTGGTGACGGCGCGCTGGGCACGAGCGTGGTGGGTGATACGTCCAACCCGCGTTTGCAGCCTTCCAATGACTCGGACCTGTTCAAGTTCAGGCCGGTGGACGATGGGCCGGTGGCGATCCTGGTGAGCAGTTTCGCGGGCCCGAACGGTCGGTTTGCGCCGCGGATTCGGATCTTTGACGCGGGTGGGAACTTGCTGCCGGGCGGGGATATTTCGGCGACGGGGATTCCGAGCACGAACAACCCGTCGCAGGTGGCGTTCACGTTTACCAACGGGCTCAAGGGTGTGACGTACTTCATCCTGGTGTCGGCGGTGAACGGCCTGCCGCCGCCGGCAACGCTGACGGGCGAGTACAAGGTGTTTGTTGACACGTTCTCGGTAAACGACGGGAACGGGGGCGATCCGGGGGAGATCAACTTCAATGCCCCGTCGCTGCTGAATCTGAGCTCTCGGACGGGTGACGGGTTCGCGACCGATCTGGTGAACACTCCCGGCGACCGCGATCTGTTCACGTTCACTCTGCCGGCGGGCGCGAATGGGCCGGCGTTTGTGCAGATTGTGACACCCTCGGGGTCGGTGCTGGACTGTGCGGTGACGGTGCTCAACGCTCCGAACGAGAACGCGGTGGTGGTCACCGACTCGGCTGGCATCCCCGGCGCGACGGCGAACGCGAGGTTTGCGGGCGTGGGCGGGCAGCAGTACTGGGTGATCGTGACGGGGCTTGGGGCGGGCGTTGGTGCGTACACGCTTCGTGTGAACACCGAGCCGGCGTCGCAGTACCTGTATTACCCGGAGGGTTACGCGAGCGCGACGATTCGCGAGTTCGTTTCGATCTCGAACAACAACGCGAGCGCGGTGACGTACTCGATCACGGCGTATTACGAGGATGGTTCGGCTCCGACGCTGCTGGTGACGAATGCGACGATTGCGGCGGGTTCGCGGAGCGGCATCACGACGAGCGACGGTCAGGGCGCGAGCTTCAACGGGCTCAAGCAGTACACGCCGTACTCGCTGGTGATCCAGTCCAACGGTCCGCTGGGCGCGACGCTGGCGCACTATGACTTCAGCAGCACGGTGGGGGACAGTTTCAGCGAGACGCTGAGCACGGAGTGGACGTTTGCGCGGGTCGAGCGGAACCCTGGGGCGGTGAACGATTTCATTGTGTACTACAACCCGAACCCGTTTGCCGTGGAGGTGACGTTCAAGGCGTACACGGCGGGTGGGGTGGTGACGGCGGTGGTGCAGACGGTGCCGGCTCTGCAGCGGTTCGGGTTGAATATCAACTCTGTGGGCACGCTGCCGACCGGGAGTTTCGGGATGACGCTCACGGCCAAGCCGGTGAACAGCGCGGACGCGGTGAACTTCCTGGGGATCACGGCGGCGCTCTCGCACTACGACGCGGCGAATCGTGGCGGGTTCGGGTTCATCGGTGACGCGGACGGCGGTTCGACCACGGGGGTAATCCCGACGCTGAGCAACGGTGACTCGGTCACCGGAGAGGTGGTGCTGCTGAACACGACCTCGGCCGCGGCGGTGGTGAACATGACGGGTAAGTACATCACGACTGGGCTGCCGGACCTGATTCGGACGCTGACGATCCCTGCGTTCGGGCAGTTGGTTCTGCGCGGGACGGACTTGAACCTTGTGAACAATCAGCCGCTGGGTCTGCGGTTTGACTCGAACGTTCCGGTGAGCATCACGGCGAGCCAGCGTCAGAACGGCGAGGCGGACGCGACCTCGACGGCGGTGGAGGGTGGTACGTCGTTCTTCTTCGGCGACGGGTTCATGAACACGGTTTTGGCCGGTCAGTTCTACTTTGAGACGTTGGCGTTCTACAACCCGACGGGTCAGGCGACGACGGTGACCGTCAAGCTGTTGTTCACGGGCGTGACCGATTTCATCTCGGTGAGCGTGCCGGTGGACGCCCGCGGGTTTGCGCAGTTGAAGCTGCACGAGCTGCCGGCGTTGATCGTGAACCGTCCTGGGTTGAACTTCTACTCGATCCAGGTGGACTCGATCGTTCCTATCGCCGCGACGCTCACGCACTATGACCTGTTCCTTGGCGGCGGGTGGACGACCAACGGCGTGTCGCTTGGTCTGACCAACGGGCTGAGTTCGATCGTGTGATATTGGATCGCGTGATCGCGGGCTCTTTGGGCGTGGTCGATCGTCGGCGAGGTTGACCCAAGGGATTGCAGCATTGAAGGGGTGGGCGGGAGCCTACCCCTTTTTTTCGTTCCGACCTGGGCTTCGTTGCGCTCGTTGCTCGCCTTGCGATTTGGGTGTCAGCGCGGGTTGCTTCGTTTTTCTTGGGGCCAGAGGCGATCCAGGTCGGCTGGGGATGTGAGAGGCGTGCGGACGAGATCGGGGGCGAACAGGGCGACGCGGAGTTCTTCGAGGGCCCAGCGGTAGCGGTCGATCGCGGGGGGGAGTCGGGACCGTTGCAGAGCCCACTCGCCCGCGCCGAGATTGATGGTGGCGGCGGCGCGGCGTGCGGGCGGGAGTGGGGCCTTGTTGGTGGCCTTTGCGGCTGGTGATTCGGGCTCGCCCGCGGCGCGTTCGTTCGATATCTCGGCGGCGACCCATCCGGTGAAGCGTTTCCAGTACGGGACGAATTGGCGGAGCGAGCCTGATTCGGCCTGGGAACCGTCCTCGCGGAGCGAGAGGAGGCGGTGTCGCATGGCATCGACGTAGCGTGGGTAGTGCTGGAGGTGCTCCCAGGTAATGAGCGATAGAAACCCTTGGGGCATCAGGTACGCGGCGTGCTCGCGGATATCGGCGATGCTCTCGGCCCAGAGGCGCGGGGTGCCGCCGGCGAGGCGTTTGGCGACGAGTGCGCGCGGTTCGAGGAAGCTGGCGACGGTGTCGCAGACCTCGCGGGCGACGGAGGAGAGGCGGCCCCAGGAGTTGGCGCGGCGAGATTCGAAGTCCGACTGTGTGCGCAGCGCGGGTTCGCCGTCGAGGAACGTTCGTTCGGCGATGATGGCCGTGAGCTGGTCGCGGAGGTCGCGCTCGCTGCCGAACAGGCTGAACTGTTTGGTCATTTCCTTCCAGTGTGGGTGGGCGTCGAAGTAGTAGCCGACTTCGTCGTGGCAGGCGATGGAGTAGAGGCGGCGTGCGCCGAGGGTGGTGTGCGTGCGTGCTTCCTGCGGCGACGTGAGGAGGGTGAGGGCGGCGGAGTCGCCGCGGTCGGTGAGGGAGGGGTAGGCGACGAGGGCGGTGCCGTTGTGGTCGGTTTCGATTGAGTCGGGAAGGTTTCCAAAGTCCCAGGTGGTGAGGCCGGTGCGCTCGAAGCGGTGGCGGGCGGCGCGGGCCTTGTGGGCGCGGGCTTGGAGGCGTTGCTGGAGCGCGGGCAAGTCGCGGTCGGCTGCGATTTCCTTGGCCGTGTGATCGACGACGCGAACGCGGGGTCGGAGATGGTCGGGGAGAGATTTGAAAGACCACGCGGCTGGATCGATGGAGAGGGTGAAGAGGATTTCGATCGCTTCGCTCATCGCGCTCGGCAGTGGGCCTTCGCGGAAGGTGATGGATTCGGCGAGTGTCGCGGCGACCTGGGATGGGCTTCCTTTGGCGTCGAGCGGCGTGCGCTGGGCTTTGGGGAGAGACTTGATGAGGGCTTGGATGATGTCGGGGAGGATCCCGGGCACGGCCCAGTGGGTTGAGTCTGCGGTGATTTCGTGGAGGTTTTCGAGGGGGACGGTGATGGTGAGGCCGTCCTCGTCTTTGCCGGGGGAGAGGGCGTAGTGGACAGGACAAAGTACGGGTTGGTTG
>JBGAOD010000173.1:0-5873 GCA_044221955.1 Phycisphaerales bacterium | reverse complement strand
ATCGACTACATGGACGGCTTCCGCTGCTTCACGTGGAACAAGGAGTACTTCCCCGATCCCAAGGCCCACAACGCCTGGCTGCACCAGAACGGGTTTCACAACGTGTGGATGATCGACCCGGGAATCAAGGCCGAGAAGGGCTACTTCGTGTTCGATCAGGGCAACGCGGTCGATGCGTGGGTCAAGCGGGCCGACGGCAAGACAGATTTCAACGGCGAGGTCTGGCCCGGCATGTGCGTCTTCCCGGACTACACGCGGAAAGAAGCGCGGACGTGGTGGGCGGGCGTGTACAAGGACTTCATGGCGACGGGCATCGACGGCGTGTGGAACGACATGAACGAGCCGGCCGTGTTCAATGTGAAATCAAAGACCATGCCCGAGGACAACGTCCACCGTGCCGACGCGGAACTCGGCGGCCCGGGCTCGCACGCGCAGTACCACAACGTCTACGGCATGCTGATGGTCAAGGCCAGCCGCGAAGGGATCATGGCGGCCAACCCGGACAAGCGGCCCTTCGTGCTCTCCCGCGCCGGCTACATCGGAAGTCACCGTTACGCCGCGTCGTGGACGGGCGACAACACGGCGGATTGGCCGCACCTGGAAGAGTCGATCCCGATGACGCTGAATCTGGGCCTGTCGGGCCAGCCGTTCGCTGGACCGGATATTGGCGGGTTCGCGGGCAACGGGCCGGCTGGACAGGAGGGCAAGCTCTTCGCTCGCTGGATGGGGTTCGGCGCAATGCTGCCGTTCAGCCGCGGGCACACAGGCAAGGGGAACATCGACAAGGAGCCGTGGTCGTTCGGGCCCGAGGTCGAAAAAACCTGCAAGGCCGCGCTGGACCGCCGGTATCTCTTCATGCCCTACTACTACACGCTCTTCCACGAGGCCGCGACAGTCGGGCTTCCGGTGGCACGCCCGCTGTTCTTTGCCGATCCCAAGGACCAGGCGTTGCGCAGCGAGGACGACGGTTTCCTCGTCGGCGACGCGCTGATGGTGGTGGCGCAGGTGGTGCCCGATTCGACACGCGTGCCCGTTCTGCCCAAGGGCATCTGGCACAAGCTGGCGTTCGACGGCGAAGCCGGCGTGGCGGACCTGCCGGACCTCTACTTGCGCGGTGGCTCGATCGTCCCCGCCGGTCCGAAGATCGAGTTCGTCGATGAGAAGCCGCTGAACCCGCTCACGCTCTACGTCGCTCTCGACGCGAACGGCAAGGCCGAGGGGACGCTGTACGAGGACGCGGGCGAGGGTTGGGGCTACCAGAAAGGCGAGTTCCTTCTGTCCACGTACCACGCGGAAAAGAAGGGTGATGCGATCTCGGTCACGCTGAAGAAAACTGAGGGCGACAGGAAGCGGCCCGATCGCGGGATCGTGGTGAAGGTGATCGAAGCGGGAGAGAACGGTTCGCCGCGTGTGTCCAGCGGCAACGGGCGCGACGGCGCGGAGATCTCCGTGAAACTGACCAAATAGAGAGAAAGCCAAGGTTCGCAAGGAACGACCATGCCCAGACCGATCGAACGTGTGTGTGTTTTCTGCGGCGCGAGCAACGGTGGTCGCGCCGAGTATGCGCAGGCCGCCAGGCTCGTCGGGAAGACGCTGGCGGCGCGCGGGATCACGCTGATCTACGGCGGCGGCCGGGCCGGGCTGATGGGGGCAGTCGCTGACGCCACGCTCGACGCGGGCGGGCGTGTGATCGGGGTCATCACCAAGCTCCTCGAAGGCCGCGAGCTGGCCCACACGGGCATCACCAAGCTGCACATCACCAACACCATGCACGAGCGCAAGGCCATGATGGCGGAACTGGCCGACGCGTTCATCGCGCTGCCGGGCGGGCTTGGGACGCTCGACGAGCTCTTCGAGATCCTCGCGTGGGCCCAGCTCGGGATCCACGGAAAGCCGGTCGGGCTGCTGAACACGTGCGCGTACTACGACTCACTGATGACGTTCCTCGACCACGTCGAGCGTGAGTCGTTCCTGCGGCTCAACCATCGCACCGAGATGGTGTTCGAGGCGGACGCGGGCAAGCTCATCGACGCGCTCGGGACCGTCGGCGTAGCGCACGCGCGCTTCCCGAAATAGCGACTCGGCTTTTCCCACATACCAATACTCGTGGCACAGGCGTCCCGCCTGTCCCCTCCTTCTCTACTTTTTCCGTGAATCCTTGGACACATGCGAGAGTCGGCTCGGAGAGCCGACCTACCGCGGGCATCACACGCCGACCGCCGCCGGACGACGCGCCTGGTCGATCGTGGCCAAGCGTAAAATATTCGCTTGCGTCATCTCAGCTCCGTTCAACTCACCACTGATCCGCCCCGCGCACATGACCAGAATCCGGTCGGACAACGCCAGCAACTCCGGCATCTCGCTGGACACCAGCAGCACGGCCGCCCCGGAATCCGCCGCGGCGCGGACCAGCTTGTACACCTCGGCCTTGGTGCCCACGTCGATCCCCCGCGTGGGTTCGTCCAGCAGCAGCACGCGTGTGGACTTACCCATCCAGCGTGCGATAAGGAGTTTCTGTTGATTGCCGCCGGAGAGTTCGCCGGGCAGTGATCCGAAGCTCGCGGCCTTGACCTGGAACTCCTTGATCTTTTCGCGCACGACACGTTTTTCAGCAATGCGGTTGCGGAACCCGAGAGCCCGCGCGAGCCGGGGCATGAACGGGACAAGGATGTTCTCGTCGATTCCAAGCTGGAAAAACAGCCCCTGGAGCCGCCGGTCCTCGGGAACGTACCCAACCCCCGCCGCGATCATCGCCTTCGGGCCCGCGATGCTCACAGGGGCTCCCGCGATCCTGACCTGCCCGACGGCGCGTCGATCCAGCCCGAAGATCGCGTCGAGCAGTTCGGAGCGACCGGCACCGACCAGCCCACCGATGCCGACGATCTCTCCCGCACGAACGCTCAGTGAGATCTCGCGGAGCTTGCCGGGCGAGGAGACCCCCTGAACATCGAGCAGCACCGGCGCGTTGGCCGCGGCGTGGTGCTCGCCGCCGATCATCGCTCGAAGCGCCGACGTTTCGCTGGCCGGTTCGTCGTGGTTTGCGGCCGCCGCCCCGGTTTGGATGCGCCCGGTCGGGGTCTGTAACCGACGCCCGATCATCTGCTCCACCAGCGTTGGCTCGTCAATGTCCTTGATGTGACTGGTCGCGACAAACTTTCCGTCGCGAAGAATGCTCACGCGATCGCACACCTGAAAAATCTCGCCCATGCGGTGGCTGACGTAAATCATCGTCAACCCCTGCGCCGCAAGCTGACGAGTGATTTCGAGAAGCCGATCGGCCTCGGCGACCGAGAGCGAACTGGTCGGCTCATCGAGCACGATCACGCGGGCCGCGAGCGAGACGCCCTGTGCGCCCCCGTGCCCGTTCGCGCGATCGTCAAGGCTCGCGGCGATCTGGCAAATCTGACGCCGACCCGGCGCGAGAAGCCCGAGCGGGGCTTCCACGTCGATACCGGGGTCGAGCTTGTGAACCAGACGTGCCGCTCGATCGTTCATCGCCCGTCGATCCACCAGCCCGAAACCCCGTGTCGGCAGATCGTGCAGGCAGAGGTTCTCCGCGACGCTGAGGTTGGGGCACTGCGCCAGTTCCTGATGCACGATCCTGATTCCCGCGTCGAACGCGTCGTCCAGCGAGCCGGGCTTCAAAGCCCGTCCTGCGATCGTCACGCTGCCGTGATCCTGCTTGTGCAGACCGGCGATGACTTTACCGAGAGTGCTCTTGCCGGCGCCGTTCTCGCCCATCAGGGCGTGTACTTCGCCCGCGAAAAAACTCACGCTCACGTCGTCGAGCGCCTGCGTGATGCCAAACCGCTTCGAGACGTGCTCGGCGGACAGCAGCACCCGGGGTGAGTTTGCGGTCGGAGGGGAGTTCATGCGGTCACTGTACCGATTCCGTTGTCAATCCAGCGGGCGTCTGCACGCCTGTTGCAAAGAAACTCGGGGACTCTCGCCCCCGAGTCTCGGAAGAGCGCTTACTTCTTGTCGGTCGGGGACTTCTCGGGCTTGCCCTTGGCGTCCGGCTTGCCGTCCGCGTCCTTCTTCGCACCGCCGAGCCATTTTTCCCAGAGTCCGGCGTACTTCTCGACATTCTCTTTGGTCACGACGGCGAGCTCGAAGTGGTTGACGGGCTTCGCGGGCGACTTGCCCTTGGCGATCTTCTCAACCAGCATCACGACGGTCTCGTGCCCCCAGCCGTAGCAATCCTGCCCGATCAAGGCCTGGACCTGCCCGCTCCGCACGTAGTCCAGCTGCGCGGGGAGCGTGTCCACCGAAGAGACCTTCGCTTTGTCGTACACGCCGTCGAGCGCGTTCTGCGTGAAGAGCGGCCAACCACCCACCATGGCCCACCCGGCGATGTCCGGGTTGGCGGTTTGCACCTGCTGAACCATGGCGGCCGCGTCGTTGGCGGTTTCCTTGTGGTAGTAGACCTGCTTGAGCTTGATGTTCTTGTACTTCTCCATCTCCTCCTTCACGCCCTTGACACGGGCCTGGAGGTTCGGCGCGGTCTGGTTTCCCGCGAGCACTGCGACCTGCCCGCCCTTGTCGCCCATCGCCTTGGCGAGCTCGCGCATCACGGCACGCCCGGCCTCGATGTCGTCGATCCCGTAATACGCGAAGCGCTTGCTGTCGGGAGAGTCGGAGTCAAACGTGACCACCTCGACGCCCCGGTCCACCGCGGAGTCGATCGCGGATTTGAGGACTTTGCCGTCGGAGCAACTGATGGTGATTCCGTCGTAACCTTGGCCCGCGAGCTGCTCGATCGCCTGGGCCTGTTTCTGCGCGTCCTCCACGTTCGGGGTTGCCCAGTAGACCTTCACGTCCATGCCCTTGGCGCGAAACTCCGCGGCCGCGTCCTCCGCGCCGGTCTTGGCGGCCTGGAAGACGGGGTTGCTGGTGCTCTTGGCGATCACGCCGATGCGGATGGACTTCTTGGCCGCGGGTTTGCTGTCACCCTGGGCCGAGGCGTCGAGCGTGAGCACGCCGCCCGCGACGGCAACAACGCCGCAGCAGAGCGTGCGAACGAAAGCTGATCTGTTCATGGTCAATCTCCGTGTTTGAAAGGGTGCTTGGTGTGCAAGCGTTGAGGATGATACCAGTCCGAACTCCCAGCGAGCGTGGAACCCAGGGTTGACTGCTATTTCCCAGAAGGAACGAGCCTCGACTTGGCCTGGTCGAGGACCACCGCGGTCACGATCGCCGCGCCCATCACGATGTCGGTGTAGTTCGTGTCGATTTCGAGGATGATCAGGGCGTTGCCGATCAACTGGATCAGGATCGCCCCGAGCATCGCGCCCAGAGCCGTCCCGCGCCCGCCCGAGAGCGATGCCCCGCCGATCACCGACGCGGCGATGACCTGGAGCTCGTACCCCTTCCCGGCATCGGGCGAAGCGCTCCCGAAATACCCGACCGACACGCACGCGCTCAGCCCCGCCAGCATCCCGGTGAGTGTGTAGACCGCGATCTTGACGCGCCCCACAGGAACGCCCGCGTAGCGCGACGCGATCTCGTTCCCGCCAATCGCGTAGGTCCGGCGGCCCAGGGTCGTGCGCGTGAGGACAACCCACCCCAGCGCTGTCACGATCAGCATCACGATCACCGGCACCGGGTACACCCCGCCGATCTGACTCTTGAAAAACCCGTTCTGGAACGACGGCGGCACGCCGAGCACCGACTCGCCGCGTGTGCTCACGAACACCACGCCCCGGAGCACCGCCATCATCCCGAGCGTGATGATGAACGGGTGAACCTTGAGTCCCACGATCATCGAGCCGTTGAGCGCCCCGCACGCGGCTCCGACTCCGCAGCACACGGCGAGACCGAGCGCGACCGCCGTCACACCCGTAACGACATCGCCGGACTCTTCTGCGCTGCTC